>PKEU01000147.1 GCA_002919195.1 bacterium
CAAGGCGGCGGAGCTGCACATGGCCCGGTCCTTGGCCGAGGAGGCGGGTCCCCACGGGATCCGGGTCAACTGCGTCGCGCCCGACGCCGTGCTCGAAGGCTCGGGCATCTGGAACAGCCGCTGGCGCGAGGAGCGGGCCAAGGCCTACGGCATCGCGCCCGAGCAGCTCGAGGAGTATTACCGCAGCCGCACGACCTTGCGGGTCAACGTCTACCCCGACGACGTGGCCGAAGCGATCCTCTTTTTCGCATCCGATCGGTCGGGGAAGACCACGGGTTGCACGCTCACGGTGGACGGCGGCGTCCCGGCGGCCTATACCCGGTAGCGATCGAGGCGCGCGTCGCGTGCAAAGGCGCGCGCTTTTTCTCTCACGAGGGTTGGGTGCAGCGCTCCCGAGAAGTGGGAGCTTTTTGAGAAAAACCTGTGAACATGTGAGGAGGCGAATCTGGGTGACGAGTATCGAAAAGAGGTACCAGGCATTTTGTGAGACGCTGCCCGAATCGGTCGACGTCGAGGCTGCCAAGGAACGGCTCCTCAAACAGCACGTAGAAACGCCCTCGTGGGGGTACGGGGCGATGGGCACCCGCTTTTACACGCTGCATAAGCCGGGCGCGCCCCGAAACGTCTTCGAGAAGTTTGAGGACGCTGCCCAGGTCCAAAAGTACACGGGGATCGCCCGCTCCGTCGCGATCCACATTCCCTGGGACAAGGTGGACGACTACGAAGAGCTCAAGCAGCACGCCCAAAGCCTCGGCTTGAGCGTCGGCGCGGTCAATGCCAACCTCTTTCAAGAGGACGACTACGTGTGGGGGAGCCTGACGCACCCGAAGGCCCACGTTAGGGAGCGGGCGCTGGCTCACCTGGCCGAGTGCGTCGACATCATGAACAAGACGGGTTCGACGATCCTGTCGCTCTGGTTTGCCGACGGCACTAATTACCCGGGGCAGGACGACTTCCGCGCGCGCAAGCATCGGATGGAGGAGGGGCTGGCCAAGACCTACGCCATGCTGGGCGAGGGCCAGCGGATGCTCATCGAGTACAAGTTTTTCGAGCCCGCCTTTTATCACACCGATATTCCCGACTGGGGGCTGGCCACGCTTTATGCGAAAAAGCTGGGCCCCAAGGCGCAGACGCTGGTGGATCTGGGCCATCACCCACAGGGGACCAATATCGAATACATCATCGCGATCTTGATCGACGAGGGGAAGCTGGGCGGCTTTCACTTCAACAACCGCAAGTACGCGGATGACGATCTGACCACCAGCTCCATCAACCCGTACGAGCTCTTTTTGATCTTTAACGAAATCGTCGCCGCGGAGCAAGATCCAGCGATCGAGCTGGATATCGCGTACATGATTGACCAGTGCCACTACATCAAGCCCAACATCGAGGCGATGATCCAGTCGGTGGTCAACATCCAGACGGCTTACGCCAAGGCCCTGTTGGTCGACAGGAAGCGCCTCAAAGAGGCCCAGGAAAATATGGACATGATCGAAGCTGAGGAGTGCCTGGTCGAAGCGTTTAACAGGGACGTGACGCCCCTCTTGGAGAAGGTGCGGGAAGAGCTGGGGGTGCCGGCCAATCCCCGCAAGGCTTTCCGCGAGAGCGGCTACATGGCTCGCATCATCGAGCAGCGTTCCCGGTAAGGCGCGAGGAGGGGTCATGGGTGCGCTACCTTGCTATCGATCTCGGCGCCGAGAGCGGGCGGGGCGTGGTGGGAACCTTGAGCGGCGGGCGCCTCGAGCTGCACGAGGTGCACCGCTTTCCCAACATCCCCGTCCGCCTCTTGGACGGGCTGCACTGGGATGTGCTCAGCCTGTACACCCAGATCAAGCAGGCGATCGGGCTCGCCGCCAGGGAAAGCCCCGAGCCCTTGAGGGGCATCGGCATCGACAGCTGGGGCGTCGACTATGGGCTTTTGACGTCCGACGGCAGCCTCGTGGGGCTTCCCTACCACTACCGGGACGGCCGCACCGACGGCGTGATGGAGCGGGCCTTTGCGATCGTGCCCCAAAGCGAGATCTTCCGGCAAACTGGGATCCAGTTTCTCCAGTTTAACACGCTCTTTCAGCTGCTCGCGGCCAAAGAGCGGCATCCCCGGTTGCTGGAGGCGGCCGAGCGCCTGCTCATGATGGGGGAGCTGTTTACGTACCTTTTGACCGGCCGTGCCGTCGGCGAGTTCACCAACGCGACCACGAGCCAGCTTTACGATCCCCGCCTCAGGGGGTGGGCCAGCGACCTTTTCCGCCGTTTTGGGCTGCCGCAGGAGATCATGCCGGAGATCGTCCAGCCGGGCACGGTCGTCGGCGAGCTGCTGGACCCGGTAGCGCAAGAGACCGGCGCCGGGGCGATCCCGGTGATCGTGCCCGCGGTGCACGATACGGGCTCGGCGGTGGCGGGCGTGCCCGCTTCGGGGGACGATTGGGCGTTTATCAGCTCCGGCACTTGGTCGCTGGTGGGCCTCGAAGTGGCGGAGCCGGTGATCACGGACGAGAGCCTGGCCTTCAACTTGACCAACGAGGGCGGTGTCGCGGGGACGTTCCGCTTGCTGAAAAACGTGATGGGCCTGTGGCTCCTCCAGGAGTGCCGGCGGACGTGGGAGAGCGAGGGCGCGGCGGTGGACTATGCCGGGCTCACCGCCGAAGCGGAGAAGGCGGCGCCCTTTCGGGCTCACGTTGACCCCGACGACGCCGCGTTTTTCAAGCCGGGCGACATGCCGGAAAGGATCCGGGCTTACCTGAGCCAGCGGGGGCTGCCCCTTCCCGAAAGCCGGGGCGAGATGGTCCGCTGTATCTTGGAGAGCTTGGCGCTCAAGTACCGGTACGTCCTCGAGCGCCTGCAAGAGGCCAGCGGCCGGACCGTCCGGGTGATCCACATCGTCGGCGGAGGCTCGCAAAACCAGCTGCTCAACCAGATGACCGCGGACGCCACCGGGTGCACCGTTGTCGCCGGGCCGGTGGAAGCGACGGCGACGGGCAACATCCTCATGCAGGCCATCGCCACCGGCGAGCTGTCCGATCTCAAGGCGGGGAGGGCGCTGGTGCGCGACTCCTTTGAACTTAAGGTGTACCAACCCAAAGAGACCGCGGCGTGGGACGAGGTGTACGGGCGCTTTGTGGCGTTGCTGGAAGAAGGGCGATAGGAGCCTGCCGGGAGCTGGCCGATTGACTATGACTCGCCGGCGACGATGACGTTGATGCCGGCGTCGATGAAGGGCTGAATCTCCTTGGGATCGACACCATCGTCCGTGACGATGGTGTCGATCGCGTCTATGGTGGCGATCCTGGCGAAACCGGTATAGCCAAACTTGGTGTGATCGGCGAGGACGATGACCTCCTGGGCGGCACGGATCATGAGCTTTTTCAGCTCGACCTCCAGCTCGTTGGAGTCGGTCAGGCCCTTTTCGACGCTCAAGCCTTTGCACGAGAGAAAGGCCTTATCGACGTGGTGCTCGGCCATCGTCCGCTCGGCGATGGGCCCGACAAAGCTGAGCGCGGTCTCCCTGAGGGTGCCGCCGGTCCCGATCGCGACGATCCCTGGACGTCCCGAGAGCTCCAACAAGACCTGGATGGAGTTGGTGAGGACCGTCAGGCCGCTCATGTGGTGAAGCTCCTGGCAGAGCCGGAGCACCGTCGTGCTCGCGTCAAAGCTCACCGTGTCCCCCTCCCGGATGAGGGAGACTGCGGCTTTGGCGATCTTGGCCTTTTCGGCCGCGTTTTTCAGCCGCCGTTTAGCATGGGGAAGTTCATAACCGGTGCCGGTGGCTTTCACCGCTCCCCCGTAGGTCCGCTTGAGCACCTTTTGTCGCTCGAGCTCTTCGAGATCGCGCCGGATCGTCTCCTCGGTCACGCCAAACTGGGCGCTCAGGTCGGCGACCCGGACGCTGCCGTGCGCCTCCAGCTTCTTGATGATGGCCGCTCGCCTCTCCGCTACGAGCAAGGGTCGTCCCCCCTTGGTCATCGGTTTACGCCCACACCTTTTGCAAGATTTTCGCGTCATGAACACGGACTCTCACTGCTGCTACAGGCTCCCATTTCGCTTTTTGGTGCTTTGTACCTCCTTTTTCTTCTTTTGTATGATTTTTTGTCTTATCCCGACCAGGGGCGCGGCGCGTTTTTTTCTCTTGACCGCCGGGATTTCAGGATTTTCAAAGCTCGCGGCGAATTTCAAGCTTCAGGGAACATCGCCGGAGGTGACACCGTGAAGTATCGGCAGCTAGGCCGGTCAGGCCTTTGGGTCTCGGTCGTCGGCCTTGGCACCAACCAGTTTGGCGGCAAGGTGGACGAAAAAGGCGTGGCCGAGATCATCGACGCAGCCTTGGACCTCGGAGTCAACTTCATCGACACCGCAGATGTGTACACAGGCGGAAAAAGCGAGGAGACCATCGGCAAGGCCATCGCCAAGCGGCGGGACCAGGTGGTGCTCGCCACCAAGGTCGGCAGCCGCACGGGCGACGGGCCCAACGACGTGGGCGCTTCCCGGCGCCACATCATCGCCGGGGTCGAGGCGAGTTTGCGGCGCCTGGGGACTGAATACATCGATCTTTACCAGATCCACCGGTTTGATCCCCATACGCCCTTTGAGGAAACCATGCGGGCCCTCGACGATCTGGTACGCAGCGGGAAAGTGCGTTACATCGGCGCTTCCAACTACGCGGCATGGCAGCTTTGCCGGGCCAACGACGTCGCTGAGATGCGCGGGTGGACGCCCTTCATCTCAATCCAGCCGCACTATCACATGCTGGAACGCTCGATTGAAAAGGAGCTGGTCCCCTATTGCGAAGCCTTTGGCGTGGGCATCATCCCGTACTTCCCGCTGGCGGGAGGCTTCTTGACGGGCAAGTACCGCCGGGGTCAAGCGCCTCCCCCGGGGTCGCGGGGTGAGGCGAGCGCCTACGTCCAACAGTACTTCACAGAGCGCAACTTCGACGTCATCGAGCGGCTGGAGGCCTTTGCCAAGGCAAGGGGCAAGAGCATGGCCGAGCTGGCCATCGCGTGGCTCATCGCCCGGCCCCAGGTGGCGAGCGTCATCGCCGGCGTCACATCGGTGGCGCAGCTGCAGCACAACGTGAAAGCCAGCGAATGGGAGCTCTCCCCAGAGGAGATGCAGGAGATCGAGCACATCCTCTCTTCCGAGTAGGCGCTAAAAGGCGCGGGCGTTTCCGTCCGAGTCGCAGGCCACCCGCTCTTGTCAAACCCCGGCCGGCGGCTCGGAGGGGGGCTCGACGCGCCAGCGGGTGCCTTGAGGCGGCGCTCCGTACGTCCGTTCGACAAGGGGGATGAGGTGAAGGTGAAGGAGCTCGTGGACGTGGGCGACGAGAGCCAACACGTCGGTGACGGCTTGGCGCATCGGGCCGGCTGGCATGCCAGGCGAGCGGCGCGCCGCGCGTAGGGTCTGCTGGGCGATCTCGAGGGAGGCCTGCAAGCCGTGGACCAGGCGCCAGGCTGTCAGTGGATCCATTTGCGCAAGGCTCTCCGGCCGGTCTTTGAGCTTTGCCAGCGAACGGCCGGCTTGCTCAAGGTCGGCGTGCAGCGCCTCAAAAACACGGGCCATCGCGGCCTCTTTCAGCGCGTCGAGCACGGCGGTGATCGACTCCCTTCGCTCATGGATTCAGCGTTGTTTTGCCTCCTGGCTTGATCAGGTTGGGCGAGGAGGCCTTCGCAAGGTCGGAGGCTTTTGGAATGCGGGCGACTTGAGCGGGGAGGGATCGATTTGAAGGGAATCGCAAAGCTCCTCTCGACCCCCATCGTGAGCGCGGTCTTTCTCTTGGTGGCGACGGCGGCCGTGGCCCAGCCGGCCTTTGACGTCTCGGTCCCGTCCGCGCTGCTCATCGACGCGGGCACGGGACAGGTGCTCCTGGAGAAACAACCGCGCTGGTCCGTCCCTCCGGCGAGCCTCGCCAAGGTGATGACCTTGCTCGTCGCTTTGGACGAAGTGAAAGCCGGCAGGGTGAGCCTCGACGAGCCTGTCAGGGCCAGCGCCCGGGCCAGCCGGATGGCGGGCTCCCGGGTGTACCTGCGGGAGGGCGAGGTGCACACGCTCCTCGAGCTTCTCAAAGCGGTGGCCATTGCCGGGGCCAACGACGCGGCCGTCGCGGTGGCTGAGCACATCGCCGGAACCGAACCCGCCTTTGTCGTTATGATGAACGAGCGGGCCCGCGAGCTGGGCATGGCGGACTCCAGGTTTGCCAACTCCCACGGCTTGCCGCCCGCCGAAGGAGAAGGCGAGGCGTACACGACGGCCCACGACATCGCCATTGCAGCTCGCGCGCTGATCGCCTCCCATCCCGAGGTGCTCGAGTGGACCCGCATCCGGGTCGAGAGATTTCGTGATCAGCCCCTTTTCAACCTGTACAACACCA
Organism: bacterium; assembly: GCA_002919195.1. Taxonomy (GTDB): domain Bacteria; phylum Bacillota; class Limnochordia; order DTU080; family RSA5; genus RSA7. Next base: position 6,362 of record PKEU01000147.1, read on the forward strand.
ACAATCTCGTCGGCAGGTATGAAGGCCTCGACGGCCTGAGGACCGGCTACCTCGAAGAGTCCGGCTACCTGATCGTCGCGACGGCTGAGCGGGGCGGCGTCCGCCTCCTCGCGGTGATCATGGGGGCCCGGGACGAACAAGAGCGCGAAAGCCAGACAATCAGCCTCTTGGATTACGGGTTCCAGCGCTTTATTCCTGTGACGATTCCGACCGGGCGCGTCGGAGAGGCGCGCATCCCGGCGGGGATGCCCGAGTGGATCCCGGTGGAGGTGCGGGGACCAGGCCGCGTCCTCGTGCCCCGGGGCGGGCCGGCCGAGGTCGAGGTAGAGATCGAAGCGTTGCCTCCCACGCTTCCCATCGCTGCCGGAGACGCGGTGGGTGAGTACGTCATCCGCCACGGAGAGCGGGAGCTCTTGCGGCTCCCTCTGTACGCCGGAGAGGATGTCAAGCCCGCAAGCTGGCTCGTCCGCCTCTGGCGGCGGATCCGCGACGCGCTGGGAGGGGGACGATGAGGCTTTCCGGCCTTTGACCCCTTGAAGAAGGCTGCCCAAAAGCGTCATGAGAAAGGCCATCAGCCGGGTTTAGCGCATCTCCTCTTCCTTTCGGGAGGCGGCTCTTACGAGCGTTCTTGCGATCCATGGCCCTGCGAGCAGCATCGCGAGGAAACGCACCATCTGCATGGAGATGACCAAAGGAGTGTGCGCTCCCAGCTTGAGGGAGAGCGCGACCATCGCCTCCATGGCGCCGGGGCTGCTCGCGAGGAGCGCCGTCACCGGGTTGATCCCCAAGAGACGGCTAAAGGCGTATCCGATGGCAGCGGTCGCGGCGACGAGGAGTAAGACGAGGATGCTCTTGACCAGCGCGACCCGGCCGAGCCTCCGGATGAAGGGACCGTCAAACTGGACGCCGATCCATGCTCCCAGCACCAGCAAAGCGGCGTTGAAAAGCCAGTCTGGGAACGGAAGGGGCCCCAAGATGAAGGTGCCCGCGGCAGCGACGACAAAGGGGCCGAGGAAGCTCGCCGACGGCAGGCGCCACCAGCGACCCATCGCCCAACCTGCCAGCGCGTAGGCCGCGAGCAAGAGATAGGTCGAAGGGCCAAAGAGGCCGCCAGCGCCGTCGACACTTTCGACGGCGTCGAAGGCGAAAGAAGGTGGGGCCTCCGGTGGCTGAGGGATCGGGAAAGAACCCCCGCCCGTTACCCCGGCAAGCCGCGGAGCGAGCTGTTCCACCACAAAGGGGACCGAGAGGGCCACGAGGAGTACCCGGATGTACTGGAGCAAGGCCACCAGGCGGGGATCCGCCCCCAGGTCCGGGCTGATGGCCACGATGCTCGAGGCGGCCCCCGGTATCGAGCCCAAAAAGCCCGTCGCCGGATCGACTCCGGCCCACCGCTGGAGGAGGAGCCCGTTGAGCATGCTCAACGCCCCGGTGAGCGCGACGAGGAGCAGGAGAAACGGGAGCTGCCTGCCCAGCCCGGAGAAGGCCTCGGGCGAAAGCCTCAGTCCCACTGCCATCCCGATGACCACCTGCGCGCCGGCCCGGGCTTGAGCGGGCACCTGCATCGGCCGGCGCGACGCAACAGCCAGCGCCACGCTGGCGAGCATGGGGCCGAGCAGCCACGCGACCGGGAGCCGGGCGAGGTCAAAGAGCCACCCGCCGGCCAGCGAGGCGGCTAAGATCGCGGCGAGCTGCCGGCCCGGCTTAGCCCGCATAGGCAAAGGCCGGAACGCCCTTCACGTCGAGCTCGATGTGAAACAGCCGGCCGGCGAGGGGCTGGGCCTTGAGCTTTTCCTCGTTGTAACCCACTCTTGCGGTGGTGATGTAGAGCTCGTTTAAGTCAGGACCACCAAACGCGCACGAAGTGACTTGCTCGCAAGGGAGCTCGATCTTGCGCAGGCGTTCGCCGGTCGCGGGATTGTGGCAGACGACGGCGCTGCCGCCCCACAAGGCGATCCACAAGTTGCCGTCGGCGTCGATGGTCATGCCGTCGGGCGCGCCTTCGGCAGGGTCGATCTTGACCGCGACCCGGCGGTTGGCGATCGCCCCCGTCTTGACGTCGTAATCGAAAGCCCAAACTTCGTGCGTGGGAGTGTCGATGTAGTACATTTCGGCGGCATCGCGGTTCCAGCAGATGCCGTTGGAGGTCGTGACCCCGGGGATCTTCTCCTCGACGCGCCCGTCCACGTCGAGCATGTACAGCGAACCCATGCCCGGCTCGGAATTGAAGCCCATCGTTCCGGCCCAAAGCCTTCCGGCGGGATCGCATTTGCCGTCGTTAAACCGGGTCTCGGGCCGAGGATCGACGGGCTCGCCCAAGGGAGTCACCTCGCCGCTCTCCTCGTCGAGGTGGGCAAAGCCGTGCTGCAGCGCGACGACCAGGCCGCCTGTCGCACGGGGCACGACAGTGCCGACGGTTTCAGGCGTCACGTACTCCCGGTGCTCGCCGGTGGCCGGATCGTAGCGGTGCACTCGTTTTCCCAAGATGTCCACCCAGTAGAGCGCCGACCGGTACCAGATGGCGCCTTCGCCGAGGAGCGACTGCACTGATGTGACGGGGCTAGGTTGGCTCATCTGCATCTCACCTGGTTGTCAAGATCTCAACAGCGATATTTCTCTTTCGCCTGTGAAATCCCTGGAAATTGGTTGTCTCGCCGCCGCCTTGGGTGGGCAGGTCCATCGTGGGAATGAACCGAATCTTACGTCATAAGGTGGAGATGGCGGAGCGCCAAGGGGAGGGGGTATCGATGCACCTGGGGCTCGCCCAGGGGGTCACCCTGGTCTACCTCTCTTTAGCTTGGTTTGGCCTTATCGACGGCGTCATCGAGTGGGTGGCCCGCCGGCGGTCCGTGCCGCTGGGGTGGGCGGCGCTGGTCGTCTTGCCGCTCGCGCTCTCCTTTGAGGCGATCTGGCCACTCTTTTTTGCCGCGGGATGCCTCGGCGCCGCAGGGTTTCACCTCACCCGGCGGCGCCTCAAACACCAATCCGATCCCGAGTCGCTCCTCCTGTTTTTTTGCTCGAGGCTTTCGACCGTCTTGTCGGGAGCGGCGGCTGGCCTGACCATCGCCCTCTTCCTTTTTTCCGCAGGCCTCTTGGATCTATGGGAGCTTTGGAGCCCGGGGCGCCTTGGCGCGCTGGTAGCGGCGGGGGCGGGGGGCGGCGCGCTCTTGGGCGGGCTCCGAAAAGCGATCCGCTCCCGCTGGCCGGAGCCCTTGATCGCAGGGAGCGGCACGCGGGTCGCCAACGTCGCCACGGCCCGGGGCGCCGCGATTTCGGCCCCTTTTACCAGCGGGGGCTTTTGGATCGATGAAGTGATCTTGTCCGTCGTGGCGACACCTTTCCTGTGGGCAGGCCTCTCCGAGATCCATCCCATGTGGCACTTGATCTTTCTCTACGGGTGGATCTTTCTTCCGACCTTGCTCATCTATATGGTCTGGGCGGGGGTTCACACGGCGTGGTTGCGTTGGGCCGGCGCGATCGACCCCAGGGACCGCCGCCTGTATGAGGCTTACGAAGTGCTGATGAGCGACGATTACGTCCAGCAGTGGCTGGGGGAAATCTCCGTCGACTACGACCCGGAGGCCCACCGCTACTACGTGACCGGCGCCTTGCCTCGTTCGCACCACTTGGCCACCGTCAAGGCTCGCCTTAGCGCGATCGGCGGCGCTTCGGTGGACGTCTCAGGCGTTCACATCGACCCGGACCTCCTGCCCAACGCCCGGCTGGAGCTGGCTCTCTCCCGGAGCCGGCGGCACAAGGGGAGGGAGGGGGTCTCCCGGTAGACTGGGGGGATGGCGGATGGCTCCGATCTCAGGACGGCCGCTGGTGGAGCGCTTGGCGAGGCTGCACCGGCTCTACGCCTGGTCTTTGCTGGCGATGCTCCTTTCAGGCCTTGTCTTGTACCTGCCCGGGCTCCGGGGACCCTTGGCGGCCATCCGGGCCCCGCTGCGCCAGGCGCACATCGCCGCAGGCGTGGCGCAGATCGTCCTCATCGCCGCCTACCTGAGGCTTCTTTTGCCCCACTGGCGCTCCCTAGGACCGTGGCTTGGCAAGAGGATCAACCTGGTGATCTCGCTCCTCCTTGCGGCAGGGTGGAGCCTTTCGGGCGCCGTCTTGTGGTGGGACCGGGCTTTTCTTCCTTACACGCAGGCGGCGCTCTTCTGGCACGATCTCCTCACGTGGGTGGGCGGGCTGTATCTTGCCGGCCACGCCGTTGTCCGCTATTTCAAGATCGAGCTGGCGCTGCCTTGGGCCCGGGTGGGGCCAAGAAGAGCGCGGCCTTTGGCCAACCCCATCGCGGCGTACCGCCTGGCCAAGGCCATCGAGCGGAGGCGTTTTCTCACTCGCGTGCTGAAGCAAGGGGGGATGCTCCTCGGCGGCTCGTGGCTCGTGGGATGGTGGCTCAAACAGCGGCGAGAAGTGGAGCTGCCGGCGCTCGCGCAGGTGCAGCCCGCGGCTCGAGCCCCGGCATATCCAGTGCCGCAACCGGACCCCCGCTCGTCGCCCCCCGTCGGCGGGGGAGCCAAAGGGCACTTCCGCATCTACAACGTGGCCCGCTCCATGCCGCACTTTGACCCCTACACGTGGAGGCTTGAGGTCAACGGGCTCGTCCGCCGCGAGCTGAGCTTGACTTGGGAACAGGTGATCGAGCTGCCGCGCGATGTATGGGTGCGGGATTTCCACTGTGTTTCGGGCTGGTCGGTCCGCAACGTGACGTGGGAGGGGATTCCCCTTTCCGCCTTGCTTGACCTGGCCGGTGTCCTGCCGCAGGCGACCCACGTCAAGTTTTCCTCCTACGACGGCGTGTACACGGATGCCCTCACGCTCGAGCAGGCCCGCCTGGACGACACGTTTCTCGCCATGTTGAAGGACGGAAAGCTCCTCACCGACCCCGAAGGGGCGCCGCTCCGCCTGATCATGCCTCGCATGTTCGCGTATAAGTCGGTCAAGTGGGTCACCCGCATCGAGCTCATCGACCAGCCCCATATGGGCTTTTGGGAGCGCTTGGGCTACGCCGAGGACGCCTGGATCCCCGGGGTCGATCGCTCCGGACCGTCCCCACGGGCGTGAGCGAAAGGCGGGCGACGCCCGCTACCCGAGCGCGACCGGGGTTCCCTTTTCGATCGAATCCCTGCAGGCGTCGAGGATGCGAGCATTGGCCAGGCTCTCCGAAAGAGGAATGGGAAGGGCCGAACCTTGGACCAAGGCTTTGGAGACCTCGTCGATCTCCCGCTGGAACTGGTGAGCGGCAAAGGCCTCTTCGCACAGGAGCTGCCCCTTTTCGTCAAAGAGGCGGATGGTCCGCTCCATCACCCGGTTGCCAAAGGGCTGGTCGACGACGATCTTGCCGTCGGTACCGATCACTTCGTACTGGTTGCGGGCGGCCGACAAGAGGCCGCAGTCCAAAAGGGCGGTCGTCTGGGGAAAGATGAGCATCACTGCCGTGTTGACGTCCACCTCGCCCGCCGCGATGGTCGCTTTCGCCATGACTTCGATGGGCTCATCGCCGGCGAGAATCCGGGCGGTGTGGACGAGATAGCCGCCAAGATCGAGCAAAGCGCCTCCGCCGTGCCGCTTTTGCCAGCGGTAGTCTTGTGGGCGTTCGCGAAAGCTCCAGCCCAGGCTGGCGCGGATCACGACCGGTTGGCCGATGCGCCCCTCTTGGATCCACTCGGCCGCTTGCCGGTGGATCGGGTGGAAGTGCGATGCGATCCCCTCCATCACCTGCACCCGGGAGGAGGCCACCAGCTCTTGCACCCGGCGCACCTCGCCAGCATTGAGCCCGAGGGGCTTTTCGCAGAGGACATGCTTTCCGGCCTGGACGGCCCGTTCGATCCAAGTAAGGTGCAGGTCGTTGGGAAGGGGAATGTACACCGCGTCCACCGACGGATCCTCGAGGACCTGTTCGTAGCTCCCGTAGGCCGTCGCGACGCCGAGGGATGTGGCAACCTCTTGAGCCCGCTCCAGCGAGCGGCTGCCGATGGCGACAGCCCTAGCGTAAGGGGAAGCCTGCATCGCGGGGATCGCCTGGCGACGGGCGATGCTCGCCGTGCCTAAAATGCCCCATCGCACTCTGGTCTCCATGGGTCACCTCAAAACGCGCTCGCTGTGGTCGTCGGTTGAAACCAGTGTACCCTAGGATGGCGCGGACCGGCAACCGGCCAAAGGCCCGCGCTGGCGAACGCGAGGATTTCGCGGGTGTGCCTAGAGGGCTTGATTTTCCCGCGTGGAAACCAAAGAGAGACGGTAGTTGAGGAGGCGGAAACGTGACAGGCAGGGAATTGGAGGAGCATCCGTCGTACCAGCGGATGCTCGAGATGATGCATAAAGTCGCGGACCTCGAGGGGGCCCTTGCCCTCCTGGGGTGGGATCAGCGGGTCAACATGCCGCCGAAAGCGGCCGCCGAGCGGGCGCGGCAGCGGGCGACCCTTTCCCGTTTGATCCACGAGATGGTCACGTCCGACGAGTTTTACGCCTTGGTGAAAGAGCTGGCCGGCCAGGTCGACCTCGACTCCCTGGACGATGCCGCGAGCCAGATCCGGGTCATGCTGCGCGAGCTGGACAAGGCCCGCAGGCTCCCGCCGGAGTTTGTGGCCCGGCGGGCGCAGGTCGTGGGCCTTGCGGAGACTCACTGGGAGCAAGCCAAGGCCGCCAAGGATTTCTCGCTTTTCCGCGACGATCTCAAGCGGGTGGTCGAGATCAAGATCGAGGAAGCCGAGCTCTTGGGCTATCAAGAGCGGCGGTACGACGCCCTCTTGGACGAGTACGAGCCCGAAACCCGTGCGGCGACGGTCGAAAAGGTCTTCGCCGACTTGCGCGCGGTGCTCGTGCCGATGATCCAAGCCATCGCGGCCCAGCCGCCGGTCGACGACTCCTTCCTCTATTTGGCGTACGACCGCCGCAAACAGTGGGACTTTGGGCTCGAAATGCTGAAAGCCATCGGCTTTGACCTCGAAAGGGGCCGGCAAGACTACTCGATGCACCCCTTTACGGTGGGGATTTCGGAAAACGACGTCCGGATCACCACCTTCGCCGCCGACGACCTCAAGCCGGCGCTCTTTGCTACGCTGCACGAGGGGGGCCATGGCATCCACGATCAGGGGATCCCGGCGCGCTTTCGGCGGACGGTGCTCGACGGTTCTCCCGGCCTTGGGATCTCTGAGTCGCAGTCTCGCCTTTTCGAAAATGTGATCGGCCGCTCGAAAGCCTTTTGGTCGTATCACTACCCCCGGCTGGTCGAGACCTTTCCCGAGCAGCTGGGCAACGTGGACCTCGAGCGGTTTTACCGGGCGATCAACAAGGTGACGCCGTCGTTGATCCGGGTCGAGGCCGACGAGATCACCTACCACCTGCACATTATGATTCGCTTTGAGCTCGAACAGGCGCTGATCGACGAAAAGATCAGCGTCGACGACCTGCCGGAGGCGTGGGACGCCAAGATGGAGGAGTACCTCGGAATTAGGCCGCCCGACCCGTCCCAAGGGGTGCTGCAGGACACCCACTGGGCGCTGGGGGCCATCGGGTACTTTCCCACTTACAGCCTTGGATCGCTTCTTGCAAGCCATTGGTATCAACTCGCGGTGGAGGAGCACCCTGAGATCGAGGACGAGCTGGCCCAAGGCCGGTGTGACACGCTCCGGGATTGGCTCACCCGGCGGGTGTACGCCTACGGGCGCAAGCTCACCCCGCCCAAGCTGGTCGAAGCGGTGACGGGCGGGCCGCTCTCCGCAGAGCCTTTTATCCAGTACGTGCGCACAAAATACGGCGAAATCTACGGGCTGTAACCTGAGTTTGAGGTGAAAACATGCAAGCGGACATCGGGCTAATCGGCTTAGCAGTGATGGGGCAAAACCTGGTGCTCAACATGGAAGGCAAGGGGTACACCGTCGCGGTGTACAATCGCACGGCCCAGAGGACTGAGGAGTTTGCAGCCCAGCGGGCCCAGGGAAAAAAGATCATTCCCACCTACAGCCTCAGCGACTTCGTGCAGGCGCTCGCGCGGCCCCGCAAGATCATGGTGATGGTGAAGGCGGGAGCGCCGGTGGACGCTGTCATCGACGAGCTCTTGCCGCTCTTGGAGCCGGGCGACATCGTCATCGACGGCGGCAACTCCTATTACCAAGACACGATCCGCCGGGCGAAAGCGCTCGCGGAAAAGGGGATCCACTTCTTGGGCGCAGGGATCTCCGGCGGCGAGGAGGGCGCCCTCAAAGGGCCGAGCATCATGCCCGGGGGCCCGCGGGAAGCGTGGGACCAGGTGGCCCCAATCCTCACCGCCATCGCGGCGAAAGTCGACGGTGAGCCGTGCTGCGCGTATCTTGGCGGAGACGGTGTGGGCCATTTCGTCAAGATGGTGCATAACGGGATCGAGTACGGCGACATGCAGCTCATCTCGGAAGCTTACTTCCTTATGAAACACCTGGCGGGGATCTCCACCGCCGAGATGGCCGACATCTTCGCCCGGTGGAACGAGGGAGAGCTCCAGTCGTATCTCATCGAAATCACGGCGGATATCTTGCGGCGGATCGACGAAGAGACCGCCCAGCCGCTCGTCGAGGTCATCCTGGACGAGGCCGGGCACAAGGGGACGGGCATGTGGACGTCGCAGGTCGCGCTCGAGCTTGGGGTGCCGGCGCCGACGATCACCGAAGCGGTGTACGCCCGCTATATTTCGGCACTCAAAAACGAGCGGGTCGCGGCCTCTCAAGTTCTTACCGGACCGGCCGCACCTGGCGCCATCGACAAAGAGGCCTTTGTCGAAGAGGTCCGGCAGGCGCTGTACGCCTCCAAGATCTGCTCGTACGCCCAGGGTTTCGCCCTCTTAAGCCGTGCGGCGGCCGAGTACGGCTGGGAGCTGGACCTTGGGACCATCGCTTCCCTTTGGCGGGGCGGTTGCATCATCCGGGCCCAGTTTCTCGACCGGATCCGGGAGGCGTACCACAGCGTAAAAGATCTGAGAAACCTGCTGCTCGCCCCGTATTTCAGGGATGTGGTGACCCGTTCCCAGGCGAGCTGGCGCCGGGTGGTCGCCCTCGCTGCTAACGCAGGGCTGCCCGTTCCGGGACTCAGTTCCGCGCTCAACTACTACGATCTCTACCGGCATGAGCGGCTGCCGGCCAACCTGCTCCAGGCCCAAAGGGACTACTTCGGCGCGCACACGTATCGGCGGATCGACAAAGAAGGCGTCTTCCACACGGAATGGGTGTAACCGCCATGCCGCGCTGCCGGCGCTTCGGCAGGGCGGCGATGGAAGCGCTTTGGGGAGCGGTCTCTTCAGGCTATGGGGATTGGATTGTGATCGGCGTTACAAAGACAGGCATCGGCTGAGTGCCGGGCGTGAGAGCGCAAGGAGGCATCAACGATGGCCCGGATCCAAGTGGGTGTGATCGGTTTGGGGCGGATGGGGGCGGTACACGCGCGCCATCTTGCGGGTTCCGTCGCCGGCGCCCGCCTTGTGGCGGTCGCCGACGTCGATCCGAAACGGCTGGCGCTGGCTGAGGAGCTGGGGGTGAAAGGGTATGTCGAGTTTCGCGACATGATCGCCTCGCCCGACGTCGAAGCGATTGTGGTCGCCGGCCCCACCGATCAACGCGAGGCGATGCTCGAAGCTGCCATCGAGTCGGGAAAACCGATCTTCTGCGAGAAGCCCTTGGCCCAGACGCTCGACGCCGTTTACAGGATCAAGGCGGCGGTGGAAAAGCGCGGCGCGTTTTTGCAGCTGGGCTTTATGCGCCGGTTTGATCCGGGGTATGCGGCGGCCCGGAAAAAGATCGAGGAAGGGGCCATCGGCGAAGTCGTCGGCGTCTACTCCATGACCCGCGATCCGCACCTGCCGCCCTACGACTACATCGCCTCCAGCGGGGGCATCTTTGCGGATCTTGCCATCCACGACTTCGACATCCTCCGCTTTTTGACGGGAGACGAAGTGGCCTCGGTGTACGCGATCGGCGGTGTGTATAAATACGACCGGCTGCACGAATACGGCGATGTGGACAACGCTTTTTGCACCCTAAGATTTTCCCGCGGCGCGATGGGCCTGGTGCATGGGAGCCGCAACGCCGTATACGGCTACGACGTCCGGGCCGAGGTGTACGGCACCGAGGGGTCGCTCAGGATCGGCTACGACCGGGAGACCCCGCTCCTCGTCTTGGACCAACGGGGCGCGTCGCACGATTACGTCCCCTACTTTTTCGAGCGGTTTCAAAATGCCTACCGCCTGGAGCTGGAGGCCTTCGTCGACGCCGTGCGCCGGGGGGCCCCGCCGCCCGTGGGCGTCGACGACGGGGAAAAGGCGCTGGCTATCGCGGTGGCCGCGCAACGTTCGCTGGAGAGCGGCCAACCCGTTCCGCTGGATCCGGGGGGCGTCTTGCGAGGTGAAGCTACATGAGAGTGGGCAACGCGCCCATCAGCTGGGGTGTGTGCGAGATTCCTGGCTGGGGCCCCCAGCTGCCCTATGAGCGGGTGTTGGACGAGATGGCCAGGGCGGGGTACGAGGGGACCGAACTTGGGCCCTGGGGGTACCTCCCTACGGATCCCGAGCGGCTGGCCCAGCTCCTTGAGAGCCGGGGCCTGGCCCTGGCCGCCTCCTTTGTGCCCGTCAATTTGCGCGAAAGGGGCCGGCTCGAGGAGGAGCGCCCCAACGTCGAAGCGGTCGCGAAGCTCTTGGCTTCCTTGGGCGCTCGCCACATCCTGATCGCCGACGGGGGCGACCCTTTGCGGATGAGTATTGCCGGGAGGCTCGACAAGACGCGCGCGCAGGGGCTAAGCCTGGAGCAGTGGCAATACCTGGCGCGCTCCCTCGAGGAGCTGGCGCGGCTTTGCCAACAGGAGTACGGGTTGACGCTTTGCGTGCACAGCCACGGGGGCAGCTACATTGAAAATCCCGATGAAATCCAGCGCCTCTTGGAGATGACCGATCCCTCGCTGGTCAACTTGTGCTTTGACACGGGCCACGTGGCCTTTGGCGGGGGGGATCCGGTTGATCTCGCCGAGAAGTTGGCTGGTCGCATCGGGCACGTCCACCTGAAAGATATCCGCTTGGAGCTCCTCCGGGGGAAATTGGCCCAAGGGAAGGATTACGTCGCCGCGGCCCAAGGCGGTGTCTTTGTGCCCTTAGGCGAGGGTGACGTCGACATTCCCAAGATCTTTGAGATCCTCCAGAAGTCGGGGTACGACGGCTGGATCATCGTCGAACAGGACCGGGTGCTGGGCGAAGGAGAGGACTCGTTGTCCGCGCCCATGAAGAGCAGGGAGTACCTGCGGACTAGGATCGGCATTTGAATAGGCTCACGGCTCGGCGGCCGGCACGGGGACCTTGAGCTGCTGCCCTGGCCGGATCAGGTCCGCCGACTCTAGCTGGTTGACCTCGGCGATGACGGGGTACTGGACCGGCGAGCCCATGAGCGAGTACGCGATCTCGGAGAGGGTGTCTCCGGAGCGGACCCGGTAGGTCACGATCGCCTGCCCGGCGGGCGCGGGTTGTTCCGGAGGCGATGGAGCCCGCGCTTCCTGTTGCGAGCGCTCGAGCTCTTCCAGGAGGGCGCCGCTTGCAATCCGCACGGCGTTGATATCGCTCCTTGCCGCTTGGAGGTCGGCGGAAAGGACTTCCAACCGGCGAGCCAGCTCTTCCGGGGGCCAAGATGCAGATCCCTCCTGCCGGGAGCGCAAAAACGCTTCAAGGAGAGCCGTGCTTTCCGCGCGCACGGCATGGACCTCGCTTCTTGCAGCTTCGAGCTGCGCAACAACCCCCTCCAACGAGCGGATGAGCTCAGCCGTAGCGGTCCTCGCGCGAGCCAAATCGTCGCGCACGCCCCCGACCTCCTCGCGCAGCCGCGCGATCTCGGCGTGCGCCCTGGCCGTCTCCTCCTGGACCCGGGTCGCCTCTTGTTGCACCCGGGCCATGCTTTCTCGAGCGCGCCCGAGTTCTGCGTCGTGCCGGCGCCAAAAGGCGTCCGAGGCGTTTTCCAGCGCGCCCAGCCGCCCTTGGGTCTCCTCGGCTGCTTGGCGGCTCAGCGCGGCGTCCCGGATGAGCCAGCCTCCGCCAAAGGCGATGAGCGCCACGACAATCGCCACGACAACTTTCCACGTCTCGTTTCCCGCCTGCAACTGACGAGGCGCCTGGCTCACCGGCAGTTCCCCCTCCGCCCTTTGGCCGCTGGACAAATCTATGGCAATATTCCGATAGTTATAGGTACGGCAAGGAGCGCCGCGCTCCTTTTCCCGCGGCGGCGCCTTGGCGGGGTCGCCCCAACGCCCGGTACAAGAGAAACGCCTCGAGGCAGTCGCATCTCGAGGCGTCGCTTTAGGCTCGACTTTTAGAGAGAACGCTTGTCGTTGTCCCGGCGATTGCGGAGGCGCAGGGCCCTGCGGATCGCCCGCTCCCGCTCGGCGTCACGCAGCCTCTCTTCGTAAATGATCCTCGTGTAAAACTCCAGACCGCTGATCATGAGCAACGCCTCCCGTTTTGGAAAATCCACCGCCGCTGCCAGTTCCATCCGAGTTGTGGGACAAAACGTGACCCACAGGGGACCTTGGTAGTCCCTGTGGTTTTAGTATACACCCTCTGCGTGCGATGACAAGGAGCTGGGCCCAGCTTTAACAAAACCTTAACGAAAGCCTTGGCGGGGGCGAAGGACGCATGAGGCGAGGCTCCCGGGGAGGAGATGAGGGCCTTGAAGCGCGGCCAACGGGAAGTCTTCTGGGTTTTGGTGTGTTTCGCAGCGATCGTGTTGGCGTCGGTCAACGCTTTTCACGGGCCCGCGAGGGCCGAAAGCGCGGCGAGCGGCGCGGCCAGCGCGGCTGAACGGTGCCAGGCCGACCAAGAGGGGCGCCTGGGCGAGGGCGTGACCCGAGCTTGGTGCAGCATGGAGGTGCGCGAGGTCACTCTGCGTTCAGCCCAAGGAGAGGAGATCGCCTTCGAAGCCAGGATCGCCCAAAACGATCTTCAGCGCCAAGCGGGGTACCAAGCGATCCACGAAGACCTCGTCAAGAGTACGGCGACGCTCTTTCTCTTTCCCCGGGCCATCTACGGCGCGTTTCATATGTGCAACGTGACGGCGCCCCTTTGGATCGTCTGGTACCAAGAGGACGGAACTCCCCTCGACGCCCGGAGGATGCTTCCGGGAAAAACGCTTCCTGCCGCGCTGTGTGACGATGTGTACGCCCCAAGACGAAGGGGGCTTTACCGGTACGCGCTGGAGATCGGCGAAGAGCTGGCCCGGGAGCTGGGACTCGGCGCCAGCGAACTCGCGCGGTACCGGCTGCGCCTTGAAGCGTGGATGGGTCAGGCAAGGTAAAAGCGGCCGCCCGCGGGTTTGAGCTTAAACCGCGCTTCGAGCCTCGACTGGAGCCGCTGGTTCAGCGAAAACTGGAGGATGTTGACGAGCTTTTTCCCGAGCCACAGGTAGACGGACCAAAGGTGCCGCGATTCGAGCCAGAGGGGCAGATGGCCGATGTGGCTGGGAAACCGTTCCTTAGGTGCGGCGAGCCGGGTGGCGAGGAGTTCCTGGGGAGCGGACCAGGGGACAGGGCGCGGGAGGCAGCGGGTGCGGATGGGCGCGAAACTGGCCTGGTAGGCGGCGCCTTGTTTTAGGTCGACGGCGTTATAAAAGAGGAGCTCGACACTCCCCGGGCTTTGGCGGGCGAGGTCGATGCGGTAGGAGTGAAAGGCCGCCTGGCTCGCCAGCGTCCCGGCCAACGAGCGGAGCAGCATCTCGCGCTCGTGGGAGTCGGGGACCTCCCACAACTCGGAGCGCAGCACGATCGTTTCGGGCTCGAGCACGGCGGAAGCGTCCACCCACACGCTCTCGACACCCCTTGCGACCTGGATGAGGACGCGCCCGTTTTCGACGAGAAACCGCTCCCGGAGCGTGCCCGTCACTTCCTCTGCGCCATCCTCCCGCCGCACGATGGCCCGGACTTTGACCCCATGCTCCACAGGAAAGCACCTCGAAGGAGGAGGAGTTTTCTGATATAGCGCAATAGTATATCATCATCCATTCGATGCAAGGGCGCTGAGTTCCCTGCTTCCCGAGGGGATGAGATCATGCTCGACATCTCCCTGGTCGATCAGGCGCAGGCGATCAGCCGGCTCAAGAGGCTCGAGGATGTGCAAAACCAGTATATCTTTGAACGGGAGGACGTGGCCCGGGCGATCACGATCTGCCTCATTGTGCGGGGCCACCTCCTTTTGACGGGACCACCGGGCGTCGCCAAGACGACCCAGATCCGGCTGGCCGCGGCCCACATCCGGGGAGGCAAGTTCTTTCATACGCAGCTTTCGCCCTTCTCCACCGTCGAGGAGATCTTTGGCCCCGTCGACCTGCACGCCTACAAGGAAGGGGAGCGCCGGCGGGTGAGCGCCGGCATGCTGCAGGAGGCGGATGTGGCCGTCATCGATGAGATCTACAACGGCAACGAGGCCGTCCTCAAGGCGCTCCTCGCCCCCATGAACGAAGGGGTCTATGCCGAGCAAGGGCGATTTCAACCAATTCCCCTCCGCACGTTAATGGGGACCACCAACGGGATTCCCGATCCCGCCGAGCGCCGGGAAAAGGGGCTTGAGGGATTTCACGACCGGTGGCTCTTCCGGTTTGTGGTGGGCGACCTGAAATCGAGCGCCAACTTCACCCGGATGCTTTGGAGCCCCGACATCGATTTC
>PKEU01000116.1 GCA_002919195.1 bacterium
AGGCGGGAGGCTGTCATCGCGGGCGTCGGGGGAGGGGTGATCCTGACCGTTCTCAGCGCCGGCGTCCTGATCGCGGTGGCGTCCGTCCTTCCGGAGGGAGCGCGTGAGGAGATCCCCATGCTGCTCGCTGCAGGGCGACTGGGGCGGACAGCCCAAACGGCTTACGCCGGCGTCATCGGGACGGCGATGTGGACCACCGCCGTCGCGAGCGCCTACGCTCTCGCCCGCCGGCTGAGCTTTGCCGGGGGAGGCTCAGGCCATCGCGCAGCCCTGCTGGTCACTGGCGCGGCTTTTCCCGTCGCTTTGCTTGGGTTTAGCCGGCTCGTCGGGACGCTGTACCCTCTCATCGGTTACGTGGGCGCAGGCTGCCTCATCCTGGCGGGAGCGCGTGCCCTGTCGCGGTCCGGCGAGCGCCCCAGTTAGACAGTGACTGCCCGTGCAGGGCCTCAGTCGGGCAATACCGCGTCCGCTCGTCCCTGGCCAGCGTCACCGCCAGGGCAGCTCGCGCTTCATCTCGCGGCGGCTTGCGGTTTCATCCCGGATCACGGCGTAAATGAAGGCGCCGATCAACAAAAGGCTGAGCACGACGAGACCGACGTTGAGCCGCTCTTCGGCATGCCCGACGCCGTGAGCGCTCGCGGTCGCCGTGAGCGCGCTGGCGATCAAGATCACGTTGATCAGGTGGCGCTCTGTTCGCCGCATCAACGACTCACCTCACTCGGCTCTCCGAGGCCCCTTCCTGCGGGCTCCCCGGGCGCTTCCAGCGCGGGGACGAAATGCCTCAAGCTCCTCACAAAGTGAATGACGGTCCAACGCTCTTCCTCCGTAAGCACGCTGCCAAAGGCTGGCATCGCCGTCTGCTCGATGCCGTGGGTGACCCACCAAAAGATGTCGCCGTCGCTGTGGTCGTCCACGTGATCCGCCGTCAGGTCAGCCGGGGGAGGGTTGAGGGACGCCGCCAAAACGCCGTCTCCCCTCCCCTCGACGCCGTGGCACATCGCGCAGTGCTGGGCGAAAATTTCGGCGCCCCGGGCGACCGCCTCCAGTGTGTAGGGCACTGGGTTGGGCACAAAGCTCGTGGGGATCGAATCCGTCAAGGTGACGCTGAGCGCCTGGTATCCACCCACGGCCACCATCGCCAGGCTCAAGGGGATGATCCTCACGTGAAGCCGACCCCTGCGGGCGGCGACAACACCGTAGGCGCCCAGGACGACGAGGATCAAGCCAAGCCCCAGCGTAAACTGGCGCACCGGCGTCAAGAGCCCCAAAGCCGGCTCAAACCGCCGCACCCGTCCGGAAAGCATCGAGCCCGTCAGGGCGTCAAACTCTAGGGAGAGCCGGCCGGGCGGCCGGAGCGGCGGTTCAAGGTGCAAAACCATCCGCCACCGGCCCGCCATGGGTAAGAGAGCTTCTGCTTCAAAGACGCCGGGCGCCTTTTCGTGGGCAACGATTGGGGGTATGCCCATCGAATGCGTCACCATGTCGAGCTCGACGACGACCCGGCTACCGGGGGGAAGAGGCTCGCCGCCCGGGAGCGCCGCCTCGATGGCCAACACCACTTGGCCCGGGCGATCGAGGGGCCAAAACGCGATGCGGGCCCACCCGTCCGGCCCTGACACTTCCTCCACCCGGGCGATGACGGTGGCGGGCTTGTCCGCCGGCGGCAGGGTCGTCACGACGCCTGCAGCCACGAGGACGCAAAGGACGATGGCCGCCTCCGCTTTGATCAGCCGGCCCAGCCGCGCCGCGACATGTTGCAGCCCATCCATGTCAAACCGGCGCAAGTGCCGCGAGAGCGAAGGCCCCGCCACCATGAGGTTATACCCCGCTATTCCGACCACTGAGAGAAACAACAGGATTTTGACGATGAGGGCCTGGCCGTAACGAGTCGACCGCGCGGCGTTGAGATCAAAGACGTGCAGGTACGTGGCAAAGGCGCCTGTCGTCACGACGGCGGCCACCGCCATCAGGGCCATGTTGGAAAACCGTTCGATCGTGTGGTGGAGGAAGCGGTAAACCGACCGGACCTTTCCGCGTCTCGGCGCGCAGGCGGCGAGGTAAACGAGGCCGCCACCCCAGATGGAAGAGGCGACGACGTGCACCATGTCGCTGATCAAGGGGAGCGATCCCGCTTTTCCCGCTGCGTGGCTCGCCGCGCTGACGGTGTATACCAACGCCAAAGCCAAGAGGAAAGTGAGCGGGCGAAACAGCCAGCGGAAAAACCTTGCCTCGAGCGCAAGAGACAAAAGGTAAGCCGGCGCCAGCGCCAGCTTGACCAGGGTCAAGCGGCCAAAACCGGTATTGAGGAAAAAGAGCTGAAGAAACGCGAAATCGTCCAGAGGGATGATCTGGGACGCCGCCCGCAAGGCGTCCAGCGCACCCGACAGGGCAAACAGGAGGGCGCTCGCCGCCGCCATCCGCCCGACCCGGCGGCGCGCCCGCGCCAGCCGGTCACCGTCGTCAAAATTCGAGGCGCGGGCGGCGGGTTCCCAAATCAGCCAGAGAAAAGCAGGCGCTGCAACCAGCAGCGAAAGAGCGATGAAATGGACCGACTTAAGAAACGGGTACATCACAGCGGATTTGGCTCATGCCCTCGCTCTCGGCCTCCGCTGCTTCTGGGAGTACGCTAAACCGAAATTCGCCTTGCGTCGAATGGGTGTCGACGGAAAGCACCCGCCAGCTCACGGTGTACTCGCCGGGGCCCAGCGGTTTGAGGGGCATCGCGATCTCGGCGGCTTGGCCTTGAGCGTGCTCCGAAGCCCGCCAGCGCTCAAGGTCGTCGTAGCGATTGCCCTGGGCATCTTTTACTTCAATCCGGCTGAGAGCCCTTTCGATCGGCTCGGAGAAAAAGAGGCAGATTGCTGATGGCACAGTGGAGAGCTCGTCGTTGGCCGCGGGCAAAGAACGGGTGAGGTGCGCATGTCCCAGCGCCGGCAGCGTCCACATCACGACCAGTGCGGCGGCGATCAACAGGATCAATGCTTTACGCAAACGCCATCCCTCCTATCGGTATTCGTACGTTTGATGATACGGTTGCCGGCGGGATGGCCGCAATGGCCCTTTCGGCCTAACTCAACGCTCTTGGGATAGCCCTAAAGAGCTATTCCCGATTGATCCCGTGCTCGACGGCAAAGGTCGCAAGTTGCACCCGGTTGCGCAGGTGCAGCTTGGCCAGGATGTTTTTCAAATGGTTTTTCACCGTGTTTTCCGAGATGAAGAGCTGCTCCGCGATCTCCTTGTTGCTCGCCCCCTTGGCGACCCAGCGCAAGATCTCGCACTCCCGTTGGCTGAGAACCTCGGTGGCCTTACCCTTCGAGGCCGGAGGCGACGGCGGAGCTTCGCCGTCCGAATCGACCTTAAACTCCCGCAAGATCCGCCGGGCGATCTTTTTGGAGATCCGCGCCTCGCCTTGCACGATCGCGTGGAGATACTCGGTCCACTCTTGAGGCGACAGGTTTTTCAAGAGGTACCCTTGGGCCCCTGCGCTGATCGCCTCAAAGAGGTCTTGCGCATCGTCGGAGACGGTCACGATGACGACCCGCACGTAAGGCATCTCCGCTTTGATCTGGCGGGTGGCGGCGAGGCCGTCTTGGCCCGGCAGATTGATGTCCATCAGGATCACGTCGGGCATCAACTGCCTGGCCATTTCGACCGCCTGCAGCCCGTCGGTCGCATTGCCCACCACCTGAAAGGCGGGATCTTCGCTTAGGATCGTCTCGATGCCGAGGCGAGCCAGCGGATGGTCATCGACGATGAGGACGCGTACGGTGTCGATGGTAATCAACCCCCTTGGCTGCTACATCGCGCTGCGTAGGTTAGCGGCCCCCCTCCGCGGCTCCCGGCCGAAACAGCCGGATGCGAGTCCCTTGGCCTGGCGCGCTTTCCACGCGCAACCCGGCTCCGATCAACTTTGAGCGTTCTTGCATCATCACCAGTCCAAAGTGACCGCCGGATGTGCCCGACCAAGCGTTGACATCAAACCCGCGGCCGTTGTCAGCGATCTCCAGCTCACACCGCCCGCTCTTGTCGAGGAAAAGAGCCAATCGCACCTTGGTGGCCTCCGCATGCCGCCGCACGTTAAACAGCGCCTCCTGGACGATGCGAAAAAGGTGAAAGGCTTCCTCGACGGCGGCGCACTCCGGTTCGACCTCGATGGCGAGGTCGACCTCGATTCCGGTGTCGTCTTCAAACTCGGCCACGTAACGAGCCAGCGCCCTTTCGAGCTGCCAGTCTTCGGCTGCCGCCGCTCTCAAGTCGTAAATGGTCTGGCGGACCCGAGTGTACACCTCTTCGGTCGCTCGCCTCGCTTCTTCGATCACCTCCTGTGCCGTTTTCAGATCTCCCCGATCCAACAGCTTTTCGACTCGAGTCAGCTTGGTGTTGAGAAAAAAAAGAGATTGACTCAGCCCGTCGTGCATCTCCCGGGCGATCCGTTCCCTCTCTTTAAGAAGCGCCGACCGGTTTTGCTCCTCGGCAAGTCTTTTCGTGACGCTTTCCATCGCGTCAAATACCCAATGCAAAATCACAAAGGTGACCGACGTGACCAGGGCAAACGTGACGATATTGCCGACGGCGCCACCCGTCCCCCGCTCAAAAAACTCGTGACGCAACGTTTCAAAAGTCCATGCGACCACGCCCGGGACGATCGCCCCGAGCCAGCGCATCCGTGAGTAGTTCATCGTCATTGCCTGGCCCCCGTCTTTCCTATTGTTGCGCTGCGTCTTGTTGCACGGCATCCACCAAGGGATTCGCGGCTTCTCCGGGGGTCAACCAAAAAGCCGAGGCCGAGATGAGATATCCGGCCAGCATGAGCCAGCGAAAAGCTTGAAAGCCGAAATGGTCGGCGACGACCGCCGTCAGCGACGGCAAGATCAACCCGCCGAGGGACGCCGAGGCCATGACAAGGCTACTTGCGATCCCAATGCTTTGGGGCATTATCCCTGCTCCCCACGAGGTGCCCAGCTGAAAGGCGCCGCTCACCCCGTACCCAGCAAAGACCAGCGCCGCCATAGCCACCCCCGGCACCCCCGCGAGCCAATCCGTCCCCAATGCCACAAGGCACAGGGCGGCGCCGGCCACCAACAACGTCCGCTCCGAAAACTTCCCGCTCAAAGGAATCGCGCTCAACCTGCCTGCCAGCACGCCCACCCATAGGAGCGATGTCGCTGTCGCGGCCACGGTGTGGGGAGTTTGATAAACGCTCGCCATATACGAATATCCCCAGGTCGCCAGCGAGGCTTGGGTTCCAGCCATGAAAAAAACTCCGAGGCAGATGAGGTAGATGGGCGCGGCCGAGCGCCAGCCGGAGATCAGCTGGCTCATTGGCGTGGCTTCTTGTCGGGACTTGAGCGGCTGGCGAAGCGCTCCATGTTCAAAGCGCCATAAGACGGCGCCCACTCCCAAAGCCAGGAGCAGTAAGAAGACGTAATAAGCTTGCCACCGGACGTTGGCCACGACCAGAGCCGCTAGTAAGGGAGCGCCGATCGACATCATGCTGTAGGTCGCGTGCATCATCCCAAGATAGTAAGCACGCCGCGGCCCGGTCGAGGCCATGAGCGCGTTGGTCGCCGCCGAGGTAGACGACGCAGCGACGGCGAGGCAGCCGAGAAAGAGGACAACCAAAGCGTAAGAAGGAGCGAGGCTGGTCGCCAGCGCGAAAGCCGCGATGACGGCGACGCTGGCGACCAGCACCCTCATCGGCCCGAAACGTTCCACCAAAAGGCCGGTGACGAGCATCGTCAGGACCGAAGCGCTCCCGTTGATGGCGACCAACAGGCCGCCGTAGCTTAAGGAGAGCTCGAAAGAGGCGAGGATCTGAGGGATGATCACGCCCTGGGCCGAGCTGAGGAGCGCCACGACGATCATCGGCAGCAGCCGGATGGCTAATGTTCGGCCTCGGATCCTCATCCCCATCCCCTGTCGCCCCTTTCCGTCGACGCGGCGCCGGCGGGGCTCTTAACGCCGCACCATGATCCGGACGTCGAGCACTTCGGCGCCCTTTCCTTCTTCGTACACTTTCACCGGGTTGAAGTCCATCTCGCTGATCGCGGGCACCTCTTCGACCAACTGGCTCACCCGGAGGAGCATTTCCGCGAGCGCCTTTTGATCCCGCACGGGCATGTTGCGGTAGCCGTCGAGCAGCTTAAACCCGCGAATCCCCTTCACCATATTCCAGGCGTCCCGGTCAGTGAGCGGCGTAATCCGGAAGACCACGTCGCCCAAGAGCTCCACCGTCACGCCGCCCAAGCCAAAGGCCACCAGTGGACCGAAGCTGGGATCTTCGGTCATCCCGATCATCACCTCGGTGCCTTCGCCCGCCATGGGCTGCACCGTGACCCCCAGCATCTCATCGGCCCGCCCGGCGGCTTCCAGCGCCTCTCTCATCTGCCGGAATGCCCTGCGCACCGCGTCGGCGTCCTTGAGATTGAGGTGGACGCCCTTCCACTCCGACTTGTGGACCAACGTCAGCGACGCGAGTTTCACGACGACGGGGTATCCCAGCTCCTCGGCCGCTTGGACCGCCTCGTCTTCGGTCGTGCAAAGCCGCGTCGGTATCGTGCGGATCCCTGCCGCCCGCAGCACCCGATCGGCCTCGTCGGGCCGGAGCCAGCCGTCGCCCCGGGTGCGGAGCGCTTCGTCGCAGATGGCCTTGGCTTCCTCCAGATTCATGTCGGGGAAGTAGGGGATGATCCCCTCCGGCGCCGAACGCCATTCGGCGTATTGCACCGCCCGGGCCAACGCCCTTGCCACCGATTCGGGGAACCGGTACGACGGGATCGACTCCTCTTCATCTTTCAGGAGATCGCTGATGCCCCGCATGCTCATAAACGAGGCGAGCAGCGGCTTGTCCCGGCCGCCCGGCGCGTTTTTGCGTCCCGCTTTGACCGCCTTGGCCACATCCTCCATGGAGGCGGCACCGGTATCGATGAAGATCACCACGACGGCGTCGATGTTGGGATCTTCCAGCATGAGCGACAAGGCCCTCTCGTAGTCCTCAGCGCTGGCCGACGCCACCATGTCCACCGGGTTAGTGACGCTGGCCGCCGGCACGAGAAACTCCCGCAGCTTGGCTTGGGTCTCCTCCGTGAGGATGGGGATCTCGAGGC
The DNA here is from genome assembly GCA_002919195.1 of bacterium. Classification (GTDB taxonomy): domain Bacteria; phylum Bacillota; class Limnochordia; order DTU080; family RSA5; genus RSA7. The sequence continues at coordinate 7,107 of PKEU01000116.1, forward strand.
CCTCGGCTTCACAGGCGTCGGCGCACAGGATGCCCGGACCGCCGGCGTTGGTCAAGATACCCACCCGCTTGCCCTTGGGGAGCGGCTGGTGCACCAAGAGCGACGCGATGTCAAACATCTCCTCCAAGGTGTCGGCCCGGATCACGCCCGCCTGGCGGAAGAGGGCGTCGGAGCCCACGTCGCTGGCCGCCAGCGCGGCGGTATGCGAGCCGGCCGCCCGTTTCCCGGCGGAGGTGCGCCCGCTCTTGACCGCGAGGATGGGCTTTTTCTTGCTGATCCTGCGGGCAAGGCGCGCAAACCGGCGGGGGTTGCCAAAGGACTCGAGGTAGAGCAGGATGACGTCCGTCTGGGGATCGTCCTCCCAAAACTGCAGCAGGTCGTTGCCCGACACATCAGCCTTGTTGCCGACGCTGACGAAAGACGAAAGACCGAGCCCTAGGCCCCTGCAGTATTCGATGATGGCAAGCCCCAGCGCGCCGCTCTGAGACGACATCCCGACCCGCCCGGGCAAAGGCGCGACGGGACCAAAGGTGGCATTGAGCCGCACTTCCGGATCGAGGTTGAGGATGCCGAGGCAGTTGGGCCCGATCATCCTCATCCCCGCGCCTCTCACTTTGCGCAGGAGCCGGTCTTGCAGCTCTTTGCCCTCGGGTCCGGTCTCGGCAAAGCCGGCCGTGAGCACCACCAGACCCCGCACGCCCTTTTCGGCGCAGTCATCGACGACCGACAAAACGAGGGGTTGCGGCACCGCGATGATCGCGAGGTCCACCGGGCCCGGAATATCCTTGACCGACGGGTATGCCGGAATCGACGAGACCACGTTCGCCTTGGGGTTGACCGGGTAGACCGGGCCGTTAAAGCCGGTGGTGATGAGGTTTTGCAAGACGCGATACCCGATGCTGCCCGGCCGGCGCGAAGCTCCGATCACCGCCACCGAACGGGGACGGAAAAACGGCTCCAGCGAAGCTTGGGTCGCGATGCGATCGCGCTGCTCGGCCATCGCGACGCTGCGTTCGGTGGGCTCGATATCCAAGGCGATCTGGATGATCCCGTCACCCAGCTCGCGCACAAAGTCATAGCCGCTGTCTTGAAAGACTTGCAGCATCTGCTGATTTTCCGGGAGCACTTGGGCGATCAGCCGGCGGATGCCCGCGAGGTCTGCCGCGAGCGCCAAGCGCTCGAGCAGGATGGTGCCGATGCCCCTGCCCTGGTGCGTGTCTTCCACGAGAAACGCGATCTCCGCCTCGCCGGGGCGCACCGGCGTGTAGCTGCCCACGCCGATGATGCGGTCGTCTTCACCTCCCGTGGTGACCACCAGCGTCATCCCTTGCGTCGCCCCTGTTCCGGGCACCGGGATGGTGGATGGGTCTTGCCCGCGGCCATCGCCGCCAGCCGCCACGAGGCGCGAGGCGCTATCCTCGGTGGGCGCGACCGCGCCGAAAAACCGGAAGTATCGTGAGGAAAGCGACGAGCGTTGCAAAAGCTCTCTCAGCGCAGGCAGGTCCTCCCGGGTCGCCGTCCGCAGGTACGCGGGGCGGCCATCGCGCAGCAAAACCGGTCCTCTCAAAGGATCGCTTTGCGTCACAGGTGGGAGAAACGACTGCGTGCGATCGGACATGACGATCCCTCCTCGCTCTTTGCGAGCGTCATCACGGGCCCTCGCCGGATTGGAAGTTGACTAGACCTTCCACAAGTTGGCAAAGGCTCCCTTCTCATTCAGTTTCTCGCATTTAGACCTTCTGGGCTAGTGTCGTTCGCATGTCGATGTCGGGGACATATGTCCCCGGGGCGATCCTGTTAATCCCATGCTCAAGCGCCTTATGAGGCGCGCAGGATCGAGAAGGTTTTGGCTGGACCAGTCGAAACATTCATCAGCCATGTTGATCGCGCTCCTCATCTTCCTTGTCACCCTGGTCTTGATCTTCATCCGCCCCAAGGGAATCAAAGAAGTGTGGTTTGCCGCCGCCGGGGCGCTCTTGGCCTGGCTTTTCGGCCTCGTCGACGCGGAGGACGCCCGTGGGCTCTTTGCAGATACCGGCGGCGTCTTGCTCTTTTTGGCCGGCGTGTTGGTCATTGCGTCGCTCACCGACAGGGCTGGCGTGTTTGAGCGGATGGCTCAAGCGGTCGCCCGCCTGGCCCAAGGCGATGGCAGGCGGCTTTTCGCCGGGATTTACCTCATCGGCGTCTTTGTCACGATCTGGCTCTCGTTGGATACCACGGCCGTGATCCTCGCGCCCATCGTCTACAACCTGGCGCGCCTTGTCCGGGTCTCGCCCCTACCGTTTGTCTTTGCCACGACGTACGTCGCCAATACCGCGTCGCTCTTGCTCCCGGTGAGCAACCTGACCAACCTGATCGTCTGGGGACGGCTCAAGCTCCCCTTTTGGGAATTTGCCCGGGTGATGCTCCTCCCAAGCATGCTCGCGATCGGGGTCAACCTGGGCCTGCTCTTTTGGCTCTTCCGCAAAGAGGTCCCGCGGCACTATGACGAGCGGCTGCTTGCGGCATCGCCGGCGAGCGTGGCGCACGCCCATGGCAGGGAAAGGGAGATGTTGATCACAGGCTCCTGGGCATTAGGATTGATCTTGATCGCCATCGGCCTTGCGCCCCTTTTCAAGATCGAGCTTTGGCACATCGCTTGCGCGGGCGCGCTCCTCCTCGCCGCGTATCACCTCGTGCGCACGGGGCTCACCTTGGGTGAGCTGGCCCGCAACATCCCCTGGGACTTGATCCCTTTTGTCTTCTCGCTCTTTCTCATCATGAGGGCTGTCGCCAAGACAGGACTTTCCGAGTGGGCCGCCGGGACGGTGCTCACATGGGCGGCGGGACAGAGCTTTGGAGAGCTCCTAACTGTGGCGCTCGCCACGGCCTTGGGATCCAATCTCATCAACAACCTGCCCATGATCCTGGCCGTCATGGAAAGCCTTGCGACCCCGGTTACAAACGGGCAGCTCGACATCGCTACCCTCTACGGAGCGCTGATCGGCACCAACCTGGGCCCAAATCTCACGGTGATCGGCTCTTTGGCCACGATGCTGTCGCTCTCGATCATCGGGAAAAAGGGGCTGAGGGTCTCCGGTCTCTTGTACCTCAAGATCGGACTGCTCTCGGTGCCACTGCTCTTGCTCGCCGCCGTCTTTGGCTTGTGGCTCACGCTCCACTTCTAGAAGCGCCTTTTCCTATAAAAGAAAGCACGCCGGCCAGCGGCCCCTGCCCGTCGGGCCCCAGGGGCTTGTGGGAGCTTGTTAGAGAAGTGTTGGCCGAAAACTTCCTTTCTATTTGACTCGCCGGCGTCACGTCGTCGACGAGATACGCCGAAAGACCCGCCTCTTTGGCCGCGCGCACGTCCAGCTCGGGATCGTTGCCGACCATCACGGCATCGCAAGGCGCGACGCCGAGCCGCTCCAGGATTTCCCGGTAAAAAAGTGGATTGGGCTTGGCGGCGTGCATCGTCTCGTAGCAAGTGATCAGGTCAAAGAGATTGGGGTCCAGCTCTCCCCACCGCATCCTTTCCAAGATCGCGACCTTGGGAAAGATGGCGTTGGTCGCCAGCACGACGATCATCCCCGCAGCCTTGACTTCGCTCACAAGCTGGGGGGCGATCGCCACCGGCCGGGCGACAAAGGCCAGGCGGGGGTAAACATCCCGGTAAAACCTCTCTGTGACGGGCAAGAGCGCTTCCCTCCCGACCCCCGTCTTCTCTTGAAACACCCTCCAAAAGCGCTCCTCGTTGGTCATCGAACCGTCGTTGGTGATCATCGCGGTGGTGGCCGCCATCAAGGCCGGTTGAAACCTCATAGGAGGGACCAAAGGCGCAAACTCCTGGGAAAGCGCCTCGATATAGTGGCCCATAAACCGGTCGACGTCGAGATCGAGCAGGGTGCCGTCCAGATCAAACAAGACTGCTTTCATCCACGCCTCACCTTTCGTCGTCATCGTGTTTAGTTTCCGCCTCGCGACAAGCTCTCCCTCTTTGGCCGCCAAGGCGCCGGAGCTCTTGGCAGGAGCTCGGCAGAGTACGGATAAGTTTCGAGTTGGACGAGAATTGCAAAAGGAGGGCGCTCGTTTGAGCAAATACAGAGCAGCCATCATCGGGACCGGCGGCATCTCGCGCGCCCACGCCGAGGCGCTCAAAGCATCCGCCGACCGCGTCGAGATCGTCGCGTGCGTCGATATCGACCGGGAACGGGCGCAGAAGTTCGCCGAGCAGCACGGCATCCCCCAATCCTTCACCGATGCCAAGGAGATGCTCGATCGCGTCAAGCCGGATCTGGTGCACATCTGCACGCCACCCAGCCTTCATGCAGAGCTCAGCATCCTCGCTGTAAGAAGCGGGGCGTGGGTGCTCTGTGAAAAACCGCTGTGCGGGTCGCTGGCGGAGCTCGACGCTATTCAACAGGCCGAAGAGGAGACCGGCAAATACGTCAGCAGCGTCTTTCAACATCGCTTTGGCCCGGGTGCGGCGCACCTGCGCCAGCTCATCCGAGAGCAGGCGATGGGCCGCCTCCTGGTGGGCCTATGCAACACCACGTGGTACCGCGACGCCGCCTATTACGCCGTTCCCTGGCGCGGCAAATGGGCCACCGAACTGGGCGGGCCGACGATGGGGCACGGCATCCACCAGATCGACCTCTTCCTCTGGCTTTGCGGCGACTGGCAAGAGGTGCGGGCGATGGCCGGCACCCTCTACCACGATATCGAGGTCGAAGATGTCTCGATGGCCGTCGTCCGGTTTGAAAACGGCGCTATGGGAAGCATCACCAACAGCGTCCTCAGTCCGAGGGAAGAGTCCTACCTGCGTTTTGATTTTGAAAAGGCCACTGTCGAGCTTTCGCACCTATACGGGTACGGGCCCAACAACTGGAGGTATACCAAGGCTCCTGACGCCGATCCCCAGGAGTTTGCCCGCTGGAGCGCCGTGCCCGAGCAAAGACTTGGTGGGCACACCGCCCAGATCGCCGCGCTCTTGGACAGCATGGACAAGGGCGAGCGACCGTTGGTGAGCGGCGCCGAGGCCCGGCGGACGATCGAATTTATCACCGCCCTCTATAAAGCCGCGATCACCGGGGCCCCTGTACGCCGGGGCGAGATCACGCCCGACGACCCCTTTTACCACTCGATGAACGGCGGCTTCGGCGACATGAGAAAGATGACGGCAAAGGCCCAGTGACCGGCCTTTTTCCCCAAGGAGGTGGCGCAAGTGGCAAACGAGTTTACGGTTATCCACACCTTAGACGAGTCGGTGCGCGTCCAGCGGGGCCCCGTCGTCCTCCTCGAGTACCACTACGCTCCCGATGTCCCGCAGTACGAATCGCCCAAACCGTACATCGACCCCTTGGCCACGCCGCTCGGCGACGCGGTCACACTCGACCGGCCCCACGACCATCTTTGGCACCGGGGGCTTTATTTTGGCTGGGCCCATGTCAACGACAACAACTTCTGGGGCGGCCCGACCTACGTACGGGATCAGGGTTACCGGGGCCTCGACAACAACGGCTCGCAGGTCCATGAGGCGTGGGAGCGGCTGGAAAAGAGCGACGACGGCGTCTGGATGGTCGAGCGGCTGGCCTGGTACAGTTTTGGCGGCCAACGTTGGATCGACGAGCGCCGCACCCTTCGCGTCCATCCCCTGGCCAGTGACAACGAGCTCCTCCTCACCGTCGTCACCGAGCTTACGCCCCACGGCGACCAAGGGCCCTTTGTCTTTGGCTCGCCCACGACCAACGGCCGGCCCAACGCCGGTTACAGCGGGCTCACCATCCGGATGCAGCGTTCGATGAACGACGGCCGCATCGTGCTCTCCACCGGCCAGGAAGGGCCGGACGTGATGGGCCAGCGCGGCGCCTGGCTTCACTTCGCAGGGCGGCTCGACACCACCAACCAGCCGGTGTGCGTCGCCATGTTTGACCATCCAACCAACCCCCGGCACCCGACGAAGTTTTTCGTCCGCAACAACCCCTTTGGGGTGATCAACCCTGCCTTTTGCTTTGACGAGGAGTACGTCCTCGAAAAAGGGGAGACGCTCACCTTGCGCTACGGGGTTTGGGTGCGGCGCGGCGAGGAGGATCTCGCCCGGGTTGCCCAAGTCTACCGCGGGTGGGCTGAGGGCGCATGACCCTGGGTTCGTTGAAAAACGTGGCCACGGGGAGCGCCAAGATCGTCCAGGTCGAGATCGCCCGCTACGACTACCTGGGGAAAGGCAGCTTTAAGTTTTTCCCGCCGGGTCCCGATGGCAAAATCCGCCGGCCGTCGGTGCTCGTCCGCCTCACCGACGAAGAGGGCGTGCAGGGCATCGGGCAGGCGGTGCCCATCCCCACGTGGACCTACGAGACACCGGCCACGGTCGAGAGCACCCTGCGAGACTACTTGGCCCCGGCGCTGATCGGCGCCGATCCGGCGGATCTCGCGGCGATTCACGAGCGGATGAACCGGGTGATCCGCCCCGCTTTCTCTGTGGGACAACCTCTGTGCAAAGCCGCCATCGACCTGGCCTGCTTCGACCTCGTCGGCCGGAGGCTGGCAAAATCCGCGGGCGAGCTGTTGGCTGAGCTCGCGCCACCGGCCGGCGCAGGGGCCCCGCGGAAGCAGCTCGTGATGAGCTGGACCGTCAACTCGCCCGACATGGCCGTCGTCGAAGAGCAGCTGGAAGAAGGGCGGCGCCTCGGCTATACCAACTTCAATATTAAGGTGGGAGCTCCCCAGTCGCCCGAGTACGATTTGGAACTGGCCCGCAAAGTGCGCGCCTTCGCGCCCGAAGGATTTCTATGGGCCGACGCCAACACCGGGTACACCGTGGAACAGGCGCTCCAAATTGCGCCCAAGCTCGCCGACGCGGGCGTCGATGTCCTCGAGTCCCCGCTCCCGCCCAACCGCATCCGGGGTTACCAGGCGCTCAAAAAACAAGGAGCGCTGCCGATCCTGATGGACGAGGGGATTCTCTCCCCCGTTGAGGCTGAGGAGTTTGTCGAGCTGGGGATGATGGACGGCATCGCGATGAAGCCCGCCCGCAACGCCGGGCTCTACCCGTCCGTCGCCATGATCTCGCTGCTTCAAGAGCGTGGACTTTGGGTGCTGGGCTCGGGGCTCACCGACCCGGACCTTTCCCTCGCCGCCTCGCTGCACCTTTACGGGTGGGCCGGCATCACGCACCCTTGCGCCCTCAACGGGCCGCAGTTTCTTGCGGAGAGCTTGGCTTTAAATCCCTTGATCCCCCGCGAAGGCGTGCTCGAGGCCCCGGGAGGTCCCGGGCTTGGTCTGAAACTCGACCCCGAGCGGATCGAAGACGTGTTTAGGAAAGGGATCCGGGTTTCGTAGGGAAGTCGTAGATGCAACCCACTAGCACAAAGGAGATTCTGGCAGAGACGGGAGCCGGGAAAGTACCGCTCCCGTTTTTGATGACAACTTAAAGAGGTGTCGCATGGTTGTCGATATAATATTATTGCCTCACCGAGTATTCAAATGATATAAAAATTCAACATCGAGAAAGTTAAATTGAGCACCTCTTCTTTCTCCATTGACTTTTCATTGAGTCCTTGTCCCTAGACTGAAACCTGATTTGGTGATCCCGATCACCTAGAAGGTGGGACGGTGGTATGGGCGAAACGGGAAGAAAATTGTTCGGGGGTAAAATCGGGGAAAGGGGTGCCAACTATCGTGTCGTTAGGCGAACAGAAATTTGGGCTTTGCATTCGGACCTTCGGAGGCTTCCAGCTGATTCGGGGGCGGTCTGTGGTGCCTCTGGCCGAATGGAAGCTCAACAAGTCGCTGCAACTTTTCAAGTACCTCCTGGTGCATCGGGGCCGGCCAATCAGCGTGCCCCAACTCCTAGGCGTCTTTTGGCCCGACATGACTGAGCAAAGGGGGCGCAGAAACCTCCAGGCTACCCTGTACGTGCTCCGCCGGGTGCTGGAGCCCAACCTCGGGGCTTTTGAGGGCTCCCGCTATCTTAGGCACAATAAGGGAAAATACACGTTGTCCTTGGGACCGTCGGTATGGCTCGACATGGAAGTGTTTGAGCACCAGATCCGCCGGGCCGAAAAGGTCCGCAATGACGATCCTGACGCAGCTCGCGAACACCTCAGAAAGGCCCTCAAGCTTTACCAAGATCGCTTCCTGCCCGAAGACGTCTACGAAGACTGGACCACCTACCCGAGAGAGTACTACCACGAGCTTTACGTTCAGGCCACGCTCGAATACGCCCAACTCGAGGCCGAAGCAGGAAACTTGCGCGCGGCCATCCAGGCCTGCAGGAGAGCGCTGGCCCAAGACCCATACCAAGAAGAGATCCACCGGGCGCTCATGATGTATTACCTCACCGCCGATCGGCGCCTGGAAGCGATCCAGCAGTATCGCCAGTGTCAGCGGATGCTGGAGCAGGAGTTTGGCGTGCCGCCTTCACGAGAGACCGAAGCCCTCTACCGCGAAATCATCCGGCCACGAAGCACCGTACCGGAGCGTCTCTCCGCCGACGCGAACCATCGACCCTCCGTGCACGGGGCCATACGTCCTACCTCTTCGCACCCTACCAACAAACAACTCGCAGGCGTAAACAAATTAGAGTCGGCGCGGAATTTATCTGGACATGATGAGAAATTAACTCTGCGTTGACAAGCCTGCTCATATAATTTCTTAGATATTTCGACGGTGTGTCGAAGATTTCGTAGCCAGGGGAGATCGGGGGGAAACAGGCAGTGCGCGCCCTTGTCGTGCTGTCCGCATCGCGACGAGCTCTCGATAATTTAATATTGATCACGGCTGTCGCCGTGAGCCTCGTCGCGCTGCTCTTCCCCCGCCCCTTGGGCGAACGGGCTTACGCCAGCGCGGTCGAGCCCGATCCGTGGTTCTCCTTGAGGGTGGAACCGATCGACGAACCGCTCAGGGGCGAGCCCGGCGGCAAGAAAGGGGTTAATGCCGCGACCGGCAGCAACACCCCTTCGGCGTGGCGGTTGACCTATCGAGTGGAGAACCGCTCGCCCCATGAGACGATGAAGATCGTCTCGGTCGCGGACAGCTTTGCGGCGGCTTTGGAGCTCGTGGCTGTAGGAACCGTTTACTCGCCGGGCGTCTCGCCGGGCCTCGTCGACGTTTGGAATGAGGGGCTGTCTCACTCCTCCTCCTTTAAATGGGAAGGTTTCGAGTTGAAACCCGGCGAGTGGGCCCAGCTGGTCATCGAGCTCGTCTTTCGCAAGGAAGCCGGCGGCAAAAGGCTACCCATTCCGTGCGGGCGCTTTCAACTGAATGCCCAAGGGATGCTTCGCTACACCTTGGGAGGGCGATCCGGTTTGATCGAACGACAGGCCCGCCCGATCGAGGTGGAGATTCCCTGTCCTTCATTCCTTGACGTTCAACTCAACACCAAGGTGACCTGGTTTATCAGGATGCCGGGAGACTACTACGCCCGTGCCGTGGACGGCACCGTCGCAGCAAGCCATCCGGTCTACATCACCTTCTCCGGTTTTGACCACCTCAAAAACGCCAACAACGGCCAGACGCTGCCCGTGTTCTACGCGCTCAACGAAGAGCAGCCCCAGGGGTGGCTAACCCCCGATGAGCTCAACGCGACGACGCTCTTCTTGCCCACCGATGGCAACGAGCTCCGTTGGAACTTGTGGCAGCGGGTCGTTTTGGACGGCCAAAGCGCCGGAACCTATACGGACACGGGGGTGATCACTTTCACGTTGCGAAATGTTGAGGACGCCCAATTTTAGGGCAGCTTGGGCGTCCTCGAGGCTGGATGTGAGTTGATGGTCAGTCGCTAGGCACGCACACTTCAGATGAACAGCACTTCATTCAGGAGGATGACATTCGCATGAAGCGTCTTTCGCTCTTCGCGATGGCCGCCATCTTCGCGGTGCTCCTGGCTGGGTTGCCCGCTGCGGCGCAGACGTTCGTTGGAGCCTTCGACGCGGCGACCAACGATCCTACGGAACTTGCCGCTCTCTATTCTAATTTACCTCATGAAGCGGGGCCGAGCAACCGCCTGGTGCGGACCACGGAGTTTACGACCGAAGTGCAAGTGGCCCAGTGGTCCCGGTGGAAGTTCCTCGGCACCAAGTGGACCTGGTTTGTCCGGAAGCCCGGTGAGTACTACGCCGACTCCATCCAGGCCCAAATTCAGAGCAACGGTAACGTAGCCATCACCTTCGATGGCTTCAGCAACCCCAAGTACCTCGAGGAAAACGAGCTCGACGGCGTTAAGCAGGAGATCGTGACCTACTACGGCGTCGGCAGCCACCCCACGGCTGGCGATTTCACGGGCTGGATCGCTGCCGAAGACCTCAACGGCGAAGAGGTGCTCATCACCGACTCCAAAGCGCTGCACGAGGGCCTCAACTTCAAGCTCTGGAACAAGATCACCGTCTGCGAGTGCAACTCGGCCGGCATCTACCGCGCCACCGGAGTCATCACCATGACCCTGCAAAACCAGATGCCCTGGCTCGACGAGGAGGGCGACTGGAATCCGGGTCAGTTTGATCTCGGCGGGTACGTCACCGCTGACCGCGGGTAAGCACGGTCTCGTCCGAGTGTAGGCTCGGATAAGCCCAACGGGTCGCCGGGCGGGGGCTCCCGCCCGGCGACCTCTCACGAATAGAGGGGGGAACACGAGCGGTGGGCCGGAGGTTTGCGGCGCTCCTGGCAATGCTTTTTCTCAACTTTGCGATAACAACGGCGAACGCTCAAGAAGGCGCCGCCTTGAGGATGGATCCCATGCTGGTCGAGCGGGTTGTCCGTCCTGGTGAGACGTTCACATATTACATCTACCTCACCAACGAGGACCGCTTTGAACCCGTCACGTTGGACGTCAACGTCGCGGACATCGTCGAAGAACTCTCGGGGCATTATCGCCTGGTTCCCCTGGGCAGCACCTCCTACTCGCTCGAACGGGCTGTCCGGGTCGAACCCCAGCGGCTGACGATCCCCGGCGGCGCCACTCGCACGGTAGAAGTGACGGTCCAGGTGCCGCGCGGCCTCATGGGCGGCCGGTACGGCGCCGTCGTCTTTACCATCGGCGGCGAAAGGCCAACCGACGAGGAGGAGGCCTATGCCAGCATGGATTACGTCTTTCGGATGGCGAGTTTCCTAGAACTGGTCGTCGAAGACGCCCTCCTCCGCCGCGAAGCCTACGCCGCCTCCTTGGACCTTCGCCGCTCAGCGGAGTTCCCCGCTTTGCGCGCCCGGGTTGGGGAAAACGCCATGGTGTTTAGCATGGAGGTAGAAAACAAAGGAAACGTCCACGTGGTGACCCGGGGAGAGATCGTCATCCGCACCGCGGATGGGCGGACGGTCGCCCGGTACCCCTTGGGAGGCGGCAGGGGCATCATCCTCCCCAATGCCACCGTGGCCCTGCGCTCTGTCATTACCCGGAAATTTCCGCCCGGTGATTACCAGGCTCGGGCCATCGTGCAGTACGGAGGGAGCCGTCCCGTCACAGCCGATCTCATGTTTAGCGTGGACGCGGGTGAAGTGCTGGCCGAGGGAGTGAGCCAGGAGGATCTGGCCCGGCTGTGGGTCGATCCCGGATCTTTGGAGCTCAAGCTCCGGGCCGGAGCCTTTGGGGCCGCTGTGATGGAAGTCTCAAATCGCGGGGATGAGCCGGTGGAATTGGTAGGAAGTGTGATCCCCTTGGCTTTTGACCTGTACGGCGACCCCTTGCCTCTCGAGGAAAGGGGACAAGCTCCCCCTTGGATCGAGCTTCGCCCCGATACCTTCCGCCTCGAACCGGGACAAAGCCGCCGAGTCCGGATCTCCGTTCGCCCGCCCCGGGATGCCACGGGAGGCTATTATGCGGACGTGCTGTTCCGGCCAGCCGGTCAAGGACCGGTTCAGACCGAGGCCGGGGGAAGCCTCCTCCTTTTCGTCGGTGAGGAGATGGAACGGCTTGGCGTTGCAGAGATCGTCGAGTGGCAGCACCAAGACGGATATTTAAGCGCGGCGGTCATGTTTCGTAACGATGGGACGGTGCACGCTCCTGCCCAGGTCGAGGTGCTTCTCTCCCGGCGCTGGCCTGAAGTGGTCGAAGAGGACGGACGGGTGATCCCGGCCCGTGTCGAGCCCGTGGGCAGCTTGGCTTTGCCTCCCAGCGATTATCCTGTGCTTCCCGGTACTGTGCGGCTCTTTCCGTTTTTGGTCCCGGTCGAGCTGGAGCCTGGGGAGTACCAGCTCGCTGTCCGAGTGGACTACGGTGGGGACGCCCCCTCGGTCGATCAAGTCTCGTTTCATGTCGAGAAGCCGGTAGAGGTCGCGGCGACGACGCAGCCTTAGGCCTGGACCGGAAAGCATCCGTGTGAAGACGTAAGGAGCGTGCCAGTTATGGGATATATGCCAAAGGCCCGCTTTGCCCTCGTGGTCTTGACCCTCCTGTCGCTCGTGGCGGGAGGCGGAGCCACCGAGGGAGCGGTGCTCGATCCCGAGGAGCTCTACGAGCTCCGGGTCGACAACATCTTCTTTGATACGTTTATTCGAGATGCCCTGGCGGATATTTCGCTGCAGACAGGCGTGCCGATCGTGGCCGATACCACGGTCACCGGCTTTGTCACTTTGGAGTTGGTCGACGTCCCCCTGCCGGTGGCTTTGGAGCAACTCCTGTGGCCGGCGGGTTACACCTTCCGGTGGATGGACGGCTATTACCTCGTGGGATCGGCCGACCAGCAAAGCCCCTTGTACCACGTGCTTTCAGTGAGCCGGCGGGTGAAACTCGAGCACGCGGTGGCTGAAGAGGTGCGCCAGGCCTTGCCTCAGGCCTTCCGGGACCGCACGCAAGCGGATCCTGCGACCAACAGCTTGGTGGTGACGGCCGCCGAAGGGGTGGTCGAGCGGATCGTCGAAGAGATCCGCCGTCTCGACCAACCGCCTTATCAGCTGCGCATCGACGCGCTAGTCACCGAGATCAACTCCCACGGCCGCCGCACCTTGGGCCTCGACTGGAGCTGGCTCGATGACCAAAGGAGGGGGATCGGCAAGGGTTCGCCCGCCGACATTGGCAATTTGGCCGGCAATGTGCTGGGGCTCTCCTTTGTGCTGGACATGCGGGATTTCCTCATCAACCTGCGGCACGCGGTGGAGCAGGGAGACGCCACGATCCGCGCCAACCCTTCGGTGGTCACCTTGGAGGGGAAACCGGCCTCGCTGTTTGTCGGCAACGTGACGTACTACGTCATGAGCGCGGGTGAAGGCGCCCAGACCACGATCTCCCGGTTGGAAGCCATTGAAGCGGGGGTGACCTTGGAGATTTTGGCCCGGGTCTCCGACGATGGTGTCATCGTGCTGGAGGTGGCTCCCAGCGTCAGCGACGTCCAAGGCTCAGCCATCCAGGACGGGACCTTGCCTGTCATCGGCCGCCGGCAAGTGAAAACCACCGTGCGCGTGCGAGATGGAGAGACCCTGGCACTAGGCGGCCTGCTGCAACAACGCGAGGTGGAGCAGCGGACGCGGGTGCCGATCTTGGGCGACCTGCCCATCTTTGGCCGCCTGTTTAGCAGCACTCGCCGCTCACAGGAGGAGACGGAAGTCCTCGTCTTTATCACGCCCCACATTCTCCGCGACGGCGAAGCGGCGACCCAAACCGCCATGCTCACCACGCCGGAGCTCTTGCCGGCATACTGGTCCAACTGAGGTGATCTCTGTGCTCCGCTTACGGACGGTGGTAGCTGTACTAGCGGTGGTCGCCGTCGCCAGCCTTTTATGGGTTGGTCTAGGCAGCCCGACGGTCTATGCCAGCGACGGGCCCATTCGTGTGCGGGATCCCTTTGCCTCCCGGCCCGTGGGCCCCTTCTCCTTGCTGACCAATCCGGCCGCCGTGGTTGAGGAGAAGGCTCTCGGCGTCCACCTCGGCTTCCAGCCCGGCGATCACGACGGGCCGATCCGCTTTCTCGGCTACAGCGATCCAGGCGACGGGTTG
>PKEU01000114.1 GCA_002919195.1 bacterium
TGGGCGAGCCCGCCACGGGTCGCGACCCAAACTGTCCCTTCCGGCGACTCGGCCAGCGCGCGGGCATCGTCGCCGGGCAGCCACCGCTGGCTCGCATAATAGGCGAGGCTCCCGTCGCTTTTTCGCCGCCAGACTCCGTGGGATGTCGCGGCCCACAAGGAGCCGTCACGCGCAATGAGGAGGTCCCGAAGATCGCGCACGGGCGTCCTGCCGGGATCTTTTCGCCAGCTCCCGCTTTCATCCAACACATACAGGCCGTCCGACGTGGCGGCGAGCGTCAGGTCGCCGTGGCGGAGAACCTTTCGCACCTGCAGGCCTTTGAGGCCGCGGTGAAGCAGCGCGCCGTCCGGGGTCAAGAGGGAGACGCCGTCGGAGCCGCACGCCCAAAACGCGCCATCGGGCCCGGGGTCTAAGCGCCAGGTAAGTCCCGGCAAGTGATCGGGCTCGGGGTAGGAGACAAACCGGCCTTCAACGAGCTTTCCGACTCCGGAGTGGCTGGTCGCGATCCAGACGGTGTCGCCCGCGGGCAAAATGCTCAGCGTCACCGACAGGTGCACGCCCTGGGGCGCAGGTGTTTGGGTCACGATCCTCCACGAAGACTGGGAGCCGTTTACTTCATGCGCCTCCTCTTGCGCTTCCGCGCCTTGCGCCCCCGTCGCGGCGCGCGGCTCGTACGGGGCTTGAGCGCCTGGCGCGCCTTGCTCCGGAGCCGCCGGGCACGAGGCGATGCCAAAGCCGCCGCAAGCCCAAAGCACGCCTTGGGCGTCGGCGCGCACGTCGCGGATGTCCATCAGGGGTGACCCGCCGGCTGTGACCGTCTCGACCGTCGCCTCGGGCTGCCACTCGGGCATCAGCTCTGCCAGGGGCCGGTCGGGGCGAAAGCTTTGCCGCACTCGGAAAAGGTAGAGCCCGGTGCCCGCGTAAAGCCACCCGTCGGGAGCCATCGCGACGCAGCGGACGTCGATGGCGTGGCGGCCGCCCGGGGGAATCACCTTGGCTGCGTGCTTTTGGGGGTAGGGAACGTCCACGAACCGTTGAGACACCTTGGCCGTCGATCTGGTCAGCGTTGATGTGGTCATGAGCTTTCCTTCCTTTCGCCGCTCTCGTCCGGGCGCGGAAAGCGGGGGAGCACCGGATCGACCGTTTCGGTGATCAGCCCCTCTCCGCTGAGGTGCTCGACGTAGTTGAGAAAGCGGAGGCTCACCGCTCCCTTCTCGTCGATGTCGACGCGCGTGATGCCGGCGTGCGTGTGGGAAAACCGGTTGTGAAACGCCGGCGGGCACTCGCACAGCAAGCTGAGCAGGACCGAGCCAAAGGCGCCGTGGCAGACGAGGGCCACCCGGTCCTCGGTCCGGTGGCGCTTCATGAGCGCGGAGAGGACGGAGCGTCCCCGGGCGTAGGCTTCATCTTGGGTTTCCAACCTCAAAGGAGGCCACCAGTGGTCGGGCCAAGCGATGGGCTGCTCGACCGAGGCGCCGTACTCTTTCGCCAGCTCCGAAAGGGGGCGGTAGTAAAGGTGGTCGTCTTCCCGCACCGTCCTGGCCGCCGCCCGTTCCTCCGGCGGGAGCCCGGCGTTTTTGGGCCAATTGCGCCGGTCCGTCTCGCAAGCAGGAGCCCAGATCGCCCAGGGCACGGCGAGCCGCCTGTGGACGGGAAGGGCTGTCTCAATGGCCCTGGCCTGGCTGCTGGAGTAGAGATAATCGATGCCCCAAGCCTCCAGCTGCTGGGCGACCTGCTCAGCCTGGCGCTGACCGGTGGGCGTGAGGCCGGGGTTGGGCGTCGAGGGGCCGCCCCCGTGCCCGATGGGTTGACCGTGGCGTACGACGTAAAGGATCACAGCGTGCGTCTCCTTCCTGGCCGCTAGCTGGTGCATTGTTTTCCGAAATCGTCGTTACATTTAGGACGCAGGAGGGGATTTCCTGCTTATCGTCGGAATTTATTTAAAGTGACGGAGAAAGAGCCGGCCGAGATCGACGCGATCCTTGGCGGGGAGTCGGTGAGGTCGGAGGCGCTGTCTTGCGCGCATCCAGCGAGTCAACCGTGAGCCGTCCTTTGCGGTTGCGGGGGAAGCTTGCAGCGCGAAGGATGGCTCGCTTTTTCGCGCCCATGAGGCACGCGAACGGGGCGCGTTGGGATCGTTTTGTGGGAAGCGAGTCATTCCTTCACTTAACGTGGCAGGAATTACCCGACCACTCGCGGAATTCTGGCCGCGCAGGAACTTTGCTGCGTGGAGGATCTCACTGAATCGGTGAGATCCAGCCTTGGAGCAGCGGCTCTGTCTCCGCCAAATTGGAAACGTTACCGGGAATGTTTCCGCTGGCGGAAAAGCCGCTTGCAAAAGCGGGGAAAGAGCGGTGGCAAGCCCAGCGAAAGGCGGTGAGATCCAGCGGGGTGGGGGCGGGCGGCGTAAAGGCTTGGCCCGGCTCGCATGAGCGTTTCTCGGGCGCTTGCCAGCGGGCCGAGCAGCGAGGGGCGAATACCTTTGTCGCAACTTGGACGAGCGGACGACGGAAGACGACGGAAGACCAAGCGAACCAGGGTTCCGGCACCGACAGCCTTTCGCTAGCGACGGAGGAGGCGATGATTGATGAAGCGCGCAGCGCTGCTTCTCGTGGCCTTGGTCTTGGCGGTGGCGACCCCCGTCCTGGGCCAGGAGATCGTGTTGGAGATGTGGGATGGCATCACTGCCTCGGACACCGAGGGGATC
Source organism: bacterium (assembly GCA_002919195.1). Classification (GTDB taxonomy): domain Bacteria; phylum Bacillota; class Limnochordia; order DTU080; family RSA5; genus RSA7. The sequence goes on from PKEU01000114.1 coordinate 2,708, forward strand.
GATGCCCTGGTGGCACAATTTAATGAAGAGTACAAGGGCCGCATCCGCGTGGACCGCACGGCGACGCCGTGGGAGGAGCTCTACGACAAAGTGGCCGTTTCGGTCCTTGCGGGCACTCCGCCCGACATCTGGATCATGCACCGGGAAAACGTGCCCGCCCACGCCATGCGCAACCTCTTGTTGCCGATGGACCAATACTTTGAAATGGCGGGCTTGAGCGATGACGACTTCCTGCCCGGCCTTGCCGACGGCGGCGTGTACGAGGGACGCCGGTACGGTGTGCCGCTCGACGTGCACCCGCTCTTGCTCTACTACAACGAAAACCACCTCCAAGAGGCGGGCATCCCGGGGCCCCCGGCCAACGCCGAAGAGCACCTGGATTATGCGCGCAAGCTGACCCGGAGGTTTTCGGAGGACCAGATCCGCTACGGCACCCGCATCGAGCCGTGGGGCTGGCTGTCGTATACGGTGCTCCGGCAGTTTGGCGGAGCGGCCTACGGCGGCGAGGGGTACCGGGATGTGACGATCATCAGCGACGCCACGATGGAAGCGCTCCAGTATATGTACGACCTGGAGCACACCTACGGCGTGAGCGGGCCGTCGTGGATCGTCGACGGCAACGTCAGCATGCAGGTCAGCGGCATCTGGTGGCTGAGCGAGATCCAGAGGCTGCGCAGCCAAGGCGTCATGAACATCCAGGTGGCGCCGGGCGACCGGATCTTTGGCAGCGCCCAGCCGGCGATCTTCGCGGGTTCGCACATGTTTGTGTTCCCGCGCCGTCCCAATCCGGATCCTCAAAAACTCATGGCGGCGATGGAGTTTATCAAGTGGATGGGCGAGCACGCCGCGGAGTGGGCCAGGTACGGCCAGCTGCCTGCCTGGAGGGCGGCGGCCCAGAGCCGGGAGTTCCAGAGCTTGGAGGACCACATGAAAATCGCCTTCCAGGCCTTTGACTTCCCGCCGCCCGTGCCCTGGGGCCAGGCTCACGGATTCATCGAGCAGATGGTCGCCCAGGTGCTCAGCGGTGAAGCGGCGCCGGGCGTCGCGATGGAGCAGGCAGCCCACGCATTGACGGTCTACCGCGACGATATCATGCGGGAGATGCAGGAGGCCCAGGGCCGCTAATCCGGGCGGCTCCGGCCTCGCAAGGAAAGGTAAGAAGGCGGCAACGGGCGACAAGGGGCGGGGAGCACCGTGCTGGCTCCCCGCCTTTTTGTGCCGGTATGCATACAAGGTGTGCGGCTCGCTAAAGAGCGCCGGGGGCGAGGGAGAGAACCTGGGCGCCGAGCCGCTTGGCAGGAGGGTTCCGGCGCCCGTAAAAGAAATGAGAGTCGAATGTATTTGGTTTTTCGTTTCATGATCTCCATCGTCGCGTGAGTGGATCGCCGCACTCGCTGAACCATCGCGTGATCGCACGCTGTCGCAGGAGTGAATTGCTATTGAAGACGCTCTCGCGAGAAAATGGACGGGGCAAGAGGGAGATGGGGTTGGCCCGGGTGACGATCAAAGACGTGGCGGAGGCGGCCGGCGTCGGGGTATCGACAGCCTCCCGCGCCCTCAACAACCGCCGGGACGTGAGCGAAAAAACGCGCCGGCACGTCCTGGCTGTTGCGGAGCGCTTGGGCTACGTGCCCAACTCGCTGGCAAGGGGGCTCTTGCTCGGCAAGACCAAGACGATCGGCGTCGTGGTCTCGTCGATCCTCAACCCCTTTTACGCCGCTGTGGTGGCGGGGATCGAAAACCGCCTTTCCGCCAACGATTACAAGACGCTCCTCTTTAACTCCGACGAGCATCCCGAGCAGGAGTTTGCGGCGGTTAAGATGCTGATGGAGCAGCGCGTCGACGGCGTGATCCTCGCTCCGGTGGCTGCGGAGTCGGTTACGGTCGAGCATCTGGTGGATGCGGGCATCCCCTTCGTCCTGGTGGCCAGGACGGCCTCGCACCCCATGGCTGATTACGTGGTCTGCGACGATTTTGCCATCGGGCACCTTGCCACCAAGGCGCTGATCGACAAGGGTCACAAGCGGATTTTAATGGTCAACTCCGTCGGAAACTCCAGCGCGAAACTCCGGTGGGAAGGGTATCGCGCCGCTTTGGAGGAGGCGGGAATCCCCTACGACGAGCGCCTTGTGCGGCCGGTCTCGCCTTTTGAACCGGTGGAAAACGCGGTGAGCGAGGCGCTGGACGAGGGGCTCAAGCCGACGGCCATCTTTAGTTTTTGCGATTATATGGCGCTCGGCATCATGAAGGTGCTGCGGGAGCGGCGGATCCGGATTCCCCAAGACATGGCCCTCATCAGCTGCGACAACTTGGATTTCACGGCGCTCTTGGATCCTCCCCTCACCACCATCCATATCCCCAAGTACGAGATCGGGGTCGAGGCGGCGGAGGCGCTTTTGGCCAAGATCGAGGGAGATGAGGAGCGGCGGGAGCGGGTGGTCGCCCCGTCGCTGATCGAGCGGGGCTCGGTCTGACGCCTCCGGGCGCGGCGATCCCGATCCGAGCGCTCAATTGAGTGACTCATATCAGTCTTAAGGTGATTCTTGGGTGATTTTTCCGGCCCTTCGTCCTGACAGAAGATGTGACGAAGGTCCTATGATGTAAGATCGGTGTCATGGGTGACAGGAAATCGGAAAGGTGTAAGCGAATCAACACTCTATATGGTAAAGGTGGTGAGATCCGGAAAGGCCTGGCTTTATGCGGATCTGCCGGCTAGAGGCCGGTAATGCGTCGAAGTACCCAAAGGGAGGTTGACGATGCCTTGCGCCGATTAGTGACATTTGTCATGGTTGCGTTGTTAGCGCTTTTTGTGAGCGGGGCGGCCCTGGCTCAGGAGGTCGAGTGGGAGGCTCGGGGACCGTATGTCGACGAGATCATCCTGCCCATTATCCTTGACCAGGAAGCTCAAATCATCGCCCTGCAGCGGGGAGATATCCACGTGCTGCCTGGGTTGGCCCAGCCGAGCCATATCGAGCGGCTTGAAGCGGATCCCAACGTGGACATCACTGTCAGCCCGGGTTATCACATGTTTTACCTGGGGATCAACATGAGGACACCGCCGCTCTCGGATGTGGTGGTCCGGCGTGCCCTCGCGCACGTGATCAATCGCGACGAGATCATCCTTTCGCTCTTCCAGGGGTACATGCTTCCGCTGGCTGAGTTTGTGCCCCAGTCGTCTCCTTTCCACAATCCCGATACGGACGTGCCCGAATATGATCCCGAGCTGGCGAAGCAGATCCTGGACGAGGCCGGCTACGTAATGGGTCCCGACGGCGTCCGCATCGATCCTAACACCGGCGAGCGGATGAGGACCATGACCATCCTCACGCCCACGATGGAAGTGGCGCCCACTTCGGCGCAGCTGGGCGTCATGATCGCCGAGGCCGCGCAGGCGATTGGCCTTCCCATCGTGGCGGAGCCTCTCGACTTTAACGTCATCGTCGACCGCATCACCCGCGAAGTTGATGGTGGCCGCAACTTCGACATGTACGCCTTGGCGTGGTCGCTCAGCCGATTCCCGACGCACCTTTACACCCTCTTCCACTCCAACTTCGACGTGGATGGCGGCGACAATACGCCGGGCCTGCGGGATCCGGAGTACGACGCTGTCGCTGAAAGGGTCTGGACGCCGCGCACGTACGAAGACGCCTTTGAGGCAGCCTTTGAGGCCCAAGAGATCCTCTCGTGGCTGCAGCCCTACGTGCCGCTCTACTCCCGGCCCTACATGGACGCGTTCCGCTCGGATATCGTGACGGGGTACGTGCCCCACCTCGGCTTTGGTGCGGCGAGCGACGTCTACCGGAGCATCTGGACGCCGCTCAACATCCGCCGGGTGGACCAGGAGCGGGGAGGCACCATCCGCTGGGTGCTGGAAGAAGAGCCGGGCAACCTCAACGTTCTGATCGGCACCTCGGCCTATGACGCCCGCATCTTTGGCTTGGTGTACGGCCCTGGCCTCATCACCTCGGAACCGGTCAACAACGACGACTTCCCGTGGGAAGCCGAGCGGTGGGAGGTCGACACCTGGATCACGCCCGAGGGCAACGAGGGCACCAAGGTGACCTACTACCTGCGCGAGGGCATCACCTGGCACGACGGCGTGCCCTTTACGGCTCACGACGTGAAGTTCACCATGGACTACCTGAAAGAGCAGCAGGTTCCCAAGTATAAGGAGACGTGGGACAACTACAGCCACGCCGAAGTGCACGACGACTACACCATCACGGTGTACTTCGACAATGTGAGCTACTGGCACGCGTACAACGTCGCTGGGTTCCTTGCCAAGCACATCTGGGAAGACGTCGAAAAGTATGACGAGTTTGAGCCCTGGAACGAGCCGCACCCCACGGTGCCCGGGCTCACCAAGATGATCGGCACCGGCCCGTTTGTCTTCAAGGAGTACGTCCCCGGCGAGTATGTCCGGGTGGAGCGCTACGAGGACTTCTGGGCCGGGCTGGACCGGTAACCTCTGAAGCGTGCTTGCAGGTTGTCGCACCCCCCGAAAGGGGGATGTGACAACCTGCCCTTCCAATTGCTCGCCAACAGCGCGAAAATAGATCCAAGTAGCACGAAGCGCAGCCGGAAAGTTTTTGTGGGAAACAAGGGCGGCAGCCTGCCGCCGTGTAAGTTTGGGCAGGGAGGCAGGTCCAGCGCTGGGCCTGCCTCTCGTGCAAATCCCGGACGTCTAGGTCGGGTGATGGCAAGGTTTTCAATCACAGGGTAGGGCCCGGTTGACGGGGGTACGAGGAAAGGTCGTGGTGTGATGTCGGGCGCGTACTACTGGCGGCGGTTGGGCTACGCCTTGATCACGCTGTTTGTGATCATGACGCTCAACTTCATCATCTTCCGCATCATGCCGGGAGACCCGGTCTCGCTGGTTTTGAGCCCGGAGTTCACCCCGGAAGTGAGGCAGATGCTGCGGGAGATGTACGGGCTTGACCAGCCCCTTTGGACCCAGTATCTCCTCTACATGAAAAACACGCTCGCCTTTGACTTTGGCCGCTCTTTCGTCACCCGGCAACCGGTCTTGAGAGAGCTTCTGGCAAGGCTCCCCAACACGTTGATGTTGCTCGGCACCGCCTTTGTGCTCAACGTCGTCGTCGGCGTCGTATTGGGGATCAAGATGGCGACCCGTCAAGGAAGCCGCCTCGAGACGGGCGTCACCGGCGTCTCGCTCTTTCTCAACGCCATGCCCAGCTTTTTTGTCGGGCTTCTCCTCCTCTTGACCTTTGGGTACTACTGGCCGATCTTTCCCATCCGCGGCACCATGAGCGTCCCCCCGCCCACAGAGTTTTGGCCCATTATTTTTGACCGGATCCATCACATGATCTTGCCCGTCACGGCAGTGAGCCTCAGCGGCTATGGTTCGTGGTATTTGTACACCCGTAACAACGTGATCGGGGCGCTGGGACAAGATTACGTTTTGACGGCTCGGGCTAAAGGCTTGACGCAGCGGGAGGTGCTTTACCGGCACGCCTTTCGCAGCGTCCTGCCGCCCATCGTCACGCTGGTGTTTCTGTCGCTGCCGGGGCTGATTACGGGCGCGGTGATCACCGAGAGCATCTTTTCGCTCTACGGCGTCGGACGGTACTTGGTGGACGCCACGCTGCAGCAAGATTATCCCGTGGTACAAGGCTGCTTTTTCGTCATCGCCCTGGCCGTGCTGGCGTGCAATCTCTTGGCCGACCTGGTCTACGGCCTGGTCGACCCCCGTATTCGATTGAGGTGAGTGCCGTGAACAATCCGCAAACGTCCACCACCGGGGCGTCGCAAGCCGTCTCGGTGACGCCGGCGGCAAGCGCTGTCGCGGTCAAGGCCAAGCCGCGCCGCCGCGGGGCCTTGCGGGAGATCTGGGCGGAGTACAGGCGGTCCCCCCAGGGGATGCTGGGCCTTTTCATCTTTATGGTGTTTTTGTTTTTGGGCCTGGCCGCGCCTTGGCTTACGCCCTATGATCCCTTGCAAGACCAGTTTCTGGCCGAACGGATGGCCCGCCCGGGGTGGATGTCGTACTTTCCTGCTTACCGCAATGCTCCGGTGACCGTCGATCGCTTCCTGCTCCGCAATTGGGAAGTGACGACGGCGGACAACGTTGAGATCACGTGGGGCGAGCGGCAAGACGAACCTGTGATGCTGGTGCGCACCACCGGGCCCGGGCCCGCAAGGCTCGTGCTCGAGAGCACTTTTGATTACCACTCGAGCTCGCCGGACACCTTTTTCATTCAGATCCCTTACGCCTTTGTGGGAGAAGGCGGGGCCACGGGCCAGATGGTGTTTCGCTTTGTCACGGCCGACGGGCGCAGCTACGACATGTGGACCTCCCGGACCTTTCGCAACGAGGTGCGCTGGACCACGCAGCGGGTCGACTCCCGCGACATGCAGCTGAAAATGCGCCTGGGCTTTCGCCCCTTGGCCAACCTGGCCGCCGATCTGATCAACGCCCAGGGCGAGTACCGGCTCATCCTCGAACTGACGGCAAACGCCGGCGAGACCGGAACGGCCCTCTTCACCCTAGGCGAAAGCCGCTTCCGGATCCCGGGTCAGCTGCACGGGCTTTTGGGCGCGGATCACTTGGGAGCGGACCTTTGGTCCCAATTTGTCTACGGCACCCGCACGTCGCTGATGATCGGGTTTGTGGTGGCGTTGATCGCCGTGGTGGTCGGCACACTGGTCGGGATCGTGAGCGGATACGTCGGCCGCTGGGTGGATGAGCTCCTCATGCGGATCGTCGACGTGTTGATCTCGATTCCCTTCCTTCCCATCCTGATCGTCTTTGTGGCGGTGCTGGGGAAAAGCATCTGGAACCTGATCATCCTCATCGCTCTGTTTTCCTGGATGAGCGTGGCCCGGTTGGTGCGCTCGCAGACACTGACGCTGCGGGAGCGGGCCTTTGTCGAAGCGGCCCGGGCCGCCGGCGCCAGCTCCGGTTACATCATGCGGACGCACATCCTCCCCAACGTGCTGGGGCTGGTCTTTGCCTCCCTCGTGCTGCAGGTGCCCGGCGCCATCGTGAGCGAGGCCACCTTGAGCTTTCTCGGCTTTGGCGACCCCCGGGTGCCCACGTGGGGCCGCATGCTGCAAAACGCGAAAAGCTTTGGCGCCTTTGGCGAGCTCGCCTGGTGGTGGATCCTGCCTCCCGGGCTCGCGCTGACGATCCTGGCGATGGCCTTTGTCTTTATGGGCAACACGATCGACGATATCCTCAACCGGCGAAACCGCGAGGAATAATGGCGGGGCAGGGCTGCCGGTTTTGCCAGGGACCCGCGCTTTTTTGTGAGGGATGCGGTCGACGTTTTTCGCCGGCGAAAACGTTTTGGAGGCGCAGAAGGCGCCGACGAGACGCACCGGCGAAACCGACAGGCAGGTGGATAGCGTGTCCGAATTGGTAGTCCAAGACCTGAGAATGTATTATCAAAGCCGAAGGGGCCAGGTCCGGGCTGTGGACGGCGTCAGCTTTACCTTGGCGCCGGGAAAGGCCCTCGGGATCGTGGGCGAGTCGGGGTGCGGCAAGTCGAGCCTCGGGATCACGCTGCTGCGCCTTTTGCCACCCAACGGGCGCGTGATGGGCGGCTCGGTGCGCTTGGGCGGCGAAGAGCTTCTCACCATGGACGAGGAGACCTTTCGCAAAAACATCCGGTGGAAAAAGCTCGCCATGGTCTTCCAAGGGGCGATGAACGCCCTCAACCCCGTGCTCACGGTGGGGAGCCAGATCGCCGAGGCCATTTTGGCCCACGAGCGGGTGACCAAAGAGGAGGCCGAACGCAGGGCCAAGGACCTGTTGGCGATGGTGGGGATCAACCCCGCTCGCTACGGCCACTATCCCCACGAGTTCAGCGGCGGCATGAAGCAGCGGGCCGTCATCGCCATGGCGCTCGCGTGCAATCCCCAGGTGATCATCGCCGACGAGCCCACGACGGCGCTGGACGTGATGGTGCAGGCCCAGGTGCTCAAGGCCATCTCCGACCTGAGGCAGCGCCTGGGGCTGTCGCTGATCCTCGTGAGCCACGACTTGTCGGTGGTGGCGCAGACCTGCGACGAGGTGGCCGTGATGTACGCCGGCAAGATCGTCGAGCACGGCCCGGTGGAGGAGGTGCTGGTGCGCCCCCGCCATCCGTACACTCAGGGGCTCACGCAAGCTTTTCCCGACATCCGGGCGGACCGGGCGCCGATCGTCTCTATTCCCGGCACGCCGCCCAACTTGCTTTCCCCGCCTTCAGGCTGCCGCTTCCACCCCCGCTGCCCGCTGGCGGATGAGCTTTGCGCCAGGGAAGAGCCCGAGCTGGTGGAGAAGGGCGCGGCCCGGCACCGGGTGGCCTGCCACCAGGTATCGGTGAGCGGGGAAGTAGCCGAGGTGAGGTTTGCATGAAAGCGTCCAACGGCGAGATTTTGCTGGAAGTGCGCAATCTGGTCAAGCACTTTCCCTTGCGGCGGAGCCTCAAGGACATCATGCAGGGGAAGCGGTCCGCGGTGCGGGCGGTCGACGGCGTGAGCTTTTTCGTCCGCCGGGGCGAGATCTTGGGCCTCGTGGGCGAATCGGGCTGCGGTAAGACCACCACGGGGCGGGTGCTCTTGCGTTTGGAGGAGCCCACTTCGGGCGAGATCATCTTTGACGGGCAGGATATCACGCAGCTTTCCCGCCAGGAGATGACCAGGCTCCGCCGGCGGATGCAGATCGTCTTTCAAGATCCCTACGATTCGATGAACCCCAACCTCGACGTCTTTCGCATTGTGGCCGAACCCCTGCGGATCCAGGGCCTGGCCCGGGATCACGACGAGGTGACGGAGCGGGTGGCCCGCGCTTTGGCTGACGTGGAGCTCACGCCGGTGGAAGAGTACATGCACCGGTACCCCCGGGAGCTCTCGGGCGGGCAGAGGCAGCGAGTGGCGATCGCCAGGGCCCTGGTGCTGGATCCCGACTTCATCGTCGCCGACGAGCCGGTCTCGATGCTCGACGTCTCTATCCGGGGCGGGATCCTCAAGATCCTGATGCGCCTCGTGCGGGAGCGGGGGCTTTCGCTGCTCTTTATCACCCACGACTTGTCGCTCGCGCGGCACTTTTGCGACCGGATCGCCGTGATGTACCTTGGCAAGATCGTCGAACACGGCGCCGCCGATTCGCTGGTGTACCGGCCCCACCATCCGTACACGCAGGCGCTGATGGACGCCGTGCTTTCCACCGACCCCCGGCAAAAGCACATCTTCACCGGGCTCACCGGGGAAATCCCCAACCCGGCCAACCCGCCCTCGGGATGCCGGCTGCATCCCCGCTGCCCCCTGGCCACCGGCCTGTGCCGCACCGAGGAGCCGCCGCTGGTGGAGCACAAGGACGGGCACTGGGCGGCTTGCCACCACGTGGAGCAGTCCCTGGCGCGGCTGGAGGCCAAGGTGACGACGGCCGCAGCGGCCGAGGCGGAGTAGGCGCGAGGTCGCTAGGTTGCTGGTAGGGCCGGGGTGAGAGCGCCAGAGCGCGAGCGCGGCTTAGGGGAATGGAAAAGTCACGAGCGTGATGGGCGTCACGGGCGTCATGGGCGAGAGCGGCCGTCACAGGTGAAAGTAGGCGGCGCGGGTGAAGGCGTAAGGTGGAGGCGGCCATGGATTGGAAGGAGTACGATCGCCAGCTCGGCATCAAGACCGCCGGTGTCAAGGAATGGGACGGCCACCGCCACTACCACGGCTATGAGCCGACTCCCTACTGGGCGCTGGAGCGCCTTTGCCAGGTCTACCGGTTTCACCCGGGCGACCGCGTCGTCGATTTTGGCTGCGGGCGGGGGAGGGTCGCCTTTTTCCTTCACCACCATTTCCACGTGCCGGTGGTGGGCATCGAGGCCGACGCCAAGACCTACGAGGAAGCCCTCCTCAACCTGCGCGCCTATCTTCGCCAGGCCAAGCACGCGCCGGCGACCATCACCTTCGAGCACGGCCTGGCCGAGAAATACCAAGTCGATGCCGCCGACAACCGCTTTTACTTCTTCAACCCCTTTTCGTCCCTCGTCTTTCAAAAGGTGATGGGAAACATCCTCAAATCCGTGGCGGCGCACCCCCGGACGGTCGACGTGATCTTGTTTTACCCCATGCCCGGGTACACGGTCGTCCTCGAGGGCCTCGCCTTTGAGCTGGTGCTCGAGATCGAGCTGCCTGAAGCCCAAGACCCCCTCGACAAGTTTCTCATCTACCGGTATCCCGCGCGCCGCCGCGGACGGGTCAAAGACAGCGACGCCTTGGTGCCCGCCACCGCAGTGGGCTTGAGGTGAGCTTCGTACTGCAGCGGAGCCCGGCAGTTAACGTGACTCTTTGATTCGTTGTTTCACGTGGGATACAATCGCTTCTGCGGTCTCAATGGCCCGCGTCGCGTCCCACTGGTCGTACGCATCAGCTGGGATTCCACCGGGAAGAGCGTCTGGGTAACGGGTCGGGATGTAGTACTTGTCAAGGCGCGCCCCGAGAGGAATCATTTCCTCGAAGGACGGATCAAAGTCGACGGCGTCTCTCAACAACTCCGCTACGGAATGGCCCCACACCGATTCGGCTCCCGAGGCGTACAAGAACGCCTTGACGCTTTTTTCGGCTGATTGCTGGCACAAGAAGCAGGCCAATCCAAACCGCTTTCCCGTCATGACAAACCGAGCGTCGTCCAAATCACGCTCCGCTTGGCGTAGCCAGCGAAGCGCATTATCGAGATTGGACATCGTAAATGACCTTCCCCTCTCTCTGGGCAGTGCGGTGGAAGTCTCGACTCTTGCTGAGCTGTACCCACTCTTCAGGGGTGTAGACAAGAATGTCTACGGGTGTACCGGGAGGCATCAGCTGGATCAGGTCGTCGGCGCGGCGGACAAAGGGCTCTGACGTCGGCCTAATGACAATGAGATCGATATCGCTCCGTGAGTGAATCGATTGACGGGCGTGGGAGCCGAACAGGATCACTTTTTGGACGTTCGTGTGAGGGAGCAAGGCTACAAATTGCGCGAGCGCTGCGTTCAGCTTCTGGGCGCGCGCTTTGGTGTCGGGCAAACGGTAACCCATCGCTTTCTCCCCCTCCGTCTTTATGATATCCGCAATTCAAGGGACGTCCAAGAAACCCAGCTCATCGCTTGATCGCCCCGGCGGTAAGTCCGCGGATGAAGTGGCCAGAGAGCATGAGATAAAGTGCCAAGAGGGGGAGGCTCGCTAGGGTCATGCCGGCGAAAAGAAGGCTCCAATCGATCTGGTGCTGGCCGAAAAAGAGGGTCATCCCGAGCGGGATCGTCTTGAGGTGGTCGCTGCGGAGCAGGATCAGCGGGAAAAAGAAGTCGTTCCATATCGGCACGAAGTTGTAAATGGCTACGGTGGCCAAAGCGGGGCGCACCAGCGGCAGCATCACGCGCCGGTAGATCTGAAACTCCGTGCACCCGTCGATGCGGGCGGCGTGCTCCAGCTCTTGGGGCAGCCGGCGAAAGAAGCCGCTCAGCAGGAAGATGGAGAACGGCATGCCGTTCGCGACGTACGTCAGGATCAGCGCCCAATGGGTGTCGAGGAGTCCCAGCCGTTGGACGAGCACAAAGAGGGGGACGACGCCGAGCCGGAGCGGCACCATCAGCCCCGCAAGAAAATACAAGCGCAGGGCGTCGACGCCGCGAAAGCGGTAGCGGGCCAAGCCGTAGGCCGCCATGGACGCGATGACCAGGATGGCGGTGACGGAGAGCGTCGAAACCCACAGGCTGTTGGCGAAGTACACGCCAAAACTCGCCCGCTGCCACACTTGGACGTACGATTGGAAACTCCACACCGCCGGCAGCGAAAAGGGCGCGAGGAAGATTTCCCGAGTCGTTTTAAAGGAGTTGACGACCATGATCACCAGGGGTAGCAAAACGGCGAGGCTGTAAAGCGAGAGAAGCGCGTGGATGCCGATGCGTTTGAACAGGCGAAAGGCGCGCTGATGGAACCGCATCCGAAGTCATCTCCGGGTCAACACAGAAGTCGACAATCCTAGTACTCAGTCTCGCGCCGGGTCATCCACCGGTAGGCCATGAGCGACACTGTGCCCACGATGAGAAACATCAAAAACGCGATGGCCGAACCTAAGCCGATGTTGCCGATGTCGCCGCCGGCGACCGATTCGCCGAAAGCCGTGCGGTAAAAGAGCGTGCCGAGGACGTCGGTGGAGTAGGCCGGGCCTCCGCTCGACCCTTGCATGACAAAGATGAGTTCAAAGGCCATGAAGTCGTAGATAAACGTCAGGATCGTCACGGTGAGGACGGCAGGCATCACCAGCGGCAACGTGATGTGACGAAAGAGCTGCCAGCCCCTCGCGCCGTCGACCCGGGCGGCTTCGTGGAGTTCGCTTGGGATGCTCTGGATCGCTGCGAGGAAGACGAGCACCGGAAACCCGATCCACCGCCACGCATTGATCAGGATGATGGCCGTCAGGGCGGTCCTGGGGTCGCCGAGCCAGGGCCGGGCCCACGCGCCGAGCCCCGCCGCGGCCAGCGCCTTGTTGACGATGCCCCACGTGGGGTTGAGCATCAGCGACCACAGGAAGCCGACGACCACCAGAGAGAGCGTGTAGGGAATGAAAGAGACTGTCCGGTAGAGCGTCATGAGGCGGCCGCCCTGGCTAAAGAGCACGGCGAGCCCCAGCCCGGCCGTCGACTGGATGGCAAAGGTCAGGGCAAAGAAGTAGATGTTGTGCTGGATCGCATTGAAGAAACGCACGTTAAACGGGCGTTCCCAGAGGATCGTCCGGAAGTTGGCCAGGCCGGCGAAGGCGCCCCGCTGCAGCCCTTCCCATTCGTAGAGCCCGTAGAGGAGCGAGGTGAAAAGCGGATACACCATGAAGCCGGTGTAAACGACCAGGGCGGGCAGGATCATGATGATGTAAACGCGCTTCTCCACCCACCGGTGCACGCTTCCACCTCGCCCCGTAACTCGTTTCCGATCTCGCTCCCTAACTCATTCCGATGTCGCTGCCAATCTCGTTCCCTTACTCAACCCCTCGACTGGAAAGGCTCAAACCACAGAGACAGGCCCTCCTGGATATCCTGGGCCACTTCCTCCGGAGTCTTGAGTCCCGCCAGCATCTCCTGGATCCCGTTTTGAAGGAGCGTCGATCCCGTCGGTTGGTCGTAACGGAAAGCCACCAGCATGAGGTACGGCGTCGACGCCTCGTGGAGCGCCGCGACAAGCTGTGCCAACGTCGGGTCCGTAGGAACGGTTCCCGGCACCGCCGAGATCTGCTTGAGCTCGTCGGTAAACATCTGGCCAAACTCTTGGGTCGCCGTAAACTCGATGAACTTGAGCGCAGCTTCAGGGTGCTTGGTGCTGGCGTTGATGCCGTACGAGCCGTCGACCCACGCGGCCACGTAGGCCGGATCGCCCGCCTCAAGCGGCGGGACGGGGAACGCCCCGATCTCCAGGTCGGGATTGAGGCTTGCCATGATCCCCAGTTCAAAGGAGCCGCCGATAAACATCGCCGCCACTTCCTGGGCAAAGAGCATCTGCATGTCGGTGTACCCGACGCCCATGTATCCCGGCGGGAAGTAGGGCACGAGCTCGTTGAGGCGCCGCAGCGATTCGACAAACCGGGGATCGAGGAAGTCGGTCTTGCCCGTCGTCACCTCGTTGAAAAACTCCGTGCCGCCGTAAAACTGTGGGCCCACCGCGCCCCAGAGGATCTCCAGCATCCAGGCGTCTTTGGCGCCGTTGGCAAAGGGGATGATGCCCCGCTCTTTCAAGGTGCCGGCGAGCTCGAGAAACTCGCCCCAAGTCTGGGGGATCGCGAGGCCGTTTTCAGCGAAGATGCGTTGATTGTACAAGACTTGGACCGTCTGATAGGCGAATGGAACTCCGTAGACCCTGCCGTCCTTGCGGCTGGTGGCGCCGAGCAGCACCTCTTGCGGAAACTCCTCAAGCGCCTCGACGACGCCGTCTAAGGGCATGAGGTAGCCTGCATTGGCGAGGACTTCGGCTCCACCGTACGACCGCAGGTGGATAATGTCTGGGCCCCCGCCCCCTTGCAGCGCCGTGGAGAGGATCGTGTTGTACTCCGTGTTGAGATAGGGGATGAACCGGACTTTGATCCCCGGGTTTCTTTCCTCGAAGACTTGGATGATACGGTTGTACTGCTCGACATCTTCGGTACGCCACGACCAAAAGGTGAGCTCCACTGTTTCTCCCGGGGTTTGGGCCAAGGTTACGTCCGTCACAGAGGCGAACACTGCGACGAGGGTTAAACTGAGCGCGAGGCACAGCAGTGCAGCGACCGGTGCTTGGGGCATTTGTGTGGTGGGCCCATTGGGCGGTACGGCCGGCGCCTGCCGGGCGGCGCGAGATGCCTGCCCTTTGACGCACGATCCCTGGCGGTTGATGCGTGGCATCTGCCGGTCGATGCACGGCACCCGCCGGTCGGCGCGTGGCACCCGCGGGTTGACGAGTGACGTTTCGCGGCCAACGTCCAGCACCTGCTGAGCGACACACGGCGCCTGCCGTTTGCGCGGCTGAATCACGCCAGCACCTCCACATCGGTAGAGAGATGGATACGGACTCCGGTTTTTCTATATGGACGGGGGAATGAAGAAATGCTTCTTCTTCCGCAGCGCGGTTTGTTTTCCCGGCGTCTTACGTTGGCGCTGGGTCTTAGCGTGTGCTCGATCTTGTGCTTGTTGACGCTCGGGTTTCTGCCGCCGCGAGGAGTGTCTGCAAACGGTGCGCACGTGGATTGGCACGTGGTCGCCGGCGGCGAGCTGATGTTTGTGCGGCCCGGCAACTTCGGCCTTGCGGTACACCGGGATCAAGTGTTGGTCAGGACTGTCATTCCACCATGCGACGAGAGCTTTGACTACTGCCTGTACTACTTTGGAGATGAGTTTGCGGGCACCAATTTTCAAAGCGCGGGCGTGCGGATTGAGCGGCGCGGGGACCTGGAGACGGCTGAGGCCTGCCTCTACACGCCGCCCAGGGGGTACACTGAGTTTCAACCCACGGTCCGCCGTGGGGAAGGCTTTGCCGTAAGCCTCTTCGCGCCGCTTTACGACGGGGCGGCGGGCAGCTACGCGGAGGGGCGGCTCTATCGTCTTTTTTTGGAGGGAGTGACCGAGAAGAAAGACAAGACAGTTGGCGGGCCAGCGGATGAGATGTCGGCAGGCCCGGCAGACACGGCACCGGCCAGGGGAACCTGCTTTGAAGTGGAGAGCAGAATCGGTTTGAGCCAGTTTGCGAATTTCCCCGAGGGGACGATTCGGGAGTTTTCGGGGGAACTGCGTGACTTGCTCGAAGCCCAGCTTCGCGATGTGCTGCGTGGCATGCGTTGGGTCGATCGACCGGAGGTTATCTTGTTTGAAGCTCCGTGACTTGCTCCCCTTCAACCTTACGCTGCAACTTCGGGCCCCCTCAGGGTTCACTGATCGGTTTCGGAGACGACCTCTTGCTGAGGGTGAAGTTTGACTTCGAAGAGGATCGAAGGTGATCTGAAGGGAGGCTCGTGAGGGAGGCTCGTGGCGCGATCTTTCGACTGAACTTTCAGTAACTACATTTTGTAGCCACGATACGAGGGGGCGAGAGGCAATAATTTGCTTGAATCCCGGGAGCAGTTCACACTTGCGGCTTTAGTCAGGCCGTCGGAGTGGTTTTTTGGTCGCTTTTCCCCGGAAATTGGGCGTGAACACCCCTCTTCCCGGACGCTTTCTGCAAAAATTTGCCCGGCGAGGACTTCTCGCGCGACAAAAAGATGTAGTAACAGAAATTACAGATAACAACAATGATAGATGACGACTACAGATGACTATGGGACGGCGCCGCGTGCTAGGCCTGGTTGTGACATCACTTGAGCGGCTCTATCGCCTACCCTTGATTTTAGCGAGGGCACGTGTCGCAACGTGGCTCAACCTTTGCCAGCGAGTAGGCTCAGATCGTCCCACACGTAAGCCCACTCTTCCAAGTCGGCGCCACCGATGGTGATCGTTTTGCTCCGGAGCCACCGGCCCCCGAGGGATTCGTAGAAGTGGCGGCTCGGATTTTCCGCCAAGACCCAGACGAGCAGGTTGTGGTAACCCCGCTGCAGCATGCCGCGGGCAAACGCTTGGACAAGCCGTCTCCCGATGCCCCGGCGCTGGAAGTCCTTCAAGATATAAATGGCGTACAGCTCGGCTTTGTAGACGGGGTCTTGGTCCCTTTCCTTGCCGCCGAGGACGTAGCCGACAACACCGTGGGCCGGATCTTCCGCCACCAGAAACAGCGGCTGCTCGGCCGCCTCGGAGGGGGCTTTCGCCTCATCGATTCGGGAAATGACGTCTGCCCAGATTTTGGCGCTGCGCTCTTCCCGCATATTGTCGAGGTAATCGTCGGGAACGAGGCCTCGATACGTGCTGCGCCACGTGGCCACCTGGATCCGTGCGATGGTGGAAGCGTCATCTCTTTGGGCGGGGCGTATGACAGTCTCCACGATCGTTCGACCTCCGGACATGACGCCTCTCGCCGTGCCTTCGTCCTGATCGCCCGTGGCCGGCTTTTGGGGCGGGAGTGGACATGCAAAATCCCGCGCTCGAGAGGAAGGGCGTCTTCGGTGTGGTAATATTGTTATGGTATAAAATGGATGTACATCAAAGACAACTGGCCACACAACTGAATCCGAGGATCCACTAGGGGAGCCCCACGGGGCTGAGATGGGTCGCGAGGACCCAAACCCTTCGAACCTGATCTGGGTCATACCAGCGTAGGGAAGTGGTGATTTGAAGCTTTGTCGACGCATTGCCGTTTCCTTCGCGGGGACGGCTTTTTTGTTGCCGGCCGTCGGCGCGAGCACGGGCGGCGAACCGGAGTGTTGACGATCCGTGTTGGAGATCGGCCAACCGTCGATAAGGAGGTTATCCGTCGTGAGTTTCAGTGCTTACCTGCGCAAGAAAACAGACCCCATCTGGCAGGCGATTTTCAACCACCCGTTTCCCAGGGGAATGCAAGACGACTCCCTTCCGGAGAGCAAGTTCCGCTACTGGTTGCAGCAGGATTACCTGTACCTGAAAGATTACGCCCGTATGTTCGCTCTGGGCGCCGCCAAAGCCCGGGACTTGGAGACGATGCGGTGGTTTGCCAAGCTGTTTGACGGGATCGTGAGCTTTGAAATGGATGGCCACCGCCGCTACGCCCAGAGGTTTGGCGTCTCCGAGGCGGAGCTGGAGGCAGGGGAGATGGCGCCCACGTGCCGGGCCTACACCCGGGAACTCCTCTACACCGCCTACGAGGGAAGCCTTGGCGAACTGACCGCTTCGCTGCTTCCATGCCTCGCGGGCTACGCCGAGACCGCCGATTACCTCGCCGCCATGGGCATACCGAAAAACCCCTTCTACCGGGAATGGATCGAGATGTATATCTCGGACGAATTTAAGGCGCTCGGCAGCTATTGTGCCGGGTTGCTCGACCGCCTTGCCGAGGGCGCGAAGGAAGAAGACCTTGCCGTCTGGGAAGACCGCTACACCGCGAGCGCCCGCTTTGAACTGCTCTTTTGGCAGATGTGCTGGGACGAGGAGGCGTGGCCGGTGTAAACAAGGCGCCGGGCCGCTGGGGCGACGTGCCGAGAGCGTTACGGCCTCAGCACGGGTGCGGCGTGCGGCCGTTAAGGCCGGAGGAGATAAAGCCGGGGTGGAAAAATCCGCGTTCCAGATCTTGACACCAATTCGGACTGTGCCTATCATAATACTCGACAATTGAATACCGTGGATACGGACCGCAACGTTTTCCGCTTATCCAGAGTGGTGGAGGGACTGGCCCGATGAAACCCGGCAACCCTTGCCGTTGCGCAAAAGGCGCGGCAAGAAGGTGCCAACTCCTGCGGGGTAACCCGAGAGATAAGAGGAAAGCAGGCGTGGAAAATTGACTCATGGCCTCTTCCTCGGGAAGAGGCTTTTTTGTTGGGCGGTAGTCTGCATGCCGGCTGCGGCCCAATCCCATGACTCCAGTCCATCAGGCGGAAGACCGTGGGGTCCAAGTCCACGGGACCCAACCGAGACCCTGCGAGACTACACAAGAAAAGGGGAGCGATCGTGATGAGTGTACCCGAGGTGCGGACCCCATCGGCGGACGAAACGGCAGTCGGTGGGATTCATGCGATTCCGGAGCTCGCGCCGCACTGGCGAAAGCTGGACCTGCGCGAGATCTTAAAGCGCACGGCCGCCTTCGTCTCGATCAGCCAGACCAATTCGGTCTACGAGCCCTGGGGAGCCCAAGGGCACGAAAACCACCGGGCCAGGGGAAGCCTCGAGGCGACGGTCCGGGTGGTCAAGGCCGCCCGCCGGGCGAAAAACTTCGTCTCGTTTAACTGGGTGGGGTA
>PKEU01000166.1 GCA_002919195.1 bacterium
CCAAAAGAGAAAACCGGCGTATCGCGCCGAGCGGATCCCGCCGGAGCACGCCAGGGAGCGAGAGGTCCATGCGCAGCTCACCAGCTTTGACCGGACCGGCTTCAAGATCACGGATGGTCACACGGCTGGGCAGTGAGAAGCCGACCCCGCCGACGCTCGCGGAGGGGCCAGCCGCTTCCTCCACGATCCGCGCCAGCTCCTCGTGGGCGCGCTCCGATAGGTAGTGGCTGCCCCACCACAGGGCGCCCGCGATCAGGAAGAGAGCCGCTGCGATGATCGCCGTGCGCCGCAAAGTACGGAAGCGAAGAGGAGTCTTTTCCCGGTCGCCTCGGGGTCGACGGGCAGGTTCAAAACTCATGCCTCGAGACTTCGGTTACACCCGGCGCCCTTCCTCCTGCTGGCCGCGAGGGAAAATACCGGTACACGCTTCTCCCGCGCCTGGCCCGCTCGTCCTTTCTCACCGGGCGTCGATCGGGAGGATGTCAGGCTCCCTAAAGGGATCCGCCGGCGGCGCAGGGGCCGGCTCTTCGCCTTCGGGTTCGTCCTCCTCCATCTCGCGTGCCGGCAAGATCGTCAGCGGGAACTGCACCTCCCCGTGAACCACATAGGCCGTGGGATACGTGGCCCGGATGGGACGGTATTCAGCCGGTTCCTCAAGCTCCTCCTCGTCCACGGCTTCAGCGTCCTCGCCGTCATCGGGAAACGCTTGATCATCCTCGCCCGAGCTCTCCTCCGCGGCGGGGTCGTTGTCGCCGGTCACATCCTCACCGGAGCTCGAAGGCTCGTGACCAAAGCCTCCATCGTCGTCGCTGCCTTCTCCAGGTTCCTCGGCCTCTCCCTGCTCTTCGGCCTCTCCCGGTTCGCCCGCCTTTTCACCTTCGTCGGGCTCACCCGGCTCAACCGTCCCGTCCGGGTCGCCCGGCGCACTCGGCTCTTCGGTCTCCACAACATCACCGGCCTCCGGCGCCGGCTCTTCCTCGGGCTCCCCTAGCTCTTCGGGATTGTCCGGATCCCCGGGAGGCTCCTCGCCAGGCGGCTCCTCCTCTGGGGCGCTGCGTGGTCCACCGCGAAAGAGATCTCTGCCGGCGTCGAAAAACGAGGGTGGGTAAAACTCGACGACGACCTCGTTGTTTCTGGGCTCCTTTTCAAACTCGTCGATCAGCTTTTCCAAGCTCTCCGCTTGCAGGGTGATGGGGCCTGCCTCCTCGCCTTCCCCCTCGTCAGAGGGGAGCCCCACCAGGTCATCCGTTGCCTCGGGCATCCCTGCGTACCCGCCAAAGGTGCCTCCCCGCACCGACACCGTCACCGGTCCCCGGCCGACATCGGGGGGAATTTCCAGGGGCACCGTCACTTCAAAGGGGCGCTCTCGAAACGGCCGGAGGGTCACTACCACGTCGACCGTCTCACCCGGGCGCACCCGGCGCGCTTTGGGCTCTGCCCGCTCGATCCGGGCCGTCCTGCGGGTCGACTCCACCTCGATGTCGACCGAGACCTCCTGGATCACCGGATCCTGAAACTCGTTTTCCTGCAAGAGCTCGCTTGCGACCAAGAGCTCCGAAAGCGACGCCGCGGCGATGTCGGAGCTGCTGTAAAAGACATTTTCGCGCACCAGGGCGCGCGGCATCCCCGAGCCATCGATGCGGAAATTGACCCGGCTCGTGCCGGGCCCCAGGCGGTCCAAAGCCCGGTCGACCGCCTCCAGCGCCGACACGACCATGAGGGGCACCGTGAGCTCCGCGTCCCGGGCGACCTCGACCCGGAAATCCCGTTCCACCTCGCGATCCCGGTCCGCGACGCGCACCCTCAGGTGGATGCTATCCGGGGCGCGGCCCAAGACGCCCGCGATCCCAGCTCCCCTGTCTTGCAAGAGGCTGCCCACGGTATCCAAAGGCGCGCCGATTTTAAAGGGAAAACTGATCGAGGAGACGGTGGTGTAGATATAAGCTCCGGTCACAAAATGGTCCACTTCGCCCCGGCCCAAAAACTGGTGACCAAAGCCCACAAAGCGATCGCCGTCGATCGCCGTGAGAGTGCCGATCGCGGTGATGTCCACATCGCCGCGCACCAGCTGCACGCCCAAGGCGGCGCCCGGCGCCAGCGGCGCCTCGATGCCGCTATCCCGCAGCGAACCGCCCGCCTGCATCGGCACGACGTCGTAATTAGAGAAAAGCTCGCGCAGGCGCCCCATGGTCCGGGGGCCCAGCCCACTGACCATGAGGGGCGTCGAGACCGGTGTGGCCACCCATACGTCCTCCGGCAAAAGCGCCTTGAGCTTGCGGGCCTCTGCCGTCGAATCCGCCAGGACGATCCCCTTGGGAAGCTCCACCCATTGGCCTTCCGGGGGAAGCAGCTCCGGCTCTTGCAACGACCCGGCGTCGATCAGGGACATCACTTCCAACATGTCTTCGGCTGGGGTGACGAGACCGATCCGGTGATCAGCCAGTTGAAAGCCGTAGCCGATAGCTCCTAGGAGCTTGCCGTCGACATAGACGGGGCTGCCGCTCATGCCTGAGGCGATGCCGCCCACCCGGTCGATCAGGTCGCCAAAGGCGCGCACCAAGATCAAGCTCCCCGCAGGACCGGCTCGCTCCAAGACGCCCAGGATTTCCACGGAGAAGGGTTCGATGGTCGTCCCTTCGACCACCGTATAGCCGACGCCGACGACTCCCCGCTGCACTTGGCTGACCGGGTACACTTCGATAGCGCCCGCGGCCCCCAAGGTCGCTACGGCCCAGATCAGCGCGCACAACCCGAGCGCCCTCACGGCCTTCATACTCTCACCCATCCGGTACACCGCATCCTTTGTCACTGCCCTTCTGCGCCGACATCGACCACCAGCGCCGTCGCGACCGCCCGCTCCTCGGCTACCGACGGATGGTTAAAGACCCGGCCTCGCAGCACCAAGGTCGACGAGCCGCCGCCATCCAAATTCAACGCTTCTTTCAGGCCTAACTCCTTCAGAAAGGAAGCAAGTTCTTCCAACGTCATCCCGCTGCTCCCCCCTGCTCCCCGGCCGTCGGCCACCACCAAATAAAGGAAACCATCCTCATCCAAGCCGGCAGCCGTGCGGGGCGCCCTTCCCGAAACCACATCGGGTTGAAATCGCTCCCTTTCGCCCGTCACAAAGACCTCTCCGCCAGCCAAAAGGCGGGGACCGCCGCCGATGGCAAAACGCAGGCTGCCCTCTTGCCCGGGCACAACCCGATAGGCGAAGGCTGCTCTTTGGCCCGCCTTTAGGTCCGCAAACCGGGCATCGTCCTCGTCAAACTCGACGACCAGCGCGCCGGCCGGCACAGCTTGCCACCCTGGATCCCGGAGCACCGTCCTGTAGAGAATGACAAACCTCGTTCCTGTCCGGGGAGGAAGCGCGCCGTAGTGAGAGCTGTAGGCGACCGCTTCCCCTCGCGCCCGCGGGCGGTTGATTCCGTCGAGGGGAATCGCGCCCCAATCCGTCTCCAACCACATCGCCACCGAAAGCGGCGAGATAAACACCGTTCCGTCCTCGCGAAGCCCAAGCGCGGTCCGCCCGTAGATGTCTTGACTGATCAACTGGCCGTCGACGATCAAAAGGCCCAGCGGCCGGCCGCTCCAGTGATAGTACCCGCCGTTGACGGCCGCCAGCGCTCCGCGCCGCGCGACGATGTCACTCACCTTGGCAAGGCCAAACACGTCCCCTGCCAAGACCGGGTAGATGCGCACGTTGGGATGGCCGGTCGCCACCTTCAGATACTTCACAGTGACGGGTCCCCAGACCTCCCCAACCCGCGCCTGGCCAAACCAGACTCCCGGGGCGACGTAGGTCTCGTCGACAGTGCGAAATCTCTTTGTCACCGCGACGACAATCCCTTCCTCGGTTCGCGACACCTGGGGAGGGGGGAGCGGATACTCAAGATCCACGACGACCTGGCCGCCCAGCGGCCCGTCCTGCACGCGGATCCTTCTCAACGCTACATCTCCGAGGAAGATCGAGTGAGGAACGCTGGGATCGGGCGCCGCCGTAACGTCGACGACCACTTTGGGGAGAAACGAGCCCCGCGGAAGGCGTACCTCCAGGTCCTCGGGGCCTTGAATCACAAGCTCGAGCGTCTCGGCGCGCCAACGCCAAAAGAGCGTAAACGTCTCTTGCGAGGAGGGGGATGCGGCCTTGGCTGCCACAGGGATGGAGAGGAGCAACGATAAAAAGAGCAAGAGGCGACCACCGACGCTCCGCGGTCGCCTGATAAGCCTTCGATGCACGCGCGCCACCTCGATCTCCCTGGGTCTATTCGGCTAAGAGGCACTTGCTCCTCTTCTTATGCGCGTCGGCAGGGATGATGCGCGCGGTTTTATGAAAGCTGGTCGATCAACAGCCGGCTCAAGCCGATGCCGCCGGCCTTTGCCATCTCCTCGGCCAGGGCTTGATCCAGCATGCTCATGTAGGTCTCACCGGCAAACCCCAGCTCGATCAAGCCCCCCTTGGGCACCGTCTTGCGCATGGTCTGGATCATGTGCTGGAGGAAAAGGGCTTCGAATGCGGCGGCCGCCTCCTCCAGACCTTCCAGGCTGCCGCCGTCGGCCGCCTTTCTAGCCTCCTCGAGCCGGCCCATCGCCAGCGCGTGATCGAGGAGGGCCCGGAAACGGCCGGTGCCATCCCCTACCTGGGGTCGTCCGGGAGCCGGGGCATCAGCCGGTGCGGCCGCCTGCGCCGGGGCGCGTTCCGGCTGGGAGATCCCGCCGACCATCTACATCACCACCAGTTCGCCGTAGAGAGCGCCCGCCGCCTTGATCGCCTGCAAGATCGCGATGATGTCGCGCGGCGTCGCCCCGATGGCGTTGAGCGCTTCGACCAGTTCGGCGACGCTCGTGCCCGACTCCAGCAACATCAATCGACCGGGCTGTTCCTCCACCGTGATGTCGGGGGTCACCGTCACCACGGTCTCCCCGTCCGAAAGCGGCGGCGGTTGCGACACCTCCACCACCGGCTGCACCCGCACCGTGAGCGATCCGTGGGCGACCGCGACGGTCGAGATCCTGACGTCGTGCCCGAGGACAACCGTGCCC
Source organism: bacterium (assembly GCA_002919195.1). Classification (GTDB taxonomy): domain Bacteria; phylum Bacillota; class Limnochordia; order DTU080; family RSA5; genus RSA7. The sequence goes on from PKEU01000166.1 coordinate 5,041, forward strand.
GTCCGCTCGTTGATCACCACTTGAGCCACAGCATCCGGCCGAACCGACAGCTCCTCGACGACGGCGATAAAGGGAATCGGATCATCCCGCATCTCCTCGGGCACCTTGACCCGGATCGCGCTTTGGTCCATCGCTTGTGCCAGCGGCGCGCCAAAGCGAGCGTTGATAGCTTCCGCGACCCGCATCGCCGTGGTGAAATCGGGATTTCGCAAGACCCACGTGAGCGTTTCGCCGTCGCCCAGGTGGATGGGGACCTCCCGCTCGACGATGGCCCCGTTGGCCACGCGTCCCACGACCGTGTGATTTTGCTGCACCGCAGCGCCGGCGCTTCTCACGTTGAAGCCACCGATCGAAACGGGCCCCTGGGCGACCGCGTAGACTTGCCCGTTCGCCGCCATCAGGGGCGTCTGCAGGAGAAAACCGCCCTGGAGGCTTTTCGCGTCTCCAAAAGAGGAGACGGTCACGTCGATCACATCGCCCGGCCGGGCAAAGGGAGGCAGCGTCGCTGTAACCATCACCGCCGCCGCATTCCGCAGCCGCAGGTCGGCCGCGTTCACCTGCAAGCCGAAACGTTCCAGCATGTTGGCCACCATCTGGATGTTGGCTTGTGAGCCCCGACCGTCGCCCGTTCCGTTGAGCCCGATCACAAGCCCGAGGCCGGTCAGCTGGTTCTCCCGCACCTGCTCCAGCCGAGCGAGCTCTTTGATGCGGACGATGGGCTGATCGGCTGCCGCGGGCAGGCCGGCGCCGATCATAAGGCAAGCCGCGATCGCCACCGCGAGCCAACCCCGGGACAGCGCTCTCCTCATGCGGTCCTTCACAAGCGGTTCACCCCTTTTGCCGTTCAAAACAGCCAGTTGAAAAGCCTCGTGAGCAGCCCGGGCTGCTGCTTGTCGCCCAAGGGCCCAGCGCCCTTAAACGAGATCGCCGCGTCGGCCACGTAGGTCGACAAGACGGTGTTGTCGGGCGCGATATCCTGCGGGCGCACCAGCCCTGAGACGATAATCTCTTGCTCCTCGCCGTTCACCACGATCTGCTGGCGCCCCTCGATCCGAAAGATCCCGTTGGGCAACACCTCCACGACCCGGACGGTCATCTTGGTGGTGAGGCTGCTGCCGCGGGTCGTCGAACCGCCAGCCGTCAACGAATCGCCTCCGGTGGCCCCGATCAAAGGAATGACGCCCTGCAAGACGCCCACTCCGGGGCCGATGGTGAGCTCCGCGTCCTTGGCGGTGGTCGTCCGGGCCGCCTGAGATGCCTCGGAGCGCTCGACGATGATCAACGTGACCAAATCGCCGACCCCCCGAGCCTTCCGGTCGGTAAACATCGAACCGCTCGCGCTGTCCCAAAGCGATTGGGCTTGAGCTTGGGCTACCAACATCAACAGGATGAGCACACTTGCGCCGAGAAGTCCCATCCTTCTTTTCATCGCCTTCTCAGCTCCTTACCACATCTCGACCAGCACTGCTCGATCGGGGGTTAAAGTGCCGTACACGACGCTGCCCGAACTAAGATTTCGCGCTGCCACGCTCTCTCCGATCCGGCCGTCCTCCAGCATTTCGCCGGCCACCTGGACAAACACGCTTCCCTTTTGAGCGATGATCAGCACCCGCTCGCCCTTTCTCACGTCGGGCACCGGCTCGACATTTTCCCACGTTAAGGGCGTGCCTTCCCGTACAAAGCGCGTCGTCCTTAAGCGTTGGGTCCAATCCGGCGGACCCAGCACGGGCTGGGCAAACCGCCTCACCACCAACTCCACATCGCCCTCGCTTACTTCCTCACCCCGGGCGAGAGAGCGCGTCGCGACCCACACGGGCTGTTCTACCAAAGCTTCAGCGCTCGCCAACACCCGCTTGTACAACCGGCCATCGACGTGGATCTCCAAAGGCACCGCAACGTTTCCCCACCGGGGGGCATCCAGCGCGACCTTAATCTCCACCTCGCCCCGCGGCACGATCTCGTCGCCAGCGTTGACCGTGAGGTGCAGGCGAGCCTCCGGCGGGAGGACGGCGAACTCGGCGTACCAACGTTCGATGGTGTTTTTGAGGCGCTCCGCGCTGAGCGCCTCGTAGCGGGTGAGCACGGGAAAGGCGTCCACTGGGGACTCGATGGCGATCTGCCGCTCGGGGAGCCGGGCCTGGCGCATCCTGAGCCTTACCGTACCGACCGACACCACACGGCTTTGCCCGGGAAGAGCGGCTCGGCCCACCTCTAGCGCTTCCAGCTTGGCAGCCAGCGCAGGATCTTCACTCTCGATGCGGGCGATCTCGCCCAGACGGATCACGTCGCCTGAAACCGCCGGCTCGGGTACGATGACGACCCTGGCTAGAAAGCTTGCGAGAGGGTGCGCCTGGCCGGCTCGTGCCGCTCCCGGCGTGGCCATGAGCAGAAAGAGGACGAGGAGGCTGCCGCTCAAGGTCCAAGCAGCGAGCCCACCCCTTAGACCTCTTGCCCGCCTCTCACGCGCCACCGCGAGCTACCGCCTTTATCGCCTGAGGTTGTTGGCCGTCTGCAGCATTTCGTCGGCGGCTTGGATCGCCCTGGAGTTGACTTCGTACGCCCGCTGGCTGGTGATCATATTGACCATCTCTTCGACCACCTGGACGTTGGACATCTCCAAAAACCCTTGCGCGATGCTGCCCAGCCCGTCCATGCCAGGGGTGCCGACCGTGGGCACGCCCGACGCTGCCGTGGCCAAGTAGAGGTTTCGGCCCATGCTCTGCAGGCCAGCAGGGTTGATAAACCGGGCGAGCTCAATCTGGCCGATCACCTGCGGCTCGCTCTCTCCGGCCAACTTGACAGCGACGGTGCCGTCGGCTCCGATGGCGATCTCCACGGCCTCCTCGGGAATGATGATCTCAGGCTCGAGGTAAAAGCCGTCCGACGTCACGAGACGGCCTTCGCCGTCCTTTTTAAACGCGCCGTCGCGCGTGTACGCGATCGTTCCGTCGGGAAGGAGGATCTGGAAGAAGCCGTCGCCCTCAATGGCCAAGTCGAGAGGGTTTTCGGTCGATTTGGGGGTACCGTGCGTAAAGATCTTTTGAGTCGCTACCGGCCGGACGCCATGGCCCACTTCAATGCTGGTGGGAATCTGCGCTCCCGACGTGACAGGCGTTCCAGCGTAACGAATGCTCTGATAGAGGAGATCCTGAAAGTCGGCCCGGCTTTTCTTAAAGCCAGCGGTGTTGACGTTGGCCAAGTTGTTGGCGATGGTGTCGATGTTAAATTGCTGACCCGACATGCCCGACGCGGCGGTATACAAAGAACGCATCATCGAGACCACTCCCCCTCGCTACACTTTTGGCGCTCTGCTGAGTGAGCCAGCGCTCAACCGGGGCAGCTTGAGCGTCTCCGATGCGTCGTCCGCCTCAGTCGGTCAGCGGATCCCAAGGCCTCCACCGCCGTGGTCCAGCCTCTCGCTCACACTGCCCCAAGTTTCTCACTGATCGCGTGGCCACTTCGCAAGCGGCTTTTCTTTCAAGTTTGCTTACGCCATTGTGGCTGCGTCGTTGATCAGGCGTCCCAGCGTCTCATCCTGCACTTGAATCATCTTTTGATTGGCTTCGTACGCGCGCTGCGTCGCGATGAGATCGACCATCTCGCGCACCACATTGACGTTGGCGCCCTCAAGATACCCGGGTTGCACCCGCGTGTTGGCCGCCAAGACGGCCTCCCCCGATCCTTCGGTGGGGGCCAGGAGGTTGGAGCCGAGGCGGCTCAGCGCCCGTGGATCAGGAAACTCCCAGAGGGCGATTTGGCCCGCCAGCGCGCCCTCGACCCAGACTTGCCCCTGTGAGTCAATGACGGGCCTTCCGTCGCCCACGTAGATGGGGCCCGTTGCACCCAGGACCAACAGGCCGTCCAAAGTCGCCAGATACCCCTCCGCATCCACCCGCAAGCGGCCGTCGCGGGTGTAGGCGACCTCGCCCGTCTCGGTGAGGACCGCAAAAAAGCCCGGCCCGTCGATGGCAAGATCGAGGGGGTTGTCCGTAAAGCGCATGGGAGCAGGCGACATCTCCAAGGTGAGCGCGTCGAGGGCAGCGCCGGTGCCCAAAAAACCGATCCACGGCCGGGGATCGACAGTTCTCCTCCCAAGCTGGATCGGATCGTTGACGCGCTGCAAGAGCATCTCAGGAAACGAGCGGGTAGAGACTTGCTGGCGTTTGTAGCCGTTGGTGCTGACGTTGGCCAGGTTGTTGGCGACCACGTCGGTCTTAAGCGCCTCGAGCAGCATCCCCGAGGCGGCTGTGTAGACGCCGCGAAGCACAGACTCACCCCCTCACTGCGTCACTCCTATCATCGACCGGAGGAGGCAAGCCCTTTAGCGAGATTTCACAGGGGGAATTGAGTTCATCGATAAACGGGGAGCGAAAGAGGAAAAAATCCCCGCCCGAGCCATCAGGTGCGGCTTGCGACGATAATGCTCTCTCTCAGCTTGTCCAAGCTTTCGAGCACTTTGCCCGTGCCCAAGGCGACGCACGACATGGGCTCGTCGGCCAGGTGGCAGGGGATCCCAGTCTCTGCGGCCAACAGGTCCGTGAACCCTTCGAGCAAGGCGCCGCCTCCCGTAAGGACGATCCCCTTGTCGATAATGTCCGCCGAAAGCTCGGGAGGCGTTTTTTCAAGGACTGCGCGCACCGTCTGGACGATCGCGCGCACCGATTCTTCCAGGGCCTCGGCCACTTGCACCTGGTTGATCTCCACCGTGCGGGGCAGGCCCGAGACCGCGTCGCGCCCGCGAAGCTCCATCTTGCGGGCCGGATTGGGACGGTAGACCGATCCCAGCTCCACTTTGCACATCTCCGCGGTGCGTTCACCGATGATCAGGTTGTACTCGCGGCGCACAAACCGGACAATCGCGTCGTCGAAATTGTCGCCGCCGATCCGGATCGAATCGGAGACCACCTCGCCGCCCAGAGAGATCACTGCGATATCCGTCGTACCGCCGCCGATGTCGACGACCATATTGCCTCCAGGCTCCGCGACGTTAAGGCCGGCGCCGATGGCCGCGGCCATCGGTTCGGTGATAAGGTACACTTGCTTGGCGCCTGCTTGCATCGCCGCCTCCAAGACGGCCCGCTTTTCGACACTCGTCACGCCCGAGGGGACACACACCACCACCTGGGGCTTAAACATCGGGCGGCGACCGCACACCCTCTGAATGAAGTGCTTGAGCATCATCTCGGTCACTTGGTAATCCGCGATGACCCCGTCTTTCAACGGGCGGATCGCGAGGATGTTGCCCGGCGTCCTACCGATCATCCGGCGGGCTTCTTCACCGACGGCGAGGATGCGATTGGTGTCGCGGTCAATGGCGATCACCGAGGGCTCGCTCAGCACAACTCCTTTGCCCCTGAGGTACACCATGATGTTGGCGGTGCCCAGGTCGACCCCGATCTCCTTTGCAAACATGCGCCTTCGCTCCATTCGTGCCAAGCCGAAACCTTGCTCGAGGCCGCGTGTTGGGAACGCCCAATTCCCCGAGCGGTCGTTGATAGCTTGCTGGTTTCAAAGCTCTGCACCTTCGACACGGATTGGAGGGGGTCCTGCATCAGAGCGGAAGGCCAGCGGCAAACAGATGCGAGGTCGAGCGCGGGACCCTTTATAACACTTAAGAGGCCCGCTTTTCGCGGCGGTACTTTTGCCGGGTGGCTTCGCCGCCGCGGATATGCCGTTCGGCTTTGTTGCGGGCCAACACTTTTTGGACTTTGCGGGCCAGTTCTTTGTTGACTCGGGGCAAGCGCTCCGTAACGTCTTTGTGGACCGTGCTCTTGCTGACCCCAAAGACGGCGGCCGCCTGTCGGACCGTGGCTTTGGTGTCGACGATGTAGCGAGAGACGTCGAGCACCCGTTTCCGGATATAATCCCTCATCACCTTGCCCCCTCGCCCGGTGTTGCTAAATGTATATGTGCGGGGGAAGGTGATATGTCGAAAGGCCGGTCGCCGATCGGAGCGCTGCCTGCGGTCTTACGGCTCCGTCTTTGCGATCAATCGCCCAAGGTCGCGGCTGGGGCTCCCTAGACGACCGGCCCAAGGACCGGTAAAGCGATCACTGGCTTACCGCCGGCAAGGCGCCATCGCCGATCAGTTGAAGCGGGTTGACCGCCACCTCACCCTGGCGGACGGCAAATCCGAGCCCAAGTCCAGCAGACGGGTCCGAGCGGCCGATGGTCTCGCCCGTCTCGACCAATTGGTACGAACGGACGGCTACCTCGACGAGCCCCTCGTACTCGGTGCGCCAGCCGCCGGCGTGCTCGATGCTCACCCGCCAGAGCCCGCCCTCGTCGACGACGTCTCGCACCCGTCCCGCAAGGGCCGCGCGCACCGTCCCATCTTCCTCTGGGCGCAGCACCACCGACGAGGAGTAGCGCCAATCGCCGAAAACAGGATGACGATACCATCCGTAGGGCTGGGCCACTTCTCCCGTGACCGGCCACACCATCGAGGTGATCGAGACCGCGGGCAAACTGGGCTGGGGCCTGGGCGCCGAAGCCACCTGGGACGAGCCTGCTCCTTGATCGGCTGATTCCTCACCCGCCCCATCTCCTTCTACGGAGCTCGTGGCCAGCTCATCAACCCTTCCGTCCTCCACAGGGAGCGGCTCATCGACCGCAGGGACGGCAAAGGGTGAGTCGTCGACCAGCTCAAAACTGCCGGTGACAAGCCCCGGCGAAGGCCAGTCCATGAGCGGGGCGATGCTGTCTGTTTCCGGCGTCTCCACGCTCCGTTGCGTCTCAGTCAACGGAAGGCGCGAAGGCCACCGGCTCCATCCGTAAAGGCTAGCTCCCACCACCAAGACGGCCGTGACGAGAAAAACGATCCGGTGCACCGCCGGTTGGCCCTTTTGCCGGCCCACAAGCGCCCGAGCTCCATCGATCGCTCTTTGGCCGTAAAAGCGGGAAAAGCCCACCCGGCTCCGCTTCCACCAGGTCTTCAGCTTGGCCATCCACCTCGTCCACACGCTGCATCACCGCCTCCTCTTGCTCACAAAACAGGCGTCTCAACCTCTGTCCACTGGCCCGCGCCAAGGCGCGACACCGAGACAACCACGTTGACAGTCTGGTCCCAAAACTGCGTCCTGCCTGGAAGGCGCGGCGCGAACCCCGCAGCCGTGTACCGGTCGCCTTCCGTCGACTGGTAGCGTAGCTCTCCGCCGAGCTCCGCGAAGAGCCTGCGGCTCCACTCGACGGGACTCACGTCGCGCGGGGGCCTCCCCTTGTAAACGACTTCCGCGCGCATGCCTGGGACGGGGCGACCGATTGCCCGGGCGACGGCCCCTGCGGCGCTGCGCGCAAGCCTGGGCATGGCTGCCTCAAACCCCAGAAGGCTCCGGTGGACAGTGGCCTCGACGACCCCTTCACCGCCTTCACCGGCGATGAAGCGGGCCGAGACGATCCACTTGCCGCCGTTGGGCTCGACGCCTTCGTAGTAGACCGCAGCAAAGCCGTCACTGGCGTCAGACCAGAGGCTTGCCTGATCCCCGCCCGGCATGCCGCGGGCGATGCCAGCGGCCACCTCCTTGAGCCGGGCAAATGAAGGCATGGGGCCCTGTTCGATCGGGGCGACCACCAAGAGCTCACTCTGGGCTACCGACACACCCGTCTTTTCCAGGGCCACCACCAGGGGAAAGTCAAACAAGCGCTCTTCCCGGGTCAGCCGGGCGGTGTCCTTCACGACGCCGTACGCGCCTGCTGCGACGGCCGCAGCCAACGCGCTCCGCGCCATGAAGCGGAGCAACCGCCGCCACGCCGGCCATTGCCTCGGCGCCATGATGGGCGCCTCTACCGACGCCATGGGCCGTCCCTCCCATAAGTTGGCTTTGTTGCCATGATTCCCAGGGCCGGGACGGCTTATACGTCGAGGAGTCGAGAAAACTTCAAGGATTCATCGATGGGGGTCATGAGGTTTGAGTCAGAGCGAACCTTTCAGGAATTTGAGGAGAAAAAAAAGAACGGCCCTCCCCATGGGAGGGCCGTTTTATTTAAGGTGAAGTCAAATCGCCCGCGCCGCTCTCAGGCGGTTAAGCGCCCGCTGCAGCGCGGCTTCTGCCCGGGCGCGGTCCACTTGATCACTGCGATCGCGCAAACGGCGCTCGGCCCGCTCTCTCGCAGCTTGCGCCCGGCCCACGTCGATCTCCGTGTCGAGCTCGGCTGTGTCCGCCAAGATCGTCACCCGGTTATCCGCCACTTCGACAAACCCGCCAGTGATCGCGATCCGCCGCTTCTCCCCGTGCTCGGGGCCGTAGTGCACGATCCCCATCGCGAGACCGGCAACGAGAGGAGCGTGATTGTTCATGAAGCCGATGTACCCGTCGATGCCGGGCACAATGATCGACTCGGCATACTCGTTGATCACGGTCCTCTCGGGAGTGACCACTTCCAGGCGGAGGAGCGCCATGGCTAGGCGACCTCCTCCGCAAGGCGCTTGGCCTTTTCGACGGCCTCATCGATGGTGCCCACCATGTAAAAGGCGGCCTCGGGCAGGTCGTCGTGCTTGCCTTCGATGATCTCCTTAAAGCCGCGCACCGTCTCTTCCCGGGGCACATACTTGCCGGGCTGACCGGTAAACACTTCCGCCACAAAGAAGGGTTGCGAGAGGAAGCGCTGGATCCGCCGGGCCCGAGCCACGATGATCTTGTCTTCATCGGAGAGCTCGTCCATGCCCAGGATTGCGATGATGTCCTGCAGCTCTTGGTAACGCTGCAAGATCTGCTGGACGGTGCGGGCCACCCGGTAGTGCTCCTCTCCCACGATTTCCGGAGTCAAAATGCGGGAGGTGGAAGCCAGCGGGTCCACCGCGGGGTAGATCCCCTGCTCGACCAGGCGCCGCTCCAGGTTGGTCGTTGCGTCCAGGTGGGCGAAGGTGGTGGCCGGCGCCGGGTCCGTGTAGTCGTCGGCCGGCACGTAGATGGCCTGGATCGAGGTGATCGAACCCCTCTTGGTGGTCGTGATCCGCTCTTGCAGCTGGCCCATCTCGGTCGCGAGCGTGGGCTGATACCCTACCGCTGAGGGCATGCGGCCCAGCAGCGCCGACACTTCCGAACCCGCCTGCACAAAGCGGAAGATGTTGTCGATAAACAAGAGCACGTCTTGGCCTTCGACGTCGCGGAAGTGTTCCGCCAGGGTAAGGCCGGTCAGGGCGACGCGAAGCCGGGCGCCGGGCGGCTCGTTCATCTGGCCAAAGACCATCACGGTCTTGTCGATAACGCCCGATTCCCGCATCTCCTGGTAGAGCTGGGTCCCCTCGCGGGTCCGCTCGCCGACGCCGGCAAAGACCGAAAAGCCTCCGTGCTCGTACGCGATGTTGCGAATCAGCTCCATGATCAACACGGTCTTGCCGACGCCCGCGCCGCCGAAGAGGCCGATCTTTCCGCCTCGAGGATAGGGGGCGAGCAAGTCGACCACCTTGATCCCCGTCTCGAGGATCTCGGTCGTCGGCAACACCTCGTCGACGGGGGGCGCAGGCTTGTGGATCGGCACCCGCTCCACGCCGGCAAGGGACTCGCCTCCGTCGATGGGTTCGCCCAGCACGTTAAAGATGCGACCGAGGGCCTTGCGGCCGACAGGCACGCTGATAGGACCGCCCGTGTCGACCGCCGGCATGCCCCGGCGGAGGCCATCGGTGCTCGCCATGGCGATGCACCGGACCGTGTTGTTCCCCAGGTGTTGCGCCGCTTCGAGGGTGAGGTTGATCTCCATCCCCTCAGCCTCGGTGTTGATCACGATCGCGTTTAAAAGATCAGGTAGTTGGTCCGGGGGGAATTCGATGTCCACAACGGGACCCATCACCTGGACAACCCGGCCAACCCGCTGTCCATTGTCGCTCATCAAGGTACCTCCTTCTCGAGTGGCCGTACTTGAGTGGCCTTAAGGCAAGAGCAACCGGCCCTGCGGCTATTCGGCCAGCGCTTCGGCGCCGCCGACGATCTCCGAAATCTCTTTGGTGATGCCCGCCTGCCTTGCCCGGTTGTAGTTGAGCGTCAGCTCTTCGATCATTTCCGTGGCGTTGTCGGTGGCGTTGCGCATGGCCGTCATTCGCGCGCCCATCTCGCTGGCCTTGGCCTCCATCAGGGCCGCATACACTTCCGTTTCGACAAAGCGAGGCAGCAAGATGTTGATCACGCTTTCGGGGCTCGGCTCGTAGATGTATTCGAGCGCGGCTTCTTCCCCATCGCTGGATCCCGAGAGCTCCTCGACCGGCAGCAACCGCTTGACCACGGGGCGCTGAGTGACCACGCTGACAAACTCGGTGTAGACGAGGTTGATCTCGTCAAATTGACCGCTGGTGAAAGCCTCCATCAGCTCGCCGGCAAGCTCGCGCGCGAAGCTGTAAGGGATGTCATCCCCGATATGCACGTACTCTTTCAGCGGCGTAAGGCCGCGTTTACGCAGGTATTCCCGGCCTTTGCGACCGATGGCGACGACTTCAAACTCCCGGGTATCCTCGTCCATAATGCCCTGCAGCCGGCGGAGGACGTTGACGTTATAGCCGCCGGCGAGGCCCCGGTCGGCAGTGATCACCACGTAGAGGACCCGCTTGACCTCCCGCACTTCGAGGAGGGGATGCTCCACCCGGCCGTCGCCTTCAGCGCTGCGCGCGGCGGTCACCAGGCGGGCCAGCACCTCCCGCAGCTTTCGGGAAAAGGGACGGTTGGCGGTCACCTGCATTTGGGCGCGACGGAGCTTGGCTGCTGCCACCATTTCCATCGCCCTGGTGATCTGCCGCATATTTTTGACGCTGTTGATGCGGCGCCTGATTTCCCGTACCGACTGTCCTGCCACTTGCGCCTACACCTCCCAGTTCCGGCAAACCGCCCGCGCTCTAAGCCTGCCCCGCCTTAAAGCGTTCCTTAAAGACGCGGATCGCTTGGTTCAGCTTATCGATGGTTTCATTGCCGAGATCCTTGGTGGTGCGGATATCCTCCAACACGTCGGAGGCCTCGGTGCGCAAGTATTGCAAAAAGCCGGTTTCAAAAGGACGCACCTGTTCGACCTCAAGGTCGTCCAAGTACCCGTTGACAGCTGCGTAGATGATCGCGACCTGCTCTTCGACGGGCATGGGTTCGTACTGGTTTTGCTTGAGCACCTCCGTTACCCGCTGTCCCCGGGCCAGCCGCGCCTGGGTCGCCCGGTCCAGGTCCGATCCAAACTGGGCAAAGGCCGCAAGCTCCCGGTACTGCGAGAGGTCGAGGCGGAGGCTGCCCGCGACCCGTTTCATCGCCCGGATTTGCGCGTCGCCGCCCACGCGGGAGACTGAGATACCCGCGTTGATGGCGGGGCGGATACCGGCGTAAAAGAGGTCGGACTCCAAAAAGATCTGCCCGTCGGTGATCGAAATGACGTTGGTCGGGATGTAGGCCGACACGTCACCGGCTTGCGTTTCGATGATGGGAAGCGCCGTTAACGAACCGGCGCCCAGCTGGTCGTTGAGCTTGGCCGCCCGCTCCAAAAGGCGCGAGTGCAGGTAAAAGACGTCGCCCGGGTACGCCTCACGGCCAGGCGGACGCCGCAGCAAGAGGCTCAGCTCGCGGTAGGCCGCGGCGTGCTTGGTCAGGTCGTCGTAGACCACGAGGACGTGCTTTCCGTTGTACATAAACTCTTCGCCCATCGCGCAGCCGGCGTAGGGCGCGATGTAAAGGAGCGGCGCAGGCTCCGAAGCCGTCGCGGAGACGACAATCGTGTACTCCATAGCGCCGTGCCGCTCGAGCACGTCCACGATACCCGCGACCGTCGACGCCTTTTGCCCGATCGCGACGTAGATGCAGATCACGTCCTGCCCCTTTTGATTGAGGATCGTGTCGATCGCGATCGCGGTCTTACCAGTCTGCCGGTCGCCGATGATGAGCTCGCGCTGGCCTCGCCCGATGGGGATCATGCTGTCGATGGCCTTAATCCCCGTTTGCAGCGGCTCGTGCACGTTTTTCCGGTCGATGACGCCCGGCGCGCGCGACTCGATCGGACGAAACCGGTCGGTCTCGATTGGTCCCTTGCCGTCTAGCGGCTGTCCCAAGGGGTTGACCACCCGGCCGATCAAAGCTTCGCCGACCGGCACCTCCACGATCCGGCCGGTCCGCTTGACTTTGTCGCCTTCTCGGATCGAGTTGTAGGGACCGAGGATGACGCAACCGATGTTGTCTTCTTCGAGGTTGAGCGCCATGCCGAAGACGCCGTTTTCAAACTCCAAAAGCTCGCCGGCCATGGCATCGTCCAAACCGTACACCCTGGCGATGCCGTCACCTACCATGATGACGGTGCCGACGTTTTCCACTTTGACGTCGCTGTCAAACCGTTCGATCTGTTGTTTCAGAATGGCGCTGATCTCGTCAGGTCGGATCGCCACTCGCTTTCACCCCGTCCGTATCAGTTGAGTTGCGCACGCTTGAGGCTCTCGCCCAACATCTCCAGGCGGGTCCGGACGCTGCCGTCCAGGACCAGGTCGCCGATGCGCGCCACGACGCCGCCGAGGAGCGCTTCGTCCTGTTTGGTCAAGAGGCGGATCTTGCGCCCGGTGATCTCGGAAAACTTGCGGATCAAGGCATCCGCCTGGGACTCTGTCAGGGGAGCCGCGGTCGTCACTTCGACCTCGATGACGCCCCGCTTGGTATTGGCATACGCGATGTACGCGTCGATCATATCGTTCAAATACGCGGCCCGCTGTTTGGCCACGACGAGGCGGAGAAAATTGAGCGTGATTCGTGAAAGGCGTTGGGCGAAGAGCTCTTGTACAACGAGGTCTTTCGTATCAGTGGGAACCTTGGGATCCGCCAAGAACTCCCGGAGTTCGGGCTCGCCGTCCAACACTTCCCGGACGATCGCCAGCTCCTCTTCCACTTGGTCGAGGAGATGCTGCTCGCTCGCTAGCTCGCCGAGGGCCTCACCGTACCGACGACCCAGTTTCCGGTTTTTCAATTACGCTCCCCCACTTTGGCCACAAACTCGCGGATAAGCGCTTCGTGGTCCTCTGGGGTGATCGCCCGTCCGATCACTTTGCTGGCGGCGAGCACGGCCAAGGAGGCCACCTCGTCCCTGATCGCGGCCAGCGCCTTCTCTCGCTCCTGGTTGATCTCTTCCTTAGCCTTTTCGATCATGGCTTGCGCTTCCTGATCCGCCTCGGCGCGGCGCTTGCGGCTGTACTCCTCTGCTTGCGCTGCCGCCGTCTCAATGATCTTTTGCGCCTCCGCCTGCGCTCCCTGGATCTGACGCTGGTACTCAGCGAGGAGGCGCTCCGCTTCCTCTTTCGATGCGGCCGCGTGAGCCAAAGTATTTTCGACAAACTCCTCGCGTTTTTTCATGATGCCCGAAATCGGCTTAAAAAGCATATAGTACAGGACGCCCATGACCACGAGAACGTTAATGGACTGGAAGATCAGCGTCCACACATCAAAGGATACCGGGTTGGCCGCCGCCCCTGGCTCCGCCGCGGCAAACACCAAGTTGACGAGCATCCCCCGTCACCTCTCCAATGAGCGAAAAATAAGAAGAGTCCCGGGTCCGGGAAACGCCGGACCCGGGTGTCACATCTCCTTCGTCGCGATCAGATCTTGGTCCACAAAAGGATCGCGATAACGAAGGAAAACAGAGTCAACGCTTCCATAAAGGCAAGGGCAATGAGAAGCGTCGTCCTCATGTCGCCGGCTGCCTCGGGCTGCCGGGACATGCCGTTCATTGCCGTCGACGTGGCCCAACCCTGACTGATCGCCGAGGCAATGGCGGGGAGCATGATGACTAATCCGACTGCAATCAACTCCATCGTTCGATAGTCCCTCCCTTCCGCTCCAGCTACCACTTGCTTTGATCCCAGGATCCCGCTTCAAAATGTACCGTGAAAACCGGGTCCCGGCAAACACCCCGCTCGAGGCAAGCGTCAGTGACCTTGGGTCGCTCCTGCCAGATAAGTCACTGTGAGCAGGGTAAAAATATACGCCTGGATGAAACCCATCAAAAGGCCGAGGGCCATCACAGGCGTAGGTGCTAACAACGGAGCGAGAATAAACAAGATCGTGACCACCATCTTCTCACCAAACATGTTGCCGAAAAGACGGATGGCAAGAGAAAAGGGACGGACCACTTCTTCGAGCAGGTTCATCGGCAACATGATGGGAGTCGGCTCCGCATAGTGACGGAGGTACCCTACGATTCCCCTCTCGCGGATGCCCATGGCATGGACCAACAAGAGCGCCGTGACGCCGAGCGCGGCCGTCGTCATCAGATCCGTCGTGGGCGGCACCATGTCAGGGATAAACCAAGAGAGGTTGAGGAAAGCAATAAAGATAAAGAGCGAGCCGACGATCGGCAGGTACTTGCGCCCTTCTTTGCCCATGCCGGTGTCGATCAAACCGTAAAAGAGCTCAACGACGACTTCGAGCAGCGCCTGGGCGCCCTTGGGCTTGTCGCTCAAGTTGCGCGTGAGGAGAAAGACGACGGCAAAGAGAACCGCCATGATCATCCACGTGTTGACCACGGTCGTCGTGATGACGACGGGGCCGATCCGAAAGACCTCATGGCGGACCAGGTGATCGATCACTTCGGCAAGAGCCTGCATCTTGGCTTCCACGCGTTCATCACCTCCACCGCTTCAACATGAGACGCACCGCGTCACCCGTATATGTGGCCGTTTCGGAAAGAATGCCGGCGAGGGCGCCGATCAAAAACTCCACTCCGAAACGGAGAGCCACCAAAAGAGCGATCATCGAGATGCCCATCCGCATCAGCGATCGCAAAAAGAGGTTGACCGCCAGGGATTTGGGCTGATCGTCTTCACTCTTTTGAGAAGCGGCGGCATGGAGCAGATAACAGTTAAACATCCCGACTAACGAGCCCGCTATGGCGCCCGCTGCCGCCCGGTCAAAGCCTAAGCCAAACGCGATGGCGGCCGCCGCCAAACCGACGCCACCGATCGCGAGTAATTTCTTATTGAGAGCCTGCGTCACCGGTTGCCGTTACCCCTTCGTTTACGATCCTCTTCCTGACTTGAGTTGTTATTTTTTTCACGATCCAGGGCGCGACCAACCGGCTCGTGCTGTCGCTTTGAACTCGCCTTTCGGTCTTCCATGTCGCGGGTCAACGCGACGATTTCACCGATCAAACTCCCCACCGAAAGCCCGATCGCCAAAAGGAGGCCCAGCAACAAAAAGATCGGGGCACTCCCAAGCTTGCCGTCGAGATAAGTGCCCCCCTTATACCCCAGATACAGGTAGATCGAGGTCGACAACACCCAAGAGATACCGATACTGCCATATTTGGCGAAATCGAAGTATCCCTTGTCCACGGGGCCGCCCCCCTTGCCTTGGGCCAAAACCGGCAAGGCTGAAAAGCGTCGAAGCCCCGCAAGGCCGGCCCGTCCCCCTCTTGGAAACGGCTCGCCCTTCCCAACGGCTTACATTATACTTGATGGCCTATGCCTTTGCAACTCCCGTCGCGGCAGGGCTCCCGGCGTAATCCGCAGGTCGCGCGGCCAATCCTAACCAATGGAGGAGCGCCTCCTTGATCCGCAAGGCCGCGCGGCCGTCGCCGTACGGGTTGACTGCCTGAGCCATGGCAGAATAAGCCTTGCGGTCCGTAAGGAGGCGGCTCGCCTCGGCGACGATGCGGGCGGGATCCGTGCCGACTTTCAGGCATGTGCCGGCCGC
>PKEU01000031.1 GCA_002919195.1 bacterium
CGACCCAAAAGCCTCCTGGAAGCAGGCCCAGGCCGGGTCACCGTGTAAGAGAGATTGCTACGATTGGTGCGCAGTCTGTCGGCGCAAGAGATTCCTCATACCACACAACGGAGCCGCCATGTGATTGCTTCGCGGCTCTTTTTTATTTTTTGTTTGTTCTCTTGCCTGCCGGAGGCTTCATGGTGGTATCCCTCAACTCCTTCTCCGGGCTCCCTTACGCCCTTCGGCGAGCTGGATGGTGAGGAGCTCCAAGGCTCTGGGACCGTCCATCCCCCGCTTGATCGCGGCGTCGCACCGGGCGCATGCCTCCAGCGCTTCCGCCAGCTGCTCGACGCTCCATGCCCCCGCTTGCGCCATCGCCTTTTTCGCCGGGTAGGACGACTTCATTCCCAAGGCCTGAGCCATCGCCTCCGGCCGCTCTCCCCTCCAAGCGATCGCAGCCAGCAGCAACCTGAGCTGGCGGGCGATCATCGCCAGGACGAGAAGGGGCGGTTCACCCGCGGCAATGAGGCGGGCGAGCCTCTGGAGGGCCAGCGCGCTTTGCCCTTCCGTGATGGCGTCCACGTACTCAAAGATCTCATACTGGCCGAGGACTGTTGGGCCCTCAGCGACCAGGGCCTCGACCTGCTCCCGGCCGACGACCTCCCCTGGGGCGGCGTAGGCGGATAACTTCCGCAGCTCTTGCTCGATCCGTTCCAAGTCATCGCCGGCCTTTTCCAACAAGGCCGCCACCGCCTGGGACTCGAAGCGCAGGCCCAGGTCCGTCGCCATTTCCCTCACCCGCCGGTAAAGATCGCCGTCCTTGGGCGGATCATAGGCCAGCACCAAACCGTGCTTTTCGATGGCCCGGAGAAGGCGCTGTCGCCGATCGACGCTTTCCGCAGTGAGGATCAAGACGGAAAACCCCGGCGGATCCTCCACGTACGGGACGAGCGCCTCGGCGTCGGCGAGCTTTTCGGCGTCTTTGACGACCACCACCCGCCTCTCACCAAGAAAGGGAGGGGTCGACACCAGGTCTCTCACTTCCGCGCCGCTGGCCTCCTCCCCGTCGACTTTCACCAGGCACCATTCCCGCACGTCCGGCGGGCAGAGCGCCTCCTCCAGCAGGCGGACCGCCTGGTGGCGCCGGGGCGCATCCGCCCCCACGACCAGGTAGGTGCTGTGGATGTTTCCCCGCATGATCTCTGCTTCCAGCACTTTGATCTCCATCGTCGCCTCTGGCCCTCCGAAACGTTCCCTTCGCCACTCTAGAGCGGCGCTCCTCCGGACCGCCGGACGGTGGCCACCCTCACGCCCCACGGCCAAAACTGGACGAGGATGGCCCCGTGGCGGTCGGTTCGCGCGATCCGGGCGCCCAGGGCCGCGAGCGCCTCTAAGACCTCGGCGGAAGGGTGCCCGTAGCGGTTGGGCCCCACTGAAATGAGGGCGATCTTGGGGCGAACAACGTCCAAGAGGCCCGTCCCCCGGGTGACCCGGTCGCCATGATGGGGAACCAAGAGCACGTCGACGTCAGCAATCGAGAGCTCCTTAAAGCGGCCCCCTTGGGCCATGAGCCGCCTCTGTCCCCTGGCTTCAAGGTCCCCGAGAAAAAGGGTTCGGCCGCCGGGGTGTTCGAGCAAGAGGGCGACCGAACGGTCGTTGACTGACGGGAGCGGCGTCGGCCGCTCAAAGGCCTCCCATTCGGAAAGATCGCCGCTCGCGAGCACCGTGAGCGTGAGGCCGGGCTCCAGTTGCAGCTGTTCGCCGACAGAGAGCCGCTGCACCTCCAGGCCCTTGGCTCTCGCGGCGCGGAGAAAGGCCCGATAGGCAGCGCCGCTCCCTTCCACCGCCGAAGCGTACACCGCCTCCACTCGCCTTTGGGCGATCACGGCGGCAAGGCCGTGCACGTGGTCTTCGTGGGGATGGGTGTTGATCACCGCTGCCAACCGGCGCACGCCCATCCGCTTGAGAGCCGGGACCAACCGCCGCTCGCCCACATCGTACCCTCCCGTGGCGGCCGCGCCCGGCACGCCTCCGCCGTCGATCAACACGCTCCGCCCCCACCCGCTCCGCACCAATATCGCGTCACCTTGCCCAACGTCGAGCACCCATACTTCCGCGACACCGAGGAGCCCCTTCACCACCGGGACGCTCAACGAAACGACGCCGAGGAGCGCCCCTGCGATCAACATCGCCCGTCCCAAGCGGAGCATCGCCGGGGCCGCGGGACGCCGGAGCGCCCTGATCATGATCGCAGCGCCAAACCACAGCGCAAGCCACGCTGCTGCTCCCAACGGCGAGGGCATGGGCACTTCGAGCTCAGCCCAGGGAGGCAGGGCGCGGGCGAGCCCGATGAGCAAAGAGAGGAGCCAGTGCCCTGCGTCGATCGCCCAGTGTCCCAAGGGAATCCCGATGTCGGCCAAGATGGCCCCGACCGCCAAGACTGGAACGGCTACGGCCCCGAGGGGCACGCCAGCGAGATTGACGACCGGAGCCACCCAAGAGAGCGATGAAAATGCAAAGGCGACCGCTGGCGCGGTGGCGATCTGAGCGCCGAGGGTGACGACCAGGCCGGTTTTCGCCGCCCGGTTGATGCGCTCCCAGAGAGGGGGCTTATGCCTTTCCGCAGTGTTGTGGGCGAGATCCACCGCCGAGAGAGCCGCCAGGATGCCCGCGACCGCCAAGAACGACATCTGGAAGCCCAGGTCAAAGAGGAACAAGGGCTGATAGAGCAAGAGGCAGCTGCCCACGACGCCGAGCGTTTGCCACGGGTCCGCCCGCCGGTCAAACGCCGTTCCACAGGCCGCGACGATCGCCATGAGACCGGCGCGGGACGCCGACGCGGGGGCGCCCGTGAGGGCGACATAACCCAAGACGACGCCGGCAAGAGCGAGGATTCCCAGCACCCGCCTGGCAGAAGCCCCCGGGCTGTGGGTTGTCCGGGCGCCGCCAGCAATCGCCTGAACTACCGGGAGGACGAGCGCCAAGATGAAACCTACGTGCAGGCCGGAGACCGCCAGGAGATGTCCAAGGCCCGAGCGGCTGAAGGCGTGTTGCAGGTCGGCTCCGATCAGGTCCTTTTGCCCCAAGAGAATGGCGATGGCCACCGCCGCTGTGTCATCCTCGCGCCCTCGCGTCAAGAGGCAACGCCAGCGCCACGCAGCGCGCCTCAGCGGGTTTTGGATGCCCAAGACGTCGTAGATGTGGAGCGCGGCCGCGACAAGCGGGCACTGGTCGTAAAGCTCGCCTTGGGTCAAGGCTTGATCCCCGTCGCGTCCAGGCTCGTCGAGATAGGCCGTGGCCAAATATCCCCGGCGCATGGCCCAAAGGCGGGCATCAAACTCGCCCGGGTTGCCGCGGGGAGAGAAGGGGTAAAGGCGCACAGGCCACGCGATAGTTCCGCCGGGGCCCGGGGGCTTCTCCTCCAGCAGGGCCAACAGTTGGGCAGGATCGGCGACCAGCCTCACCCACAGCCGCCCGGCGCCAAGCCCCGGCGATGAGACCCCTTCCTCCTCGACAAGGAGGGCCAGGCGACTACCCGAGTGAGGCAAGACGTCGGCGACACGCCCCCGGAGGACCCGCCGCTCTCCCCGGGGGTAGTGGGCTTCCCAGCGCTGGTATTCCCCCACTCTCACCGCGCTGAACGCGGCGACCGCCAACGCAATGGAAACGAGGAAAAGCGCGCCCCAAACGCGCTTTGGCCCGCGCCGCCCGACGACGAGAGCCACGGCTCCGCCCACCGCCAAGGGCAGCCACGGAGCCGCCGGCCACACCACTCCAACCCAGGCGCCCAAGGCGACAGCGGCCCACACGCCAAGAGCCCTGCGGCGATAGAGCCACCACGGCGCAGGGAGCACGAAGCCGTAAACGCCCATAGGCCTCACGACCCGCCGGAAGTTCCTCCGCTGACGGTCACCAAGGGCCTCAGCCGTTGAAACCTGGCCTCGCCGATGCCCTTGATTTCGAGGAGCTCCTCGACTCTGGAAAAGCCTCCCCGGCTTTCCCGAAATTCAACGATGCGGGCGGCGAGCGCCGGGCCGATGCCGGGAAGGGTCATCAGCTCTTGGAGGCTTGCCTTATTGAGATCGATGAGATCCTCGCGCGGCTCAAGGGAAGTCCCGCTCGCGCCTAGGGCATCCTGGGCCCGCTGCTCCGGCTGCCCCGAGCCGGGCTCAGGGCTCGGTGGCGCGGGAGCCCAGGCCGCGCCTTCGTCCCCTTCCGGCGATGCCCCCGCCTTGGCGAGAACGATTTCGCTCCAGCGGGGCTTGGGCAAACCGTAGCGAGCCACGCCGCCTATGGTGAGGATCAGCGCGAGCGCCGACACAAACCCAGTCAGTAGCATCCGCTCCCGGGGGGAGTACGTGAACATCTCCACGACCTCCGCACCCTCGTGGAGCCGGCTGGCGGATCGCGCGAACATGCTTCAATCGCGCGGTGATGGGAAACATCGCTGGGGGTACGATGCAGATTCGGGAAGGAACTCGATTTTCCTCGAACAGAGCCCCGGGCGGCATGATGTAACCAGGCGAAATTATTGCGGCCTAGCCCGCATCCTGGACACGGCCTCCCCGGGGCTCACGAGGCCTATACCCGGGGCTCACGAAGGGTCGTCGCCCCGGGCGGGTTCGGGCCGGGGCCCCCGATAGGGTACGGGCACGTACTGCACCGATGGGCGCCTTTGGGCGGGCTGTGGGTAGAGCTCCATCAGTTCGTAAACCGCCCGGGGCATGCGGCATGTCACCGGCAGCCCAAAGGACTGCAACATCTCGCAGGTGAGCGGGAAGTCGTGCGTCCACTGGCCTGACGTCAAAGTGCCCGCGAGCTCCTTGGCTCTTTCTTCGCTCACTTTCCCCCGGAGGATGTCGATGACCACGTCCCGGACCTGCTCGATGGCTTTCGCCGCAATATCCGCCAGGATCAGCGTCTCGTCATCCACCTCGTTTTTGTCCTTTTGCTCGACGGCGCGCAGGATCGAGGCGGCCGGGAAGCCTCCCAGTTGAGGGTCGACGGGTCCCAGCACCGCATTGTCGTCCATACAGATCTCATCGGCCGCCAGGGCGATCATCGTGCCGCCCGACATGGCGTAGTGCGGCACAAACACCGTCACTTTGGCCGGATGCTTGGCCAGCGCCCGGGCGATCTGCTCGCTGGCGAGGACGAGCCCACCCGGTGTGTGCAAGATCAGATCGATAGGGGTGTCGGGCGGGGTCAAACGGATGGCCCGCAATACCGCTTCTGAGTCCTCGATGTTGATGAACCTGCGGGTGAGCATTCCAAGGAGGCTGTACGACTCTTGCCGGTGGATCAGGGTGATGACACGGCTTTTCCGCTCCTCCTGAAAGCGGTGGAGAAGGCGGAGCCGGCGCTGTTCCA
Organism: bacterium; assembly: GCA_002919195.1. Classification (GTDB taxonomy): domain Bacteria; phylum Bacillota; class Limnochordia; order DTU080; family RSA5; genus RSA7. Next base: position 5,353 of record PKEU01000031.1, read on the forward strand.
CCCGCCTGTGCTGGAACACCGGAAGCAGCGTGCTGACGATCAACAACAGCCAGAGGATCTCGAAAAAAGGCACGGGACACGCCTCCCACACCAGCATGCCCCGTGCCGCGCCCTTCCGATACAAGCGCCTCGTTCAACTGCTTTTCGATCTTACCAGGACGCTCATGCGCCGTGCGCCACGCTGTGCTGGCTCTTAGCGGACGACGACGTTGACGAGCCTCCCCGGTACCACAATCACTCTTTGCACCTCTTTGCCGTCGACAAACTCCTGCACTTTCGCTGAGGCGAGCGCCACCTGGCGGAGCTCCTCTTCGGTCGCTTGCCGCGGCACCCGCACCCGGTCGCGCACCTTGCCGTTTACCTGCAGGACCAGCTCGATCTCGTCTTCCACCACCGCCTGGGGATCGTAGGTGGGCCAGGCCTCCCGGTGAATAGAGGTGGTGTGACCCAGCATTTCCCAGGCCTCCTCGGCCAGGTGGGGCGCGAAGGGTGCCAGGACGAGGACGGTGAGCTCGACGGCCTCTTTGAGCAGCGCAAGATCCTGTTTTTCCGCCGCGAGCTCGCGGTAGTGGTAAATCGCGTTGACCATCTCCATGATGGCGCTGATCGCGGTGTTAAACTGAAACCGCTCGCCCACATCGACGGTCACCCGCTTGACGCCGGTGTGGATCTGCCGCCGCAGCTTTTGCCCGGCTTCGTCGAGAGCCTGGGGTTTGGCCGTCACGTCTTTCACCCTCGGCGCGACGTCGGCCACCATGCGGTAGACCCGGTTGAGGAAGCGGTACGCTCCCTCGACGCCCGCCTCGCTCCACTCCAGATCTCTCTCGGGCGGCGCGGCAAAGAGGACAAAGAGCCGCGTCGTGTCCGCCCCGTATTTTGCGATGATGTGGTCGGGGTCGACCACATTGCCCTTGGACTTGGACATCTTGGCCCCGTCTTTCAGGACCATCCCTTGCGTGAGGAGGTTTTCAAAGGGCTCCTCCACCCCGACGAGACCCAGGTCATACAAGACCATGGTGAAGAAGCGGGCGTACATGAGGTGCAAGATCGCGTGCTCGACGCCGCCGATGTACTGGTCCACCGGCATCCAGTAGTCGGCGATCGTCCGGGAGAAGGGTTCTCGGGAGTTTTTGGGATCGGTGTAGCGCAAGAAGTACCACGACGAGTCCACGAAGGTATCCATCGTATCGGTCTCGCGCTGGGCCGGTCCGCCGCACCGGGGACAGGTGGTGTTGACAAACTCCTCCAGCTCCAGGAGAGGCGACTGGCCCGTCGGCTTGAAGTCGACGTTTTCGGGGAGCAAGACGGGCAGCTCCTCTTCGGGCACCGGCACCACGCCGCACTTTTCACAGTTGACTACCGGGATCGGCACGCCCCAGTACCGCTGCCGGGAGATGAGCCAGTCCCGGAGGCGGTAGTTGACTTTCCGCTCGCCCATCCCCCGCTCGGCCAAGGCGTCGGCGATCGCCTCCCAAGCCTTTTCGCTCGGCATCCCGTCGTACTCGCCCGAGTTGACCATCGTTCCCGGTCCCGTGTACGCCTCGGTCATGGTCTCACCGTCCAAGGGCTCCTCGCCCTGGATGACGACCCGTACCGGGATCTGGTACTTCCGGGCAAACTCAAAGTCCCGCTGGTCGTGGGCGGGCACGGCCATAATCGCCCCGGTGCCGTAGGTGGCCAAGACGTAGTCGCCCAGGTAAATGGGGATCTCCTCGCCGCTCAAGGGGTTGATGCAAAACGCGCCAATGAAGATGCCTTCCTTGTCCCGGTCCTCGGCTGTCCGCTCGATCTCGCCCTTTCTCCTAACCCGTTCGATGAAGGCCTCGATCTCGGCCTTGTTGGGGTGATCGGCGATGAGCTCCGGGACCCACGGGTGCTCGGGCGCCATCACCATGTAGGTAACACCAAAGACGGTGTCCGGCCGGGTGGTAAAGACCGCGAGCTCCCGGTCGGTCCCCTTGATGGGAAAGCGGATTTCGACGCCCTCAGAACGGCCGATCCAGTTGGCCTGCATGGTCTTGACCCGTTCGGGCCACCCTTTGAGGCGCTCCAGGTTGTTGAGCAAGCGGTCGGCGTACTCGGTGATCCTCAAGAACCACTGCACCAGCTCTTTGGTGGTGACGGGCGTGCCGCAGCGTTCACAGCCGCCCTGCACGACTTGCTCGTTGGCCAGGACGGTCTGGCACTGGGGACACCAGTTGACCGCCGCTTGTTTTTTGTAAGCGAGCCCCTTCTTGAAAAACTGCAAAAAGAGCCACTGGGTCCACGCGTAATAGTCCGGATGGCACGTGGAAAGCTCCCGGTCCCAGTCGTAGCTAAAACCCATGCGCTTGAGCTGCTCGCGCATAAACGCGATGTTGTCCCACGTCCACTTGTTGGGCGGGATGTTGTTTTTGATCGCCGCGTTTTCCGCCGGCAGGCCAAAGGCGTCCCAACCCATGGGATGGAGGACGTTCCACCCGTTCATCCGCTTAAACCGTGCGATCACGTCTCCGATGGAGTAATTGCGCACGTGCCCCATGTGGCACCGGCCCGAAGGATAGGGAAACATCTCGAGGCAGTAATACTTGGGCCGGGAGTCATCTAAGTCGACCCGGTAGAGCTGCTCTTTTTCCCATCGCTTTTGCCACTTCAGTTCAATCGTCTCAGGATGGTATGCTGCCACGCTCCCTCACCTCTTTCCGATCGACATGCGCCCCATCGACATGCGGCCCATATAAAGAAAAAACCGTCTCTCGCAAGAGACGGAAAACCTTTCCGCGGTACCACTCTTCTTAGCGCACGCAGTAAGCCAACCGCGTACGCTCCCTCGTCCAACCCGGATAACGGCGGGCAGCCGGCATGGGCTTACTCGGGCCTCCCCTTTGACCCAGCAACTCCGGGGTGAGTTTCGGCTCGGACCCCTGTCGCCTCGCACCGACCGGCGACTCTCTCAAAAGGGGGCGCCCTCGCCTACTTTTCCCCTTCATCGTCGATCACGCTCGCCCAAGGCGCGGCGAGGTGGCATCGTGCCTTATAGTTTATCATGCAAGCTTAATCGAGGTCAATCCCCATCCCCGCGGGCGGCCGGTTGCGGGCCGGTTTGCTCCTCGGCCTTTTGCTCCGCGGCCCGGTTGAGCCGCCGCACCGACCACAAACCGAAGTACGTTACGCCGGTAAAAAAGAGAGCCACCAGGATCGCCATCGGCACCAAAATGACGACGATATCCCAGGCGCCGTAGCCAAACGCGCTGAGGCTCGACACGCCGACAAAAACCGCGAAAAGGACCAAAAGGGCCGATATCATCGCCATGATCCTCACGCGAGCTCGCCTCCTCCTTGCTGGCCGGCGGGGCAGGCCGGAAGGAGGGGGCACTGGTGGCACAAGGGGCGTCTTGCCCTGCAGTAACGGTTGCCGACCCCGTCGATCAGCGCGTGGTATTCGTTATACAAGGGGACGTCGGGAGGAAGGTGAGCGTGAAAATACGCCTGCATCGCATCGTAACCCACGCCTTCGTCCCAGACTCCCAAGCGGGCAAAGATCCTCCGGGTGTAGGCGTCCACGACGAAGATGGGGTGCTCCCCGGCATAAAGCAGGATGCAATCGGCTGTCTCGGGTCCGATGCCGTGAATCGCGAGGAGCCGGCGGCGCACGTCCTGCGTCTTGCCGGCCAGCATCGCGCCGATGTCGCCGTCGAAGTCGCGCACCAGCACCCGCGTAAACGCTTTGAGCTTTCTCGCCTTTTGCCGGTAGTAGCGGCTGGGGACGATCAGCCGAGCGATCTCATCTTCGGGGGCCGCATCCAGCTGACGGGGATCGAGGTAACCGGCTTCAGCCAGGTTTTGCACCGCAAGGCTGGCGTTGTTCCAGGAGACCGACTGGGTGAGGATAGCGCCCACCGCGACCTCAAAACGAGTTTCCGCGGGCCACCAACCCCGGGAGCCGAAATGCGCCAGCATGAGATCAAAGAGGTGGAGCAGCCACCGGCTCGTCTCACCCATTTTCTCCAACCCGACCTTAGGCCCACGCTCTGCATCACGCGCGATCTCGATGGCCAACCCCCCCTCTCGCAGGGCGCGCGCGGACCGTGTTTTCCTTGATCCAGGCGCTCACCCGGTGCGGCGAGGTAAACCCCAACTCCATGCCCGTCATGAGCGCCTTGAGGCGGCCGGGATCGGGCTTGAGCCGGTAGCCCCTCTCCTCGAGCAGGAGCGCTGCAATCACCAAGGCGGTGCGCCGGTTGGCGCCGGCAAAGGGCTTGCGCTCCACCAGAGCCTGGAGGAGCGCTCCCACCTTGCCGAAATAGGTGGGGTAGCTGGGAATACCTTGCTGCGTGGCAAAGGGCCGGGCCAGCGCTTCATGGAGGGCCTTTTCGTCGCGCACGCCCACCGGATCGCCAAAGGTTTCGGCGACGACCTGCTGGATCGCCTCCGCCTCATGAGGCAGGATCATCGGGCAACTCCTCCAAGATGGAAAAAAGCTCGCTGATGATCGTTCGAACCCGGCCCTCAAGACGGGCGAGTTCCTCCGGCCCCGTGGGGCGCCCGCCCCCGCTCGCCTCATCCAACGCCGGATCGTCGCGTTCCGTCATCCTGTTCCCCTCCGCCGCCCATTATAGCACAGGCCTCTTTCCCGGTGCCCCTGCCGCATGCCCCGAAAAAGAGTCGAAAAAAACCAACGAGCGCTTGATCAGCTCAAGCGCTCGCGAAACGCAGTCGTTTCAAAATAGGCCGGACTTTGACCACGTGATGAATCTTCGTCTGTTACAGGCGATGGAGCTCCGCCCACCGGTCAAGAGCCCGGCGGAGATTGGCGGCCCAGACGGCGGCCAAGTCCTCTTGGGTCGAGCCGTTGATCGCTGCATGGAGCGGATCCACCGCGATGATCAGATGCCCACCCACCAGGATGCGGGGATCGGCTCCCTCCTCGGCTTCGACGGTGACCAAATCGCCGTCGATCGTCTCACCTGCCGCTTCCACCGCCGCGAACGCCTCTACCAGCCGTTTCCAGATCATGGCCCGGGTCTGGTACAGGTCGAGTCCGGGTTCTGGAACCCGCACGTTCATAAAGACGATGTTGGTGCCCGGCACGTCGACGGGCAGCCACTCGGGATCCCCCTCTTGGGCCAAGGCCGGCAAAGCGCTCGCCAGCGCCAGCACTGCCGCGACGACGCACGCCACGATGTGTCGCTTGCTCATTGCCTGTCCCCCCCTTTGCTCCGATAACCCTACGCGCAAGAGATTCGACATTTCCCAGGATTCCCCTAGGCCGTCTCATAAAGCTCGGTGAAGTTTCATCCTGATTTTGAAAGGCGTCCTTCCCGGCCGCTTGGGCTTTTCCACATTAAAGCTTCTCCAACAGCCACAGGAGAACGGTGATGAATCCGATCAGCGCGAGGATTCCCATGCTTCGGTCCTCCTTTCCCCGCGGAGTATGGGTTAAAACTTCGGTTGAATCGAGAAATAAACGGCGGGGCTCAGCGAGCCCGACTCCGACTGCTCCAGGCGGACCGCCGTGGCAAACCCGAGGCCTTCGCTCTCAAAATCGAGCCACCCGTAGACGACGGGCCCGTCACTTTCGAGGGAAGCCGTGGCGGCGGTCACTTGGAAATTGATCCGGCTCGTGGCCTCCCTGAGATCGTACCGGATCTGCCCGATGGGTTTGATCCCATCGGGGCTGAGGAGAACCCCAGCCTGGGTTGACAGCCGTCCGATGCCGACGCGAAACTCCGGTCCCGTCGCCATGGCGAGATTGCCGCTCCGCTCGTCGACAGGCCGGCGCCAGCGGATCTCCTGGCTCCAGGTCAAATTGTATGCAGGCAATACCAAAGCCGAGAGATTGGCCGTCGCGCGGTAAAAGGGCTTGTCCTCGCCCCGGGGCGCCACGCCGTTGAGGTCTTTTTGAAACCACGGAAACACCCAATCCGCGTTTTCGACGTAATCGACGCGGAAGGAGCCGCGGATGCGGCCCGTCGCGCCGCCCCCGCCGATGCCCGCGCTGCGGGCCCAGCCGGACGCCCCGTACCGGAAGTGGACGTTGGCTTCCGTCGCCAACTGCACGGCCCCCTGCCTGCGCTGCCACGTCCCTTCGACACCCACCGTGTAGGTGCTCGCGCTCCCGTCGAGAGAAAAGACATCGGAAAGATGCAAGGCCAACCGGCTCTCCTGGTATCCCGAAAAGAAATTGCCCGTGCGCGACGTGGTCGCGAGCTCGGCGCCGAGGAGAAACGACGGCCCCGCTCCCGTGCTGTGGTAGCCGACCCCGCTCAAGAGCTCGATGCCCACTTGAGCGCCGGCGATGGATGAGGTGCAAAACAAAGCAGCCGCAATCAGCACGAGCCGGGCGGCTGCCGCTTTCCATCGTCTGCTCCACACGCGCCGTTCACTCCAAACCTTGCCAATCGATCTCTCCCAATTATAACCGATGGAATCGGGCAGCTGTATAGGCTCTTGTTCCTACGCCTCCCAGGCTAGCGGGACGTTAGCTCTATCACTGCCTGGCGGGCCGTTTCGATGTCGAGATCCTCGCCGCGATACCACGCTTCGAGGTAAGCTTGATCGAAGGTCACTACCCGGTCGACATCGAGCGCGTCGATGACCCTTTGCTCCCTCAGCGAGACCAGCTGGCTGTTGGCGACGAAAAGCAGGCCGCCGCCCTCCAGCTCCCGCACGCCCTGGCCGGTGCCCACGCCCAGGGCCGGGCCCGTCCCCCGCCCGACGACCACCGCCTTTCCCGACTCCCGCAGCCCGGTGACCAGCGCGACGGCAAACTGCGACAAGGCCGTTGTCCCGTCGACGATGATCGCGATCGGCTTTTCCCAAAAGTCAAGACGGGTGGGAGGCGGCACGCCGAGGGTGCCCGTGCCTCCCTGCCACGCCCGGTCGGGCTGGAGCAGGAGCAAGCCCCGCCGGGTGTAGAGGGCGCCCAAAGGCTCATCGGTGAAAAGCCCCGCGATCCTCAGGAAACTTCCTGGATGCGCCGCCCCGTCGAGATTGCGAAGGTCGATGATCAACCCGTTAGTGCGGTACAACCGGCGCAGGTGCGAAAGGACTTGCACCTCCGTTCCTTGGCTGAAACTGGGGATCGCCAAGTACCCGATCCCCCCGGCCAGGCGGTTGGACTTGACTTCGGCGGCCAGGCTGATCTGCGCCCGGCGGACCGAGTAGGTGCGTTCGCTGCCTTGGGGATCCGCGACGGTAAGGGCCACCGTGGAACCTGCGGGTCCCTTGATCGCTTGAACCACCTCTGTCACGCTCTTACCGGCGACGGGCGCGCCGTCCACCGCGACAAGGCGACTCCCTTTCCGGATGCCGGCTCTCCTGGCCGGCCCGCCGTCAAACACCTCGCTGACAACAATGGTCCCGTCGGAGTATTCGAGTAGCATCATGCCGACGCCTTCGTACCGGGAAGGATCATCGGCGGCCAGGGCTGCCTCGACCTCTTGGGGCGTGCGAAGAACGGTGAGAGGATCGCCTAAGAGAGCCACCATCTCGGCGAGGTACCGGTAGGCCTCTTCATCGCTTCTGGCACTTGTCACTTTGGGCTCGTACTCGTCGCGCACGGCAAACCAGTCGACACCCGGCGCTGGCCCGACGAAGTTTTCGGCAACGACGGTCCAGACCTCTTCAAAGAGCTCCCGGTAGGAGAGCGGCTCGTCGACCGCCGGCTGCGCCCCGGCCCACGGCCCGGCCCACAAACAACCCCATCCCAGGAAAACGATCAAGGCCGAAAGGCTTTTCGCCGTCCAAGCGCGCCGTACCACCCCGATCACCTCACCCATGGTATTCTTTGTCTGCATACTCTCACCTTTCGGCCAAAGGCCCAAAAAACCGGGCTCCCCCGGGGCCCGAAACCAGCTCAAGGGGCGGCATGGGGTTTCAAGTCAAAAGCCAGAGGCAGGAGCGAAACCGTGCCGAAACGAAGTGTAGGACCGCTGCTCTGACGTCTTGTTTTCGAGGTGAATTCGATTGGCCAACCAGCGCTTCCGGCCGTGGTTGTTCCTCGTCGCCGCCGCCCTCTTGGGCCTTGCCCTTCCAGTCCAAGCCGCCCGCACCGTCGTCATCGATACGCAGGCCCTGCGGGTCGAGGGCGTGGGAGATTCCCAAGTCATCGTCATGCCTGAGTTCACTGCCCATTCCGAAGAATACACGCTGAGCGGCGCGTCCGGCCGCTTCGAAAGCGCCTCGGAAACTTTCCTGGCCACCGGGGCTCCCGACCGCCCGGCGCGCCTTGAGCGAAGCGGCGAGTCGCCGTTTACCGTCACGGCGACCCGCTCCATCACCATCGTCTTTCAAGACGAGTCTCTCCGGGCCGAAGGAGAGGTCTCCTACCAATCTCCGGACGTGCAGGCCCAGAGCGATTTGCTCCTGGTCGATCGCCGCGATCGCCTGGAGGCGTTGATCGAAGAGCTCCTCAGCGCCCTTCCCCCCGGCGAAACCCGAGAGATCGTGGTCGGGTTTTTTGGCCGCGTCGGCGAGAGCGACCGGTTGATCGTGATGCAGCATGACGTTAGGGTCGACCGGGAGGACTCTTTCCTCGAAGCCGATTGGGTCGTCTTTAGCGAGGAAAATCCCGACGACTTCATCTCCGTCGCGGCGCCCGGAAAGCCGCTGAGGCTTTCGGTCGTCATTGAAAGCGAAGACGGCCAGGACGAAAACGAACGCGCCGGCGAAAGCTTACCGTAAAGGTTGACCAGAGGGAACAGGCCGCAGCCGCTGCGTCTTCGCGCCCCGGCCCGGTTTCCTGCGCCCGGCGCCGGGGTCAAGCCTGCTCCCGATCCGCGACGCTCCAGCGGAAGAACAGCTCGTCCTCGTGGAGGTACAGGGTCTCCAGGCGAAGCTTGGGAACGGGCACCAACAGCGCAGGTCCTGCGATCATCGTGAGATCCTCGCGAAACCCCGACAACTTTGGCGCCAGCGTCCAAAACAAGGTGTCGATCAAACCTGCTTTGAAAAACGAGTAGTTGAGCGCCGCGCCGCCTTCCACCAAGAGGCGGCGCACGCCGTATTTACGGGCGAGAATTTGCAGCGCCTGGCGGGCGTCGACTTCGTGCTCCCCGGCGATCTCAACTCGGGCATACTGGCTTGCGATTTCTCGCCGCTTGGGGTCGGACGCCGCAGCCGTCAAGATGACCGGCTTGGGTGACACGGTGAAGTACTGGCTTTCCAGCGGCAGATCGAGCGACCGAGAGACGACGATGCCAAGAGGCTGCGGCTCTTTGCCCGCCTGCTCGCGGCGCAAGGCCAACTCGTCCGGTACCCCGGGAAAAAAGGGGTTGGCCCGCACCGTCTCCGCCCCTCGCAGCACCGCGTCGAAATGAACGCGGAGGCGCTTCATCAAGTGGCGGTCGACAGGGCTTCCCAGAGGCTCGGCGCGCTCTTTTTTGTTGAGCGTGATCTTGCCGTCAACAGTCGACACCATGTTGACTGCGACAAAGGGCCTCTCTTGATTTCCCGCGGGAAGATCCAAGTCGTCGTAGATCGAGAGTGGGTCGGCCACTGCCTTTTGAACAGGATACAGCTGCTCCACAGGGAACACTCCAGTCATCCGTTCTGGTGCAAACTTTGATCCTCAATTCCGCCGGGGCTTTGAAGATCCTCCCGCCAGACGGGACGAGGCTTTCGAGAAGCTCCTGCGGGAAAAGGATGCCATTAAAGGAGGAAGACGATGCCCCCTCTCATCATCGCCCACCGGGGATGGTCGGCCAAGGCCCCGGAAAACACCCTCGCCGCCTTCCGGAGCGCCATGGAGTTTGGCGTGGACGGCCTGGAGCTGGACGTTCACCAAAGCAAAGACGGTCACATCGTCATCTGCCACGACGAGCGCCTCGAGCGGACGACGGACGGGAAGGGCCTGATTGCGGACCACACCTTGGACGAGCTCAAGCGACTCGACGCCGGTTCGTGGTTTGACGCGGCCTATGCCGGGGAGAAGCTCCCCACGTTGGAGGAGCTCTTTCGCGCGATCCACGCCCTAGGCTGGCGTGGGCTGATCAACATCGAGCTTAAGACCAGCGTCCAGCGCTACCCGGGGATCGAGAGCAAGGTGGCCGAGCTGGTGCGGGAGTTTGACCTCGTCGACCAGGTTTTGATCAGCTCCTTCAACCACGATTCCCTCGTCGAGTCTCGCCGCGTGGCTCCGGAGCTCCCGACAGCTGCGCTGTACTCCAAGGCCTTCCCCGAACCCTGGAACTACGCTCGCTCCCTGGGATGCGCCGCGCTTCACCCCGCTCACCCGGCGGTCACCGCCGAGCTCGTGGCCGGCACCCACGTGGCCGGGCTCACGGTCAACGCCTGGACCGTGGACGACCCCGATCTTGCCCGGAGCCTCGCCGAAACCGGGGTCGACGGGATCATCACCAACGCTCCTGACCGCATCCGGGAGGCGCTTTTTCCTGGCGCGCCTTGACCCGCCCCAGGGGTGAATCTATAATGAATAGTAGTTAACAACTCTTGTAGTTTACAGTGACGGTGGTCTTATGCCGGTACCCGCAACGGATCTGATCACAGCCTTTCGCGCTCGCGGGATGAAGATCACACCGCAGCGCCAGCTCCTTTGCTCGCTCATCGAGGAGGCCCACGACCATCCCACGGTCGAGACCCTCCACCTGCGGGCGATGCAAAAGATGCCGACCATCTCCCTCAAGACGGTGTACACCACCCTGACGGAGTTGGCGGAGTTTGGCCTCATCCGGTTGGTCCCCTTGGGGACCGGGAGCTTGCGGGTCGACCCCGACCCCACTCCCCACGCGCACCTCGTCTGCCGCGATTGCGGTTCGATCATCGACCAACCGCTCGAACCCAATCTCGCTCCTGCGCCAGCCCAAGCGGAGGACTTGGGCTTTATCGTCGAAGAGCGCGACGTGATCTACCGGGGGCGGTGCGCGGCGTGTGCCAAAAAGAGCGCCGCTCAAATATCGGAAGAGGGTGATGTGGGTGGCCACGCATAACATCGGTAGGACGGAAAAAGCGGAGATGTATCTGAAAGCGATCTTGCTGATCGGGCAAGAGTCGCCCCCTGTCACCGTCACGAAAGTCGCCGAATTTATGGGAGTCTCCGCCGCGTCCGCCTCCGAGATGATCAAGCGGATGGAGCAAAACGGCCTGGTGGACACATCCGGGAGCGACGGGATCGCGCTGACCGACCAGGGAGCGACCGAGGCCCGTCGGCTGGTCCGGCGCATGCGCCTGGCCGAACGGCTCCTGAGCGACATTTTAAAGCTCCCGCTCCCCCTCATCTACGACGAGGCTTGCAAGCTCGAGCACGCGTTGAGCGACGTCGTCGAAGATCGCCTCGTCGAGGTGCTGGGCGATCCCGACACGTGCCCTCACGGCTTTCCCATCCCTTCAGCCGAGGGGCGTGTCGCCTGCCCGCTGACGGAGACGATGGACGACCTGGAGCCGGGCGACGAAGCTCAGGTGATCAGCCTGCCCGAGCGCGACGCGCCCCTTTTGGAGTACCTCACCCAGCACGGTATCCGGCCCGGTGTCAAGGTGAAAGTGGAAGAGATCGCCCCCTTCAACGGCCCCATGTTTCTCCGGATCCACGACGAGCGCAAGGCGCTGTCGCGGGAGGCCTTGGCTGAGGTGCGCATCCAGCGGCTCGCGTGACGCGCGTGAGCGCGAGGGACGCGCTTTCTCCCAGCCAAAGCGCGTCCCGGGCCGAATGGCCGCCGCCGGTTATCTTGCCGCGGTGAAAACGGCCGGCAAACGCCCTCCAAGACCGCGGCTCACCTACTGTGCCACAACGCGCAGGATCCGGCCACCCGCAAGGTCGGCGACGTAAAGCTCTCCATCGTGATCTTCACCAAAGGACGCAATGGCCGCGCCACTCTCGGCGGCACGCGTCCATGGGAGTGGGCCGGCCGTCCCAGCGATCTCAGGGGTCGCCATCGCGTAGAGCCTGCCGGAGCAGTAATCCCCAAAGAAATACACGCCCCGCAGCGACGGGTGCGCCCTGCCGCGGTAGACGTATCCGCCCGTAATGGAGCAGGCCCCTTCGACCCGGTGATGGTACTCGGCCACGGGGAGCACAAAGCCCTCAGCATCACAACGGCTCTGGTAGCAGTGAGCCCCCTCCATGATGTTCCAGCCGTAATTTTCCCCGCCCCGGCTCCCCGCCGGCTGCAAGTTGATCTCTTCCCACTCGTTTTGCCCCACGTCGGCGATGTACAGATCGCCCGTCTCGCGGTCAAAGGAGAAGCGCCACGGGTTGCGAAGCCCGAGCGCCCAAATTTCAGGCCGCGCCTCGGGGTGATCGACAAAGGGGTTGTCAGGAGGGATGGCGTAGGGCTCCCCGCCGTCCACGTCGATCCTCAAGAGTTTGCCAAGGAGCGTCGAGAGGTTTTGGGCGTTGCCCCAAGGATCGCCCGCCCTTCCCCCGTCACCCGTGCCGATGTAAAGGTAGCCGTCGGGGCCAAAGGCCATCATGCCTCCGTTGTGATTGGCGGCCGGCTGGGGGATCTCCAGCACCTGGACCCGGCTCTGGGGATCGGCGACATACCGGCCGGGATAGGTCTGGTAGCGGTCGATCCGCACCGTCCCCCGGCGGTCCGTGTAGTAGACGAAAAAGGTGCGGTTTTCCTGGAAGCGGGGGTGAAACGCGACGGAAAGGAGTCCCTGCTCGTAGCCGCCCGAAACCTGGCCCCTGAGATCCAAGAGAGGTTCGGGTGCAAGGCGCCCGCCGGCAAACCGGCGGATCCTGCCGGTCTTTTCCACGATGAAAAGGCTCTCCCGGTCGCCGGGCGCAAAGGTGACAAACAGGGGTTGATCCAACCCGCTGGCCACCTGTTCGAAGCGAATCCCGGGAAACCAGTCGTGCTCCTCGCGAGCTTGTCCAGCCGCCCCGTCGCTCACTGCGAACCCTGCAATTACCAAGAGCGAAACAGCGACGAGGGCCGATTTGAGGGTAAACCTGCGCATCGCGTCTTCCTCCCCCGGGTCAAGTGACCCGCTGTTTTGCCTAGACGCCGACGAGCCTGCGTCCCACCGACCGCACGGCGCCTTCCCACGAATCGAGGCGGTCCGCGCGGACGGTAAAGACAGCGTCGCTTAACGTGGCGAGGCCCTCGTGAAAACCGTCGATCAAAACCGTAAACAGCCGGAGGCGGGCCGCGGCCTTTTCACGGAGAAACTCCCGCACAAAGGCGCTGCTCAACGAGGCCTCGCCGTCCGCGATAAACACGACATCCGCCCCGGCGGCTTTTCTCCCCTTCGCTCCGGCGGGGCCAAACCCTCGCGCGTATTCGAGGGCGTGGCGGAGGGGCCTTTCGAAGTGGGTACCGCCGTTGAAGTCGCAGCGCGCCATCTCCAGGGCCAGGCGGGGATCAAAGGGCCCGGGGGGCCGGACAAAGACCTCGAGCTCGGCCTCGGAGGAAAAGCAGAGCCCCAAGAAGGGCCTCTGGTTTTGGTGCGCGAAGTCCAAGAGCGCAAGACCAATCCCTTTGCACCAGACGAAGCGCTCTCGTCCGAGCGCCGCCGGCTGGTTCATGCTGGCCGAGGTGTCCATGCAACAAATGAGGGGGCCGCTTCGCTCGAGCTTTTCTCCCTTGTAATCGTAGAGTGTCAAACGCTTGTGGTCGTAGGCCTCGCAGAAGAGGTGGCTCATGAGGGGATCGGCGAGGCGCACCAGCTCTTCGGGCACCGCCCGGTCGAGCTCCCTTCCCTGGGTGTAGCCGGCGACCCGGTAGCGGCCGGCATCGCCCTGCCGCCTACGCTGGCGTGGCGACACCTGCTGCAAGAGGTCCTGAAAACGCTGGAGCGCCTCCGTCAGCTCCGCGAAACCGGCAAGGCTCCGCACTTCCCCGAGCAGTGACCACACGTCGTCAAAAGCGTGCAGCCCCCGGGCGCCTGGCCAGACGCCCCAAGCTTTGCGAAGCCGCTGATCGTGCTCCAGCGCCTCCCGGGCTTCTTGCAACGATCGGCCCACGAGAAACCGGAGTCCCGCTTCGCCTTGAGGGAGGTGGCCTTCCTCGTCGAGCGCGTGGCGGCGGGAGCGGCGTGTGGCAAGCGTCAAGAGGAGCCTTTGCCGCAGCGCCTTCCGGGACGACGCGGCGCGACCTTGTCCCAAAGCCCCGGCGAGCGACCGCGCCAAGTGCAGCGCTAGGCTGGCACACGCGATGAGGTCCCCTTGGACCTTGGCCTTGAGTTGGGTAAACTCCCGGGAGGCTATCAGGGTCGCAAGCAGCGAAAAACCCCATGCTTCCCGGGGATCCACTTCGGCGTTGAGCTCCGCGTCAGGATCATAAAATGCGTAGAAGAGATCGGGAAGGAGCGGGGCGATGCCCGGCGCGTCATGGTTGAGGCGCGCTTCTTCTTGCTGCCAACGCTGGGAGCGGGCCCGAAGCTGCTCAAACACCAAAGCTGCGGAGTCGCTCGCTCTAATGCAACGCCATGAAGGCTCTTGGACGAGTGCGGTGGCCACGGCGTTTCACATCCCCGCGGCCTCATCCAACTGGTAGAGATACTGGTAGGCCTTTTGCAAATACTCTTCGACCGCCTGGGCCTCCGCGCTGGACACGCTCTCTTGCTTGAGCTCCCGCATCTCCCAGATTTCCCGTTCCAGGTGAAAGCGGACTTCCAGAGCCAGCTTGCTGAGATCCGCCCGGTTGGCTGTCGACTTGCGTTTTTGCTCAAACTCGCCGACGAGCTCGAGGATCCGGCCAAAGCGCACGGCTGCCCGGTCCTTGCCCGTCAAGAGGTAGGGTTCGAGGATTTTTTCGATGACGGCGATCTCCTCCACATCGCTCCACAGCGTGTGGCGGAGGAGCGAGAAATCCTTTTCCGTCACGTCGCGCCGGCCGTCCAAGAGCGCCGACGCTTGGAGCGCCCGGCGGGCCTGCTTCCAACGGCGGGGACTGCAATAGATCCCCTCGTCGCCCATGGCTTTGCGGATGTTGGCGAGCTCCTCGCAGACGCTCACCGGCAGCCGCACCGCCTCAGCCGCCTGGCGCAGCGCTTCCAGCTCCTCCAACGTGACGGTGGCCTTGGGATCGGGCTGGTAGCGGTGAAAGTCGATGTCGGGGCTCCAAAGCATCCGGGTGAAGTTGGCGCTCGATTTCAGGTCGCCCACCACAAACCGGAAGAGCCACCGGTCGTGAA
>PKEU01000211.1 GCA_002919195.1 bacterium
ATAGATCGCCGGCAAGGGCGGCTCTTTCATGCCGTGGCCGAGGAAAAAGCTGGTGTGCGGCGGCTGGTTGTAGGCGACGTTTTGCCAGGCCACGCCCAGGCGGTAGACCGGATCATGCATCAGCGTGTAGATCTTGTGCTCGGTGAGATCGGTGGTGGTATAAATCCTCAGCGCTGTGCTGTCGGCCGTGCGCCAGATGACCTCTTCCCGCCAGTCGCCAAAGATGTCCGCCTGGAGGCTGGGATTGCCCTTGGTCCCGTTGTTCGATTCGGTGCCGTGGGCGGTGAGCAGGTTGACCAGCCGGCCGTTTTCGTAATCCCACTTGTCGATCTTGCCGATACCGCGATTGCCGAGCCACACGTGATCGAGTAGCTCCCGCAAGAGGTCGCCGTCCCACCAGATGCCGAAGTTGATGGAACTAGGCGCCGAGCTGCTGATCTTGGTCCCGTCGATGGCATAAAGGCCGACGCCGGCCGAGGCCCACACTTCCGCGCCGGGGTAGCGGGGATCGATGTCGGCGGCCATCCCCCTCCCTGTGTCCTGGCCGGTATGGACGCCCCAGAGGATCTCGCCCGTTGCCGCGTCACGCAGCGAAGCGCCAAACCTGGCGCTTCGGTCTTCATGCACCTGAAACACCTCGAGCCCCGGGCGGTTGGGATCCAGATCGCCCACGTGCAGGGCATCCCCATGTCCCAAGCCAGTGGAGTATAAGCCGGTGCCGTCGTGGTCGATCACCATCGCTCCGTAGATGATCTCGTCAAACCCATCGCCGTCGACGTCCGCCACGCTCAGGCTGTGGTTTCCCTGACCTTCGTACTCCCGTTCGCCCGACACCGATGTGTCAAAGAGCCAGCGCAAGGTGAGCTCGCCGTCGCGGAAATCGTAGGCCGCGACGGCGGTTTTGGCGTAGTAGCCCCGGGCCATGATCAGGCTGGGGCGTTCGCCGTCCAAGTAGGCCACGCCGGCTAGAAAGCGGTCGACGCGGTTTCCGTAATCGTCGCCCCAGTCCCTCACCGCTCCCCGGGCGGGTTGAAAGGCGACATTGGCCAAGATCCGGCCTGTTTCTCCCTCAAAGATCGTGAGGTACTCCGGCCCTGCGAGCACCCGGCCCTGCGGGTTGCGGTAATCGGCCTCAGGATCGCCGATCACCTCGCCCGTCCCGCTGACCGTGCCATCCGCCGTCTTAAGCGCCACTTCCGCCTTGCCGTCGCCGTCCAGATCGTAGACGATAAACTGCGTGTAGTGCGCACCGGCCCGGATGTTTCTTCCCAATGCGATGCGCCACAGGAAGCTCCCGTCCAGCTTGTAGGCGTCGATAAAGACTGGGCCGGTCACGCCGTCGTGGGCGTTGTCCTTGGCATTGGAAGGCTCCCATTTCAACACGATCTCGTACTCACCGTCGCCGTCGAGGTCGCCTACGCTCGCGTCGTTCGCATGGTACGTGTAGGGCGTGCCGTCGGGATTGAGACCATCCTCGGGCTTTTGGATCGGCACCGTGAGGTAAGGCTCTTTCCACACGGAAACAGTGCGAGACGGCTCTTGCTCCACGCCGTTCAAAACGGCGCGGACGTGGTAGGTCGAATCCTCCGTTCCATCGGGGTCGAGATAGTTGGTGCTGGAGACGATCGGAGCCTCTGTGATCCTTCCCCCGTCGCGGTAGATATGAAATCCGATGTCGCGAGGCTCCGTCCCGAGCCAGCGCCAGCTGAGAAACACGCCGTCATCGACTTTGACTGCCACAAGACCGCGGTCAAGCCGCTCCATCTGGCGCAAGCGAACTCCGTCGCCCTCCGGCGCCGCCGCGGCTTTGAGCGAGGTTGCCGTCACGGCGAGCGCCAACGCCGTCACCATCGCCAACGCCACCAACAACGCCGCGCCGAGGTAAGGCGCCCCCGCATTCCAGGCACTGGCAAGCGGCGTCCGCCACCCTTCAAAGCCCGTCGCCTTGAGCCAAGAGACCGCCATGGGTGATCACCCTCCATCTCCGGACAGGAGTTTCACCTTTGGAAAATTGCGGCAGGTTACATCAGCATACTTAGAGGAAAAGCTCTGATCCCCTCCGAAGTGATCCCCACACATTCCCGCCAGGGCGCCGGGATCCCTACTATCCGTGAGGATCGGAGCTGTCAACGCCGTGTGGGACGCTTGAGTTGCAAAACATCCAAACCTCCAAGACCTGGTGCACCGACCCACGCTGTACACCCATTCGCTGCGAACCCGCGTGACCACGCAAACCGGGGGAGTGAGCAACGGTGACGGACCGCGAACTGCTCGAAAACATGAGCCGGCAGATTGGGGAGTTGGTCCGGCACGTCGCCGAAGTGCGAAGTTCCAACAAGCGCCTCGAAGAAGAAATATCCGATCTTCGCGCCGACATGACGGCAATGCGCAAGGATATCGACGCGATGAAAGTCGATATTGACGCCATGAAAGTCGACATCGACACCATGAAGGGCGATATCGACGCCATGAAGGCTGATATCGACACCATGAAGAGCGACATCGATCACATGAAGCTCGATATCGCCACGATGAAACTCGACATCGAGAATTTGAAAGACGACGTCCGCAGCCTTACGAGCAAAGTGGACGAGCTCGACCAGAGGCTGGACGGGAGGACAACCCTTTTGTCGTCCAAGATCGAGCACTTCAGCGGGTTTTTGTATAGCGAAATGGGCAGGTACCGGACCGCTCTCGAAGAAGAGCGCCACCGCCGCCAGTATTTCGAAAAGCAGGTGGAAAACCGTTTCCTCAAAATCGAGGAACGGCTGGACGCTTTGGAAAAAGCCCGGCCCGTGTCCTCAAGATAGCGGGCGCTTCATAGCAAAACGCGCGTCCCCGGCGCTCGCGTTGACGCTCACGCCAGGGACGCGCGTCCTGCTCATGCGCAAAACCCACCTACCGGGCTAAAACACCCTTTCGACTGCAAACAATCATTCACGCCGAGGGCTTCAGTCCGTGGACAGCTTCGTTGAAGCGCTGGACCAGCGAGCGCAACTCCTCCTCCGACGGGATCAACCCCATCTTGACCAGCTTGGCCAAGGGGATGTTGAGCATGATCGCAGCGACGCTGGCATCCTGGATCTCCGTCGGCGCCGCGTGCGGCATCAGCTGCCGGATGACTTCCACTGCCTCGGGGTACTGCAGGATCTCCGACAGCGTTGTAAACTCGTGAAATCCGGGCTTGGGCTGCGTCGACTCGACGATGACGACCGCACGGCACCGGATGTCGGCGCTCGACGCCCCCACAAGGATCTCAAACTCGCCCGCCTCGACGTACCACATGCTGCGGGCGGCGTCGTAGTACGCAAAATCCCGCCCGGTGAGCACCAATTCGACATCCTTGGCCTCTCCCGGCTCCAGGCTCACCTTGGCAAAGGCCTTGAGCTCCTTTTCGGGGCGCGGGACGGTCGCCTCCACGTCCCTGACGTAGAGCTGCACCACCTCTTTGCCGGCCCGGTTCCCCGTGTTGCGGACTTTCACGGTCACTTTGAGTTCGTCCTGGTCGGTGATGACGTCCTTGCTGAGCCGCAGGTCGCTGTACTCAAAGGTGGTGTAGGAAAGCCCGTGACCGAAGGGGAAGAGCGGCTTGATCCCCTTCTTCTCGTAGTACCGGTAGCCGACGAAGACGCCTTCCCCGTAGCGGACGTGGTGCCCGTCCCCCGGGAAGTTCAAATACGCGGGTGTATCCTCCAGGCGGACGGGGAACGTCTCCGAGAGTTTTCCGCTGGGATTGACGCGGCCGAGCAGCACATCGGCGACTGCGCCGCCCCCGGCTTGGCCGCCGAGCCACCCTTCGAGAATCGCCTTCGGCCGATCCACCCAGGGCATCGCGACGGCGCTGCCGTTGGAAAGGACCACCACCGTGTTGGGCTGCACGCGGCAGATCTCTTCCACCAGCCTGTTGTGCGAAGGCGGCAGGTCGATGTGCTTGCGGTCCATGCCCTCGACTTCGTACGCGTCGGGAAGGCCGATAAACACCACGGCCACATCGGCCGCTTTGGCTACTTCGGCCGCCTCCCGGAGCAGTGTTTCATCCACACGGTCTTCCTCGGGGTAACCGTCGGCGTAATGGACCTTGACGGCGTCGCCGAGGAGCGCCGTCAGCTCGTCGTACGCGCACTCGAGCTTGGTCGGGGTGACATGGGAGCTCCCGCCCCCTTGGAACCTCGGGTGTTTCGCAAAACGGCCAAGGATCGCGATGGAAGAAAGCTTTTCAGGCTCCAAAGGCAGCAGGTTGTCTTCGTTTTTTAAGAGGACGACGCATTCCGACGCCACCTTGCGAGCCAGCGCATGATGAGCTTCCTTGTCGAAGGTGGCGCCCGGATTGCGCTGGGCCGTCGTGCGGAAGATCAAGCGGAGGATCCGCGCCACCGCTTCGTCGAGCACCTCTTCCGAAAGCAGCCCATCCCGGACGAGCTGCGCCAGCCTGGGATTTTCCGCGTTGACCGCAGGAGTGCCCGGCATTTCCAGGTCGAGGCCGCCGCTCAGCGCATCCTCCCGCTTGTTGACCGCAAACCAGTCGGAGACGACGACACCGTCGTATCCCCACTCGCCTTTCAAGATCTCGCGCAAGAGCTCAGGATGCTCCACCGCCCGGACGCCGTTGACCTGGTTGTACGCCGCCATGATGGTCCAAGGCGACGCTTTCTTGACCGCTCGCTCAAAAGGCAAGAGGTATACTTCCCGGAGCGTTTGCGGGTCCACTTGGGCGTTGATGGTCATGCGGTGGGTCTCCTGGTCGTTGCACACGTAGTGCTTGAGCGACGTGCCGACCCCTTTGCTCTGCACCCCTTGGATCCAGGCGGCCGCCATCTCCCCCGCCAAGACCGGATCCTCCGAGAAGTACTCGAAGTTGCGACCGCCCAGCGGGCTCCGCTTGAGGTTGGTCCCCGGGCCCAAGAGCACCTGGACATCAAGCGCCAGACACTCCTGGCCCAGCGCCTCGCCGACTTGCCGGATGAGACCCGTATCCCACGACGAGGCCAGTGCGGACGCGGTGGGAAAGCAGGTCGCCGGGGTGGCGTGCGTCAAGCCTGAATCGCTGTCGGACTCAGGTTTGCGCACACCATGGGGGCCGTCGTTGAGATTGATCGCCGGAATGCCGAGCCGCTCCACTGCGTGGGTACTCCACGTGCTCGCGCCGACGGTTAACGCAATTTTCTCTTCGATTGTCAACTCACGCAATAATTCCTGGATACGTTCTTCCATGGCGAGAGGCTCCTTTCGGCATGATCGATCCCTCTGTTGCGCGACACCGATCGACGACCGAACGACGAAGACCACCCAACGATAATGAAACACCTCGTGAACCCCAGGTCCTGTCCGAGGCGGTTCTGGGTTTCTATTTGTGAACTTTTACACTATTGGTCGCAAACTCCTGCCCCAAGCAGTAATAAGGGGCGATTTTCGCCGTTGGTCCCTTGATCCCCAACAAGCAGGCGTTTACGATGGTGATACTGAATGTATGCCGGTGTGTTTCAATTCTTAAGACGGGAGATACATCTCATGACGACGATTATCTTAGCGATCCTCGCCGGACTGGCGACCGGAGTGTTGAGCGGGTTGGTCGGCATCGGCGGAGGCATCGTGCTGGTGCCGATGCTGCTTTACCTCTTTCGCACCGACATGCACGTGGCTGCGGGAACGTCGCTCGCGGTCATCGTTCCCACGGCGATCGCGGGCGTGGTGACCCATTTCACGGCCGGCAACGTCAGCCTCAAGCTGGGCCTGGCCCTCGCCCCAGGCGCGATCGTGGGAGCCATGCTCGGCGCCTACTTGGCCAGCATCCTGCCGGCTGACACGCTGAAGCGGGTCTTCGCCGTGATCTTGCTCGTGATCTCGATCAGGATCTTCCTCGATAGCTTTGAGCTCTTGGGAAGCAAGAAGACCGCCACGGCAAAACCGGCGGTGGAAACGACGGTAACCACCGAAGAGGGCAATGAGTCGCGGTAAGACGCGATTCATCATGCGCGAAAAGCTTCTCGAACCATCAACCATCGCTCATCGCTCCCTCGCCTTTTTCACGCTCAACGCTTTCTGAGTCGCAGTGACAGTGAGAGCTTATGAGCCACACACTTCACGCCCAATGCATCGCCGGGCCGCGTGCCCGGCGTTCTCGCATTTTCCCCCAATCTAACAGGAATGCCCATATACGAAGGGAATAAACCAAAACCGAAGACAAAGCGTCATCGAGCGACAGCCAAGGAGTGACTTCTGGAGTCGTGCTACCCTTTGAGCGCAGGCAGCAGATTCTCGCCGAAATTAACACGCATGGTTCGGCCTCCGTCCGAGACCTCGCACAGCGCTTTGGAGTCTCGGTTGTCACGATTCGCCGCGATCTCGACGATCTCGAACGAAGGGGATTAATCATCAAGACACACGGAGGGGCGGTCCAGCTCAAGAGAGAGACCCATGCGGAGCTCCGGCTCACAGAGCGGGAGGCGCAGCACCGGACGGAAAAGGACCGGATCGGCGCCAAGGCGGCCGAACTGGTGCAACCCGGTCAAACCATCATCATGGATGAAGGGTCGACCTGCCTCGCGATTGCCCGCCACCTTCGCAATTACTCCAATCTTACCGTGATCACCAACGGGCTGCGCGTGGCCGCGGAGCTCCTCGGCACCGGGATCGATCTCATCGTCGTGGGCGGCGTCTGCAACCACGAGAGCGCGATGCTCTATGGCCCCGAGACAGAAAAGACGTATACCAGCCTGCGGGCGGATCTCTACTTCATGGGGATCGACGCCTTTTCAGCGGAGGACGGCATCATGGATGCCAATTTCCTTCAGGTTGGCCTTAAGACGGTGAAAGCCAGGTCGTCCCGGCAAGTGATCGGTGTGGCGCACGGGGCGAAGTTTGGCCGCCGGGCCATCGCCCGGGTCGGTCCGTTGACCATGCTGGACGCCCTGATCACCGAAGGCCCGGCAAGCCCCGAACTCAAAGAAGCCCTCGCTGCGAGCGGAATCGAGTGCATCGAGGCTTGAACCGATGTAACGCTCCCTTCAAACCGCCGTCTTTGCGCCCTCATTCCTTCACAGCGCCGGCGCTCAACCCAGCGATGAGGTATTGTTGCAAGAAAATGTACAGCGCGATCATGGGCGCGATGACGATCAGCACGCCCGCCATCATCTGTGTATAGTTGGACGCAAACTGGCCTTGGAATCGCAGGAGCCCTAGCGGCACTGTGCGGGCCGCATCCGCGTTGACGAGCACCAAGGCCACCAGCAATTCGTTCCACGTGGCGACGGCGTCGATGATATACAGGGTCGCCAATGCAGGAAGCGAGAGCGGCAACATGATCCGGAGGAAAATCCACAGCTCCGACGCTCCATCAATTCGGGCCGCCTCGAGCAACTCATCGGGGATCAGCCGGAAAAATCCCCGCATGACAAAGATCTGAAACGGAAGTCCTATCGCCACGTAGGGAAAAATCAGCGACCAGAGTGTGTTGGTAATCCCCAAATTTTTGACCATGACCACCATCGGGATGAGGATCACGTGAACCGGGATGGTGAGCCCTAACAAAAAGAGGATGAAGATCGCGTTGTTGAAGCGAAACTTCATTTTGGCCAGAGGATAGGCCGCCAAAGCGGCGAGAAAGATCCCCAGAGGCACCTTGATGAGGAGGAGAAGCCCGCTATTTTTGAAATAGATGCCAAACTTGCCGATCTCCCATGCCCTCACGAAGTTTGACCACCGAAACTGCTGGGGCAGCGCCAAGACGCCGCCCATGATCAGCTCGCCCTGGCTCTTTACCGAGGTGAACGCCACGATCCCAAAGGGAACCAAAAACACAAGAGCGATGAGGAAAAGGATCAGGAACAAGCCAACGCCTTTGATCCGTCTCTTGCGTACGATCGGCACCGAAGCCGTGGACACGACGCTCCCTCCCCGATGATCGCTAATCGCGAGACATGATCCGGATGTACGGTATTGCGACGACCATGGAAATCAGCGCGATGATCCATGCGATCGCCGCCCCGTAGCCGGCACGGTAATATTGAAATCCGTTGAAATACATCCAAGTCCCCAAGACCTGCGTGATCTGTCCGGGTCCGCCCCACGTCATCGTGTACACCATGTCAAACACCTTAAAGGATTGAATGACCGCCAAAGTGCCGACGATGATGTGCGTCTCCCGCAGGCTCGGAAAGGTGACGTACCAAAAGGCCTGCAGGCGGCTGCATCCGTCGATCGCCGCGGCCTCGTAGAGGTCTTGCGGAATGCTCTGCAAGCCGGCTAGATAGAGCACCATGGGAAAGCCGATGCCGCTCCAAACGGACGCGGCAAACGTCGCCGGAAACGCCGTGGAGTAGTCGGAGAGCCACCCACGGGCCCAGTGAGCGAGGCCGATCGATCTCAAAAACTCGTTGATAGCTCCAAAGTTGGGATCGTACATCCACGCCCAGATGATCCCGATGGCCACCATCGGCACGACGGCCGGCATGTAAAACATCGCCCGGATGAGATTTCGCCCGATCAGGTGGCGACTGTTGAGGATGACGGCGAGCACCAGGCCGATGCCTGTCGGGATTAAAATGGTGCCGATGGTCCACAGCACGTTGTTGATCAGAGCCCGGCGGGCCACGGAATCACCGGCAACAAACCGCACGTAGTTGGCCAGGCCGACAAAATTGCTCGTCGGCGAAAGGCCGTCCCAGTCTGTGAAGCTGATCCACAGGGACGTGAGCATGGGATAGACCAGAAAGATCGCGTACCACGCCAGCGGGAGCAGCAAAAAGAGATACGGGGAGAGATTGCGGTTGCGTCGGTTCATCAGCTTCTTTCCCCCATTGCGGCAGTCTCGGGCAAGATGAACGGAGCTCGTGGCCCGCACGGCTTTCGCTTATCTTGGAACCGCTTGGCGCCACGAGCTCCGTCGTTACATCCTATCCGGTCCTTCCCACCGACTGAGTTTCTCGATTAGCATCGAGCAGCATTAGTGCTCTGCCTTCCAGCGCTCAACGGCCGCCTGCATCTCCCGAGCGCCTTCCTCTGGCGTGTACCGCCCGGCGATGATCCCGTCTTGGATCGCGAAGAAGGTGTCCATGAGTTCCTTCTCCAGCGCCTGGTCGGTGATGGTGTACGTCGCCATTGACGTCTCAAGGATCACCTGGAACTTGTAGGACAGCGGCAGGAGCTCCGGATCGGGCGTCACGCCGACGGTGGCTGGCGTGTTGAAGATCTGCGGGTATTTCCGCAGCGTTTCAGGCGACGTGATGAAGTCGATGAACAAAGCCGCCTCGTCAGGATGCCGCGACGCGACCGGGATCATGAGCTGCTCGATGAACGCGGAGTAGCGCAGCGGCTCATGGTCCGTGGGCGGCATGAAGAAGTCCCAGTGCGGCCCTTGCATCTCGTCCGAGATGAGTGTCCTCTCAAACCACGGACCCTCGGGATCCATGGCGGCCTGGCCGCGGTAGACCGGCCAGCGGGCGTCGTCGGGGACGACGTTGAGGAAGTTGGGCACCAGCCACTGATTGTCGACCCACTTTTTCAGCAGGTTATACGCCTCCACCACCGCCGGATCGTCCCAGCGTGCCTCCAGCCGGTTCAGCGCGTCGTGGAGCTCAGGCCCGGCGGTGTGCTCCAGGAGATACTCGGTAAACCGCATGGTGTGCCAGCCAAACCGGCCGCCGAGGCTCAAGGCGTGGATGTTCTGGTTCGACAGCCTCGCCGCCAACTGCTCCATCTCCGCGTACGAGGTCGGCACCGTCAACCCGTACCGGTCGAAGATGTCCTTGCGATACCAATAGGCGATCCCCTGGACCAGCACCGGCGCGCCGTACGTGACGCCCTGGTATTGGGTGGCCTGCACAGCCCAGGGGATAAAGCGATCATGCCAGTTGTACTTGTCGTAGTACTCCTTGAGATCCCGCACTTGGCCGGCCCTCATGTACGGCTCGGCGATGGTGCCGCCCCACATGAAGAAGACGTCCGGCGGGTCGCCCGACAGCAGCGCAGTCCTCAGGGCGTCCGGATAGAGCGCGGCGCCCGAGCCGGACACCGTTTCATGGACGACGCGGATGTGCGGATACAGCGACTGGAACTCGTTGATGGCCTCCTGGATGTGCTCGTACATCGCGACGTCCACGTACGAGAAGAGCCGCAAGACGATGGGCTCTTGAGCCGAGGCCAGCGATCCCAAGAGGAGAACCAGGGCGACGAGAAGCGGCACTACCCGTCTTGTCATGGTTTCATTGTCCCCCCAAGTAGCTTTCGTCCAGTGTCAGCGAAGAACGAACAAAGGCTCACTTCGGATCAGCGGTCTCGTGACCACCCCCTGATTCGTTTTCCACATAGACTCCGAATCGGATTGCACCAACATTTTCGTTCTTGATCTTTTTTATTCCACGGCCCGTTACTTTTCCCCTGCCGAGTTCACCGAGGATTTCTCTTTTTCTTTTAGGTTTTGCCCAAACCAGAGGGTTATTTCCCTTTCTCGATGTCAATGGAAGTCAAATTTCCCCATTCCGAAGCCATCTTCCGCCATTGTTGTCGTTTTTTGTCTTCACTCCGAATGATCCTTAACCATTCAAACCCGAACAGGGAGGTGTCTTTCGAGTTCTATCGAATATGAACGATATGAATCGCATCGTCCCTCGTCGTCGCGAAACCTTATCACACAAAACCAACCGGAGGGATCGTCAGTGGGAGACTTTACCGTCTTCGACGTGAAGTTCCCGGACCACGTAAAGAAGCGAGTCATCATCAACACCGACGCGAAAAACGAAGCCGATGACCAATACGCGATCGTTCACGCGGTGTTGACGCCGTCGTTTGACCTGCGAGGAATCATACCGGCGCACTTCGGTACCCGTCGCACCACCCAGAGCATGCAAGAGAGCTACGATGAGACAATCAAGCTTCTCGACCTTATGGGACTGCGGGATCAGGTACGGGTCGAGGCGGGCGCGCCCACTGCGATTCCCGACGAGTCGACCCCTGTGGATTCGCCAGGCGCTCGCCTGATCATCGAAGAGGCGATGAAAGACGATCCCCGTCCTCTCTACATCGCCTTCTACGGGCCTCTCACGGACATGGCTTCGGCCCTCTTGCTTGAGCCCGAAATCGAAGAGCGCAATATCATCGTGATCTGGATCGGCGGCGGCCCCTGGCCCAGTGGAGGCTGGGAGTTTAACCTCTCCAACGACATCCACGCGGCCAACGTCGTCATGAAATCCAAACTCCAGGTCTGGCAGGTCCCCATGTCCGTCTACCGCACCATGGGCGTGACCTACGCAGAGTTGATCGAAAAGGTATATCCGCAAGGCGAGATCGGCAAGTACCTCGTCGAGCAGCTCATCGAATTTAACGCTACCTATAACCCCGATTTCGAGTTCCGCTCTTTGGGAGACTCGCCTTGTATCGGCATCATTCTCGACCCCAACTGCGGCCAATGGGAGTGGAGGCCGGCGCCCACCTTTGACGACCGGATGAACTACGTCCACACTGGTCAATACCGTCCCATCCGGGTGTATGAGTGGGTCAACACCCGCTTCATCCACGAAGACTTCTTCGCGAAACTCGCCCAGTTCCACCGCCGGCGGAGCGGCGAGGCCGGTTTGGGACGCTGACGCAAGGCTGCAAGTGAGTCACAAAACGCCCAGGCAGCGCCTTCCGCTCGCCTGGGCGTTTTCGTTGGCATCCCTTACCCAGTAAGCCTGTCCACGGTGCGCGTTTGGGTTTTCACTGGATCCGTTCCACTGCAACTCCGCTCATCAACGATCACAACTCAGCATCGTGCCGGTACACGTCCCAACCGAGGTAGGTCTTGAGCGCCTCCTCGACGGCGCGGCTCGTCGCCGACAAGTTGATGGCCACGTGATGTTCAAATCCGTTAGCGCAGATGTAGTTCAGGAGCGACTGAAACCGCGGGATCTCGACGACGCCGTACCCGCCAAAAGTGTCGAGGGGATCGTCAGTGAGCCGCCCCTCGCCCACGTAGGCCCGGACCGTCCCAGCCGCATCGTCGGTGGAGACGCGGCCATAGGTGAAGACTCCCTGCTTCACGCGCCCCGCCAGCACGCCGTAAGTGTTTTCCTTGCCGAGCGTGCTGGCCAAAATGGGCGGGTAGTCCATGTGGGCCGACTCAAAGACGTCTTTCGGCAAGTTGCTGCAGTGGAAGATGACGGCTTTGTTGGGATCGTCGCCGTAGTTATTGTTCCAGTCGACCAGGGCCGACGGCCTCAGCGACGCCTGCTGCAGCACGTACATCGACAAAGCGCCCATCACGTCCACTTCGCAAGCGCTCGGCATTAGGCGGTTGGACATCATGCTCATCAGCGTGCACGGGACGATGCCGAAATACTCCTCCAAGGCCGACCAGCACTGGACCGCAGACGACTGCAGCTCGTTGGCGTCCATCCACTCGTCCACGACGACGCCAAACTTGGCCATCTTGACGATGGGCTCTGCCGGCACCCGGCTCGTGTCCACGTATTCCTTGATGCGCTCGAGCTTGGCCACGACCCGCGGATCGTCCGCGCCGAGGCGTTCCGCCCTGCCCAAGATCTCGGAAAGATCGACGGGCTCGACGCTGATGCCGTGCGCTTCAAGAAGCTTCTCGCTGAAGCGGACCGTGTTGAACGCGGCCGGTCTCGCGCCGATGGAGCCGATGCGAAGGCCCCGGAGCCCCCTCACGATCCGGCAGATCGCAGCAAAGCGGTGGAGGTCGCGCCGAAACTCCTCGGAGGCGGGGTCGACCGTGTGCTTATCCGTCAGGGTAAACGGGATCGAATACTGGCGCAAGTTGTTGCACACCGAGATCTTGCCGCAGAAGGAGTCGCGCCGCTGCGAGACCGTGAAGCTGCCGATGGCGTCGGGAAACGCGTGCACGAGGACGGGGACGTTGAGGCCCGACATCCGCAGGGCATTGGCCACCGCTTTCTCGTCGCCAAAGTTGGGGAGCGTCACGATGACGCCGTCGATTTCATCTGCGTGCTTTCGAAAGAGCTCCGCGCACTTCTTGGCCTCCTCGTAGTTTTCGATGGCGCCGCATTTCGTCGCGCTTTCATCGAGGCAGATGGCGCGAAAGCCTTCCTCCTCGAGGACTTTCAGCATCAACTTGCGGCCTTCGACGCAGAGCTGGTCCGGGAAGAAGTCTCTGTTTCCTACGATCACTCCAAAGGTGAGCTGCCGTGCTGCGCTCGTCACGACCCTTCCTCCTTTTCAAACCTTTCGACTCGAAAGTGCCGGCTGAGGTGCCCTCGTTAGCCGGCGAGCTTTCTTGCTGAACGAACATCCTCACTGAGGGGCGATGTGCGCCGCCCAACCCGCCGCCCGGCGGACGGCTTCGTGCCATCCTTGGACGAGCCGGTCGACCTCTGCCTTGTCCCTGCGAGGCTCGTACCGCTGCTCCACGAGAGCGTCGTGGATGCGGACCAGGTCCTCACGCTGCCAAAGGCCCACAGTCAATCCGCCGATAAACGCCGCCCCGAAACTGGAGGCCTCGGGATTGGAGCACGTCACCACCGGCCGGTCCAAAAGATCGGCCTGAAGCTGCATCAAATAGGCATTCCGGGACGCTCCTCCGCCGCAAAAGACCGGCTGGTCCGCCGGCACGACCCCTTGGGGAAGCGTTGCAAACACGTCGTAGACTTGCAGCGCGATGGCATCGAGCGCGGCCCGGACGATGTGCTCCCTCCGCGTGCCCGCGGTAATGCCGATCAACAAGCCCCGGGCGTCGGCGTCCCACCAAGGGGTGCCAAGACCCGTAAACGCCGGCACAAAGTAGACGCCTCCGGTGTCCTCCACGCTGCGGGCCAGCCTTTCGGTTTCGCCCGACTCCTCGATAAGCATCACCCCGTCTTTCAGCCAGTTGATCGCAGCCCCGGTCGTATGAATGATGCCTTCGATCGCATACGTGACCTCATCGCCGACCTGCCAGGCGATGGCCGTCGCCAGGCCTCCCTCCGCCCTGACCGGCGCGGCCCCCGTATTGATCATCACCGACGTCCCTGTTCCGTAGGTCGCTTTGGCCATACCTGGCAAAAAGGCCGTCTCTCCAAAGAGAGCGGCCTGGGAATCCCCGATCATCGAGACGATAGGAATGCCGTCGGGCACCGAAGCGACGCTGTGGGTCACGCCGAAGCGGTCGCCGCTGGGGCGCACCTCCGCCAGGGCGTTCACCGGCACGCCGAAAAGCAAACACAGGTCGCTGTCCCACTGGAGCGTCTCAATGTTGAGCAGCTGCGTCCGGGAAGCGTTGGTCAAGTCGGTTTGGAAAGCGGCGCCACCCGTCAAGTTGTAGAGCAACCAGGTGTCCACGGTGCCGAGCAGGTAGTCGCCTCGTTCCGCCTTTTCCCGGGCGCCTTCTACGTGGTCGAGAAGCCACGCCATCTTGGTGGCGGAAAAGTAGGGGTCAATGGGAAGGCCCGTCTTTTCGACCACTTCGGGCTCATGCCCCCGCTCTTTCAGTTGATGGCACACGTCCGCGGTGCGGCGGCACTGCCAGACGATGGCAGGGTGCACCGCCCGGCCCGTCCGCCGGTCCCACATCACCGTCGTCTCTCGCTGGTTGGAGATGCACAAGCCTGCGATCGCGTAGGAGCCTTCCTTTTCGAGGCTCTGCACCACGTCGACGAGCGCTTCGTGGGTCTTCTCCCAGATCTCGTGGGCGTCTTGTTCTACCCACCCGGGCCTGGGGTACGAGACGTCGAGAGACCTCCGGCTCTCGGCTACCACGCCGCCCTGGGGGGTGATCGCACTCACGCGCGTGCTCGTCGTTCCCTCGTCGATGACCACCAAGCAATCCACTTTCATGCCCCGGCACACCCTCTCACTTCGTCACTCGCCGCACAAATTCGGCCACTCGCTCCCGGATTCCCGCGGCGGTTAGTCCGTAATACTCACGGACGGCTTCGGCCGGGCCCGGCACAGCAAACCCTCCGCTGATGCCAAGGCGCAGGACGTGCTTGGGATCGTGCTCGGCCAGGATCTCACAAATGGCGCTGCCCAACCCCCCGACCGTCATGTGTTCCTCGACGGTGACGACGCAGCGGCTTCCCGCCGAGGCCTCGAGCACTCCCGCGACATCCAACGGCGCCAGGGTGCTCACGGCTACGACGCCAGCCGAGTAGCCGTCAGCCTCCAGCATCCGCGCTGCGTCAAGAGCCCGGACCACCATGGGGCCGCAGGCAAAGATGGTGCAGTCGTCGCCATTTCTTAGCACCCGCACCTTGCCCAGCTCAAAGGAGCCCGGCGCATCGAGTTTTTCTGGGACCGACGCGCGGTAAAGGCGCAGGTAGGCGGGCCCCTCATGCTGCATCAGCGCGCGGGTCGCCGCCTCGGCCTCTTCCATGTCCGACGGCGTCACGACCGTGAGCCCAGGCAGAGCTCGCAGCGTCCCCAGGTCTTCCAGCGCGTGGTGCGTGGCGCCCAGCGCGCCGTAATCCACACCCGTCGTATTGCCGACGAGCCTCACGTTGTGCTTGGGGTACACCACGTCGTTTTTGATTTGTTCGAGCGCCCTGTAACTCAAAAAGCACGTGGCCGATGATACCCAGGGTAAAAGTCCAGCAGCCGCGAGGCCTGCGCCCACACCGACCATGTTTTGTTCGGCGATACCCACGTTGAACACTCGATCAGGAAACTCCGACAAAAAGGGCCGGAGCTTGGAGGAGCCAACCGAATCGTTCACAACCGTTACGATTCGTTCGTCCTCTCTTGCTTCATCGATCAAGGTCTTGATGAATGCGTCCCTCACGTCAGCCACGATTCACTCGCTCCTCGCTCTCCAGTTCCCGCTCCAGCGACTCCAAGACCGCCGACAGGCCGGCCTTGATCTCCTCGTACTCGGCCTCCGTCGGGATGCGGTGGTGCCACTCGGGCTTGTTTTCCATCACTGGCCCGCCCCGGCCCTTGACCGTGTTGGCGATGATCACCCGGGGCTTTCCCGGCGCAGGGGGCGCCTCCAACACGTCGACCAGCGCTGCGATGTCATGCCCGTCGCACGCGGCCACATCCCAGCCAAAGGCGTACCACTTGGCGGCGAGATCTTCGAGCGCCACCGTCCGCTCGGTGAAGTCGCCTTGCTGCAGACGATTGCGGTCGACGACCGCCACGAGGTTGTCGAGGCCCTGCTGAGCCGCAAACATGGCGGCTTCCCAGTTGGAACCTTCTTGTAGCTCCCCATCTCCGAGGAGAACGTAAACCCGGGGCGTGCGGTCTTCCCCGCGGCCCTTGCGCAGGCGAAGGCCGGCGGCAAGGCCGCACGCGACGCTGAGCCCGTGACCCAAAGCGCCGGTGTTGTGCTCGACGCCCGGCGTGACGTTGCGGTCAGGGTGTCCTGGCAGCCGTGTCTCCATCTGCTGGTACGTGTCGAGCCATTCTTTGGGAAAGAAGCCCCTCTCGGCGAGACACGCATAAAGGGCGCCAACCGCGTGTCCCTTGCTCAAAATAAACCGGTCCCGATCGTCCCAATCGGGCCGGAAAGGATCAAGCCGGAGCACACGAAAGAACAGCGTGACCATGATGTCCATGCAGGAAAAGTCCGGCGGGATATGGCCGGACCCCGCTCTGTAGGCCATCTCCAGCGACGCGAGGCGACACTTTACGGCTGTTGCTTTGAGCCGCAGCAACTCGGCTCTCGTGATTTCCTTGCCAACACCCGCCCGCTGAAGGCTGGGCATTTGAGCTTTTGTATGTCGACCTGCCACAGGACGGAAACCTCCTCAAAACGGGCCGATCCGCTGGATGGCCACAGGCGTTCGATAATGATCGCTCTTGATACTATATGTTCGCTTTTGCACCCAAGACCCCTGCCGCCCGCGTCACTTCTTTTGCTGCTTTGATCGAAACACCAGAAAACAAAAGCGCGCCTTGGAATCCTTCGCAAAAGATTCCAAGGCGCGCGTGGTGAGCGGTGCAGGCAATCTCTTTGGCGAGGAGCTTATTTCACGGATCGATGGATCCCTGGCTACCGGACGAGAGACGCGGCTTTCCTCCGCCACCAATCGCTGAGGAGACGGGGCTCGACCGGATCCTCCCCTTTTCGGGAGACAACCTCAAACATAAAGGGGCCCGGAAAGCCGGCCTCAGCCAGAGCGGCGATGACCGCGTCCCAATCGATGACGCCGCGGCCAGGCGGCCAGTGCTTTTCGTCCTGGCCGTCGTAGTCGGAGATGTGCACGGCGTCGATGCGCTGTCCGACCGCCCGGATAAACTCCTGCGGCGTCTCCTGGACCAGGTGGTTGACGTCGCAGCAGACGCTCACGCAGTCGAGGCCGTCGATCAGCGTCGCGATCTCGGCGCTGGTATTCCCCAGGCACGTACGGGGCAAGCACTCGACGCAAAGGCGAATGCCAAGAGCCGCCGCCGCCTCCCCGAGCACCGCTAAGCTTTCGCGGCAGGCCTTGATCCGCCGAGAGCGCTCGTCGGGTGCGATCGGCTCATAACTTGGGTGAAGGATTGCGGTCTTAGGACCCCAAGCGGCCACCTCTTCCAGGATCGCCCGGTGCTTTTTGAGGATTTGGCTGCGGAGTTCGGGGTCCGGCTCCGACGGATCCCACTCCCAGTTAAAAGGCAGGTGCACCGAGTGCACCGTGAGTCCCAGTTCCCGGCACGCATCGACGACCTCTTGCCTGGAGCTCGGGTTGGGATCCGCTGCGGGGATGACGATCTCAAGGTGCGTGATCCCGCTTTCAAGGGTTTCTCGCAGCCGATCCCGATCGAGCTCTCGAAAAAGGGATGTCGAGGTCCCTAGCGCCCACGTGGCAGGCGACGCCGGGGCGCGGGCTGTGCGCTGCATGCGGATCTCTCCCATCTTCGTTTTCACAACCTTCCTTGCTCGCGCATCTCCGCCTCGAGGACTCGCTGGGCCTCGTCGAGCAAGGGACCAGCCGCACCTTCTCCCCGGTACACCTTATCCCTCACCTCAGCAAAGAGGGCGTCCGACCTCGGAAGGAACGGGTCGGGCCTCGGCGAGTCGATGTAATCCGCAGCGCTGAGGCTTTGCACGTACCACCGGATGATGGGGTTGGTCTCTAACGCGGCGAGTTCCTGGTAAAACGCCACGCTGCCGCCCAAAAACCCGGAGGCGGCGTAAATCTGCAGCTGCGTTTCAACGTCGGTCGCCAAAAACTCAATCAACTTAAAGCTCAAATCCGGATGAGGCGCGCCCACCGGAATGCCGAGCGACCAACCGTTGACTTGCTGGACCTTTTTCCCTTCGGGATGGGGCAGCCAGCTCACCGCGATCTTGAGGTCGGGATCGCGGCTTGCGATCTCACCGGGGGCATAGGCGCCGAGGATCGTCGCCGCCACGTCGTGCCTTTCGGCGATGGCGTACCAGTCGGTCGAGCCCGCAAATCCCGGGTACCGGCCAAAGACGCTATCCGCCGTGTACTGCAACATTTCGACGATGGCGGGGTGGTTGATCCGCGGCACGCCCATCTCGGGGAAATAATCCTCCGCCCCCCAGCTGGGAGCGATGGTGTACAAGCGGGAGTTCTGGCCGTTTCTGGGATCGTACCCGACGCGGACGACGTTTCCTGCGGCATCAAACCGCGTGAGCTTGTGGGCGTACTCGAAAAACTCCGCCCAGGTCATGACGGTATCGGGGTCGACCGACAGGCCCGACTCTTGGAGCATCGCCTCGTTCCAGACCATGCCAAGGCGCGGCCCGTGCTCCAGCGCGGGAACGCCGTAGACCTTTCCACGCCAGGTGAAATTGGACCACATCTCGGGGATGATCTTTTCTCTCAAATCTCCACCGATATAGGAGTCCAGGGGTATGATTAGCCCGGCCTCGCTGTGTTCGCCGATCGAAAGCCCGATCGCGATCACGTCGGGCGGCACGCCGGAAACGACGCGCACCACAAAGTCGTCCCAAGTGCCGCGGCGGCGCACCTCGACCTTGATGCCGGGATTGAGCGCCTCAAAACGTTTGACGCCCTCCTCAATCGCCTGGATGACCGCATCGCCCCAGTTGTTGACCGAAAGCTCGAGCGTGATGGGCTCCTGAGACGATGGAGCCGCGCCGTCTTGCGCCAGGGCCTCTACGCCGTGAGAAACGACCAAACCGAGCAGCAGAGCGATCCCGATCCAGATCCTCGTCCAACCTTTGCCCCTCATGATGCGCCTGTCCTCTCCTCCTCCTCCCCCCAACCCTGCGAAGTTAATTTTATTCTCCTTTGATCGCAATCCTCTGAAAAGACGTTGCGCCTTGAGTTGTCACTCACCCTTTGATGCCCGTCAGCGCGATGCCTTCGACGAAAAACCTTTGGGCCGACAAAAAGGCGATCGTCATTGGGATGATGGAGATCGTCGTCGCCGCCATGATCAAATTCCATTGAATGTCAAGATCGCCGCGAAAAATCGAAAGGCCGAGGGCGATCGTTCGAAGCTCGTCCGTTTGGATAAAGACCATCGGGTACAAGAAGTCGTTCCACACCTGCATCATGATAAAGATCCCTAAAGTCGCCAGGGCCGGTTTCGACAGCGGCAAGATGATCGTTGTAAACCGCCTGATATAACCGCAGCCATCGATGGTCGCGGCTTCTTCCAACTCTCGTGGCACTGTGAGGAAAAACTGCCGGAGCAGAAACGTGCCGTACGCGCTAAACATGCCGGGAAGGATCAGCGATGCGTGGGTGTCCAAGAGGTTCAGCCATTTCATCAAGACAAACGTCGGCACCAGAGTGATTTGCCTCGGGATCATCATGGTCGCCAGGTAGGCCATGAAAACGATGTCCCTTCCGGGAAACTGGAGGCGGGCGAAGGCGTACGCAGCGAGGGAGGATGTGATCAAAACGCCCACAGTGGAAAGAAGCGTGATTTTCACTGTGTTGAAGATGTAAAGGTGAAACGGCACCTGGCGAAACACCTCGACGTAGTTCGACCACGTCCACTCCGTG
>PKEU01000012.1 GCA_002919195.1 bacterium
CGAAGGTGGGAGTCGAACCCACACGGGGGGCTACCCCACGCGATTTTGAGTCGCGCGCGTCTGCCAGTTCCGCCACTTCGGCGCGTTGCAGCTCCCGCGAAGAGAGAGCTAGCACATAAAGTATGATACCATACACCTGGGGAGAGTTCAATCCCGGAATGTCGATCCAATGAGCGTGTTGGAGCGGGCGGAACTGGGGTGCTCGAGCAGCGGGCGGCAAGAGGAGAATCGCTTCGGGGTGGCAAATCCTACGCGCTACCAAAACCAGGCGGCCTGTGAATCGCCGATGAGGGGGGAGCGGCGTTGTTGCGGCGTCTGTCCGTCATCATCTTTGCTACTGTTGTGATATTTTTGTCCGGCCTAGGCCGGCTCGACGCGGCCAACAAGATGGAGATCGTGATCAACCTCCCAGCCTTTATGCTTTACCTATACCAGGACGGGGTCGTGGTCAAGACCTATCCCATCGGCATCGGCAGCACGGTCAACCCTTCGCAGCTGGGCACGACCACCATCATCAACAAGGTCCATCACCCGACGTACTACCCGCCCGATTGGTACCGCAAGGGCTTGCAGCCGATTCCGCCGGGACCAGACAACCCTGTGGGCACCCGTTGGCTCGGGCTCGGGTTTAAAGGGTACGGCATCCACGGCACCAACCAGCCCTGGACCATCGGGACGGCCGCGTCGGCCGGGTGTATCCGCATGTACAACCATCATGTAGAGGAGCTGGCCGACCTGGTCGGCGTCGGCGTTCCCGTCACCTTTATGTACGAAACGATCGAAACGTGGCAGGATCCGCTCACCCACCGGCCGCTGATCAAGGTGCATCGCGATGTGTACCGCCAGGGGACCAACCGGCTGGAGCGAGCGCTCCAAGCGCTGGAACGTATCGGGGTCGCCAGGGGTGTCGACCACGACTTTTTGGAGGCGCTCCTCGTAGAGGCTGCGGGTGAGCCCCGGGCTGTGCCCTACGCCGTTCCTCTTTCCCTCGATGGACAGCCTTTGCCCTTCAGCGCCGTGGAACACGGCGGCCGGCTCCTCTTGCCGCTCCACAGCTTCGCGCGCCATTTCGGAGAGAGTTTGAGCCGGGCCTCTGGAGCCCAAGGGGCGGTGTCGATAGCAGGTCGCGTGGTCCCCGAATCCTTCTTTGTCGGGGATCGGGCCTACGCTCCCGTTGAGGCGGCCGCCGCGGCGTTCGGCTTGAGCGTCGAGACGGAGGCTCCCACGGTCGCCCTCAGTTCGGTACGTCTGGTGGCCGACGGCGTCGATCTTTCCGAGATCCGTACCTTTCCGACTCCAAACTGGCTCTGGGTTCCCGTTCAGGAGCTGGGGCAGCGCTTTGGCGCCCCGGTTCATTGGGACCCGGAGGTGCAAGCCGTGATGGTCGAGGGACGGCCTGCCTTTGGAGCGACGCTGATCGGAGGAAAAGCCTATATCCCTCACGACCGCGCCGAGTCGATCCTCGGGGTCCGGATCCGCTGGTCGCCGGGGATGAAGGAGGCAGAGGTGCTGACGCCCAAGGTGATGATCTCCGGCAGCGACAGGGTGGAGCGAGGTTTCCTGCGCGACGGCCAGGTGCTCGTCCCCTTGAGATCGATCGCCAATCACCTGGGCGTCACACTGGGATGGAATCAAGCAAGCCGCACGGCCTACGTCGGGGGTAACCCGGTCGAGGGCGTCGTACGGGACGGCCGGGTTTATGCGCCGATAAGCTCCCTCGGGAGCATCGTGGACGACCTGCAGTTCGCCTGGGACGAGGAAGATTTGCGCCTGGAGCTCCGGATCGGGAAAGGCGCGCCGCGAGAGGCTCCCGGTTCCTAAGGCGCGACATGGAGCGGTGCACAGAAAAGGCGCCCGGCGGCGTAAACCCTTCCGGGCGCCCCTGACTCTCATGGACGGCTGTTTCATCCACAGATCATGCGGGTTCTTCAAGCAAGAGACCGCCGAGGAGCTGTTCGATGGCTTCCACCTGGGCCAGCTCCCGGGCTCGTTCCCAGTCCCGGTCGAGCACGGCGATGGCCAGGTCGGAGGAGATACCGAGAAACTCGCCGATGACTTGGGCCAGGTGATCTTTGGCATAGGCTCGCAGGGAGTCCCAATCGCGGCTCATGACGGCGGCGGCCTCCACGGGCGTGAGGCCCCTCTTGACCAGCTCGTCGTAGATCACGCTCTTGAGGCTATCGGCTACCGCGTCCCAATCGCCTGCGATGATGGCCCGCAGGTCGCTGGGCGTCAGCAGCCCCCGGGTGACGTTGCTCACCTTGGTCACGACGTCGCTCGGCGTGATCACGCCGTTGGCCTTGACAAATTGGGGTGAGCCAAAACGGTCCGCGACCACCATAATGGCATCGCCGGCTTCGAGGTTTTCGATGGGCGCCACGGTGGTGTTGCGGAAGATGACGGTCTCAGGGTGGAGGGTGAAATCACTCACGCCCCCCTGATGGCGCACGCCGACCAGGTTGAGCCCGGGATCCAAGTAATCGACCGTCCCGCGCGTCACCTGAAGCCGCAAGCTTTCGTGGATCATCGCGGCGGTTTCCGCCCGGGTAACGGGGAGCGATGGTTCAAAGTTGCCCCGGAGGTACGGGGGGAGAAGTTTAAGCCTCAGGGCTGTCTCGACGGAGGCAAAGGCCCAATGGTGGGGCGGCACGTCGGTAAAGGAAGCGGTTTCGGTGTAGCCGGCGACGTCGCCCAGCTTTAAGATGCGCACCAGCATCGAGACCGCTTCGGCCCGGGTGAGCTTGTCGTCGGGCCGGAAGGCGCCGCTGGGAAGCCCTTCGGCGATACCGGCGCCAGCCAGGGCCAGGATGGGTTCGCGTGCCCAGTGGCCGTCGAGATCGGAAAAGCTGACGTCTTTTTCGGGGATGATGGTAAATGCCGTCGTCGCCATCTTGGCAAATTCGGCCCGCGTGATGGGGCGGTTGGGGCGAAAGGTCTGGTCGGGGTAGCCCCTGACGATGCCGAGTCCGGCCAGGGCCTCGATGTGTTCCCGGGCCCAGCTGGAGCCGATGTCGCTAAAGGTCTCCGCTGCGGCTGCATTGGCGACCGGGACGGTCAAGGCGGCGGCGAGGCATAGGATCAAGATCAAACGTCCGGTTTTCAAGGCCTCGTCTCCTCTCGGACGAAGGTTTCCGTCTCTAGCTGCACTTTTGCTTTTCGGAGCCGGAAAGTCGCCTCCTTTCGAGAAATCTAGGCACAAGAGGCAGCCTGTGGCCGGCGAGGAAAAGCCGGGCGGGTTTGGACAAAGGGAGGGAGACGCGATGGCGGCCCCGAGAGAGCGCCTCTTTCTCCTTGACGGCAACAGCTTGCTCAACCGGGCGTACTTCGCCCTTCCCCCACTCGCGACGCGCACCGGCCAGCCGACCAACGCGGTGTACGGCTTTACGCTGATGCTTACCCGCTTGCTGGAGGATGAAAAGCCAGACGCTCTTGGTGTGGCCTTTGACAAGAGCGCTCCCACCTTTCGTCACCAGGCGTACCAAGAGTACAAGGCGCACCGGCCCCGGATGGACGACGAGCTCCGCTCGCAATTTCCCCTGGTGAAAGCGGTCTTAGAAGCCCACCGCATCCCCGTGTTTGAACTCGAGGGATACGAAGCGGACGACGTCATCGGCACATTGGCGCAGCGGGCCGCCGAGAAGGGGATGGAAGTCGTCATCGTGACCGGGGACAAAGATGCGCTTCAGCTCGTCAGCGACCAGGTGACGGTGATGCTGGTGCGCAAGGGCATCAAAGAGATGGAGCGTTTTGACCGGCAGGCGATCTTAGACCGCTGGGGCATCAGTCCGGAACAAATCGCCGATCTCAAGGGCTTGATGGGCGATCCTTCGGACAACATCCCCGGCGTCCCGGGGATCGGGGAGAAGACCGCGCTCAAGTTGCTTTGGGAGTATGGCAGCGTGGAGGCTTTGCTGGAACGGCGGGAACAGCTGAAAGGTCGCGTCGCCAAAACGCTTGAGGAGCACGGGGACGACGCGCTGTTGAGCAAACGGCTTGCGACCATCGACCGCAACGTCCCCATCGAGATCAACTGGGAAACACTCAAGCGAAAGGAGCCGGATCTCGCGCAACTTTCCCAGCTCTTCATGGATCTTGAGTTTCGCTCCCTCCTCGAACCCTTGAGGGAGCGGATGGGCGAGTCGCCGCTTTCCAGCGCTCAGGCGGCCGACGTGTGGGACGGCCCGGTGGAGGTGGTGCGCGATCTTAAGGAAGTCACCGAGGCAGTGGAGCGGCTCAAAAAAGCAGAAGTCCTGGGCGTGATGGCGATCGGTGAAAAGCGGAGCCCAGTGGACGTGCGTGTGACGGGCGTTGCGGTCATGGCCGGCGAGCGGCTCACGTACTTTCCGATCGGCCATAAGGAAGGCCGCAACGTAGCGGAGGAGGCGCTCCCAGGTCCGTTGCGCGAGCTTTTCGCAAGTGAGGTTCCCAAGGTTTGCCACGACGCGAAAGAGCAGATCCTCGCCCTGGGCTCCTTAGGGCTTGCTCTCAACCACGTGCAAGAGGATACGATGCTTGCGGCGTACCTCCTCAATCCGGGGCAGGGAGACCACTCGCTGGAAGGCGTCGCGATGAGGTATGCTGGCATCTACCCGCCTGCTTGGAGCGGCGAAGACTCGGCGGGAGACAAAAGGCAAGGAGCGAGGACCGGGCGCTTCGACCCGGCCGAGGAGCCCGCCGAAAAGCTCGCACAACGGGCCGGCGTGAGGCTGGGCCTTGTGCGCGACCTTGTGCCCAAGCTTTCGAAAAAGCTGGAGCAAGAGGGGGTCGACTGGCTGTACCGCGAGGTGGAGCTCCCGCTGGCCTCGGTGTTGGCCGACATGGAGCGGGTAGGCGTCAGGGTGGATGTAGGGGAGCTGGCCGCCATGTCGAAAGAGATGGACGACGAGCTGGCGGCTCTGGAGGCCCGTGCCCACGAGCTCGCGGGCGAACCCTTCAACCTGAGGTCTCCTGGGCAGCTGGCCCGGATCCTCTTTGACAAGCTGGGGCTTCCGGTCATCGCCAAGGGAAAGACGGGGCCGTCGACCAGCGCCGACGTGCTCGAGGCCTTGGCTGATCAACACGAAATCGCGCGGGTCTTGCTGGAGTACCGGCAGGTGCACAAGCTCAAAAGTTCGTATGTCGACGCCCTGCCCGGCATGGTGGATCCCAAGACCGGGCGGATTCACACCACGTTTCACCAGGAAGTGGCGGCCACGGGACGGCTTTCCAGCGCCAATCCCAACTTGCAAAACATCCCGGTGCGCACCCGGGCAGGTCAAAAGATCCGCAAGACCTTTATTCCCCGAGAAGGATGGCTGTTTCTCAAAGCGGATTACAGCCAGATCGAGCTGCGAGTGCTGGCCCACATGTCAGGCGACCCTCACCTGATCGAGGCCTTCCGCCGGGGCGAAGACATTCACGCGAAGACGGCTTCTGAGATCTTTGGGATCCCGCTGGACCAAGTGACCGAGGAGCAGCGGAGCGCCGCCAAGGCCATCAACTTCGGGATCGTCTACGGGATCTCCAGCTTTGGCCTGGCCAAAGGCACGGGACTATCCCAACACGAGGCGCAGGCGTTTATCGACGAGTACTTTCAGCGTTACCCCGCCGTGAAACAGTACATGGACGAGACGATCGCCCGCGCCAAGAAAACGGGTTATGTCACCACGATCTTTGGCCGGCGGCGATATCTTCCGGACATCGGGAGCCGCCGGTACGCGGAGCGGAAGTTTGCTGAAAGGACGGCGATCAACACGCCGATCCAGGGCAGCGCGGCGGACATCATCAAGATGGCGATGCTCCGGGTGCATCGCCGGATCGCCCGGGAGGGCTTGGCTGCGGTCTTGCTGCTTCAAGTCCACGACGAGCTGCTTTTTGAGGCGCCGCCGGACGAGCTCCTTCCCTTGGCCCGCCTGGTCAAGGAGGAGATGGAAGGCGTGGTCCGGTTGGAGGTTCCTTTGAAAGTGGACTTGAAACAAGGGAACAACTGGCTGGAAGGAGAAGAGGTCCAAATCCATGCCTGAGCTGCCCGAAGTCGAGACGGTGCGGCGCTCGCTGGCTCCCAAGCTGGCTGGAGACGTGATCGCCTCGGTCGAGGTTTTCTTTGCAGGTTGCGTCGAGGGATCAACACCAGAGGAGCTGGCTTGGCGCCTCGAGGGCAGGCGCATCCTCGAGCTGGTTCGCCGGGGGAAGTACTTGGTGTTTCAGTTGGATGACGGCGCCTCGCTGGTCATCCACCTGAGAATGACGGGCCGGCTGATCCTGATTCCGGCCGATCCGGTCGAGCTCCATCCCCACACCCGCGTCCTTTTCCGCTTTCGTTCGGGCAAGGCGCTCCGTTTTGATGACCAGCGGAAATTTGGCCGGGTGATGTGGTTTCGCAATTCAACCTCTTTGAAAAGGCGACTGGCTCTCGGGGTGGAGCCGCTGGATCCGGCGTTTACCGCCGCGCGGCTGGGGGCCCTCGTGAAAGGGCGCAAGCGGCCGATCAAATCGCTGCTCCTCGACCAGAAGCTGATCGCGGGGCTGGGAAATATCTATGCCGACGAGGCGCTCTTTAGGGCGCGGCTTCTTCCTTGGCGTCCCGCAGGAGAGCTTTCCTGGCAGGAGGTAGAGGCGCTTTGCGCCGCGATCCGGGACGTGCTGGCAGAGGGATTGAAGTATAAGGGGACGACGCTGCGGGACTACGTCGACGGAGATGGGCGGACCGGCATGTTTCAAGAGCGCTTGCAAGTCTACGGCCGGGAAGGGGAGCCCTGTCCCCGTTGCGGCGGCGCGGTAGCGCGCGTGGTCCTGGGCGGCCGGAGCAGTTTCCATTGCCCTCGCTGTCAGGTGTAAGGGGGATTCGGGATGCTGATCGTCGGTTTGACGGGGGGCATCGCCACGGGAAAGAGCACCGTCAGCCGGAGGTTTGCCGAGCTGGGAGCCGAAGTGATCGACGCCGATCTCATCGCCAGGGAGATCGTCGAACCTGG
The DNA here is from genome assembly GCA_002919195.1 of bacterium. Classification (GTDB taxonomy): domain Bacteria; phylum Bacillota; class Limnochordia; order DTU080; family RSA5; genus RSA7. The sequence continues at coordinate 6,954 of PKEU01000012.1, forward strand.
CGAGCCCGCGCTGGCAGAGATCCGTCGCCAATTTGGCTCCGGGGTGATCGACGAGTCGGGCCGGCTCGACCGGGCTGCTTTGGCGGAGATCATTTTCCGGGACGAAAAAGCGCGCAAAGCGCTGGAGGCCATCATCCATCCGCGGGTGCGGGGGAGGATGCGGTCTCGCATTGAACGCGTCAAACAGGAGGGCCGGGCCCCGGTGGTGATCTGTGACATCCCCCTCCTTTTTGAGACCCAAGCGGGCTTGGAGTGGGTCGACCGGACCCTGGTGGTGTACGCGCCCCGCCAGGTACAGCTCGAACGGCTGATGGCTCGCAACGGCTTGACCGAGGCTGAGGCCGAGCGCCGCATCGAGGCCCAGATCCCGGTGGCCGAAAAGGCTCGCCGGGCCGATTACGTCATTGACAACTCCGGCGATCTTGCCGATACGATCAAGCAGGTAGACCAGCTGTGGAAGGAGTGGACGCATGCCGCGCCTTGCGCTGATCGCCCACGATGCAAAAAAGGATGATATGGTAACCTTTTGCATCACGCACCGGACCCTCCTGGAGCGCTTCGACCTTATCGGGACAGGCACCACCGCCAGGAGGATCCGGGAGGCGACGGGATTGGTGGTCGAAGCCATGCAATCCGGTCCCTACGGAGGCGACCAGCAAATCGGCGCGCGGGTCGCCAGCGGCGAGATCCAAGGCGTCATCTTTTTGCGCGACCCCCTGACTGCCCAGCCCCACGAACCCGACATCACGGCGCTCCTCCGGGTTTGCGACGTCCACAATGTCCCCGTGGCCACCAATTTGGCGGCCGCCCAGATGCTCTTGGTGGGCATGGCTGAAACCTTGGGCCGCCGGCCAGAGGATTAGGCGCGGGCCTGCTCGCATATCCTCCTTTGAATTGAGGTGACGTGAGTGACCCGCAAGAGGCGTCGAGGGATCTTTCACGGCCTGGCCGCCCTCCTTTTGCTGGGGACGATCGCGGTTGCCGGCGTGCGCCCCATCTTAACCTGGTACTTCCCGCTGAAATACCGGGAAAGCGTCGAAAAGAATGCGCATCTCTATCAAATTGACCCCTTGCTGATCACGGCTATCATGCGTGTCGAAAGCTCGTTTGATCGATACGCGATCTCCTCCAAGGGCGCGAGGGGACTCATGCAGCTCATGCCGGAGACAGCCCGCTGGGCGGCCGACCTGATGGGGCTCAAAGACTTTGAACTTGAGCAGCTTTTCGATCCTGAGGTCAACATCGCCATCGGGGTCTGGTACCTTTCCAACTTACGGGAGCAGTTTGATGGCGACATGGTGCTCGCGCTCGCGGCGTACAACGGCGGGCGCGCCAACGTGCTTCGCTGGTTGCGGGAAGAGGCCTGGTCGGGAGAGGTGGAGACCGTGCACGATATTCCCTTTCCCGAGACCCGAGGATACGTGCAAAAGGTGCTCAACACCTACCAATGGTATCGCCGGGTGTACCGCAACGCCTGGTTTGGGGAGCGGTAAACAATGGATCAGAGCGACGGGTGACTCTTTGTCAGCGTTGGCGGCTCGTTCCACGACGAGAGGAACTTGGAAATCCTTGAAGAAGTGAACTAGAAAACATTTCCCGGATAACATGTGTTACCCATGACAAGACGGGCTCGTGATGAGACGCTCGGCGGGTAGCAGTTGGAGGGAGCCTATACAGTGACGGCCCCCGCCTCGACCAAGGCATCGACTAAGAAAGAACGCATCCTCACGCTGGCGCAAAGGGATCCCTTCTTGAGGGTGGAGGAGATCGCCGCTAAAGCCGAAACGACTCCTCGCTACGTCCGCACGATCCTCTCAGAGGCCCGCATCTCTTTAATGCAGCTCCGCCGGCATTACGCCCGCACCATGGAGAGGCAGCTGGGCGTTCACGTGACGGTGGATCGGGCGGGGCAGGGGCTTTCCGACGCCCTCAGCCAGGCAGGCAATCAAGTGGGCGTTCGCGAGCTGCGCGTGACCAAAGTGGTCGATCCCGCGCTGGCAGGCGTCCTTGATGTCCGGCGGGATGAGCCGCTCCTGAAGGTGAGTCGCGTCCGTCTCGTCAATCAGAGGCCCTTTTACGTAAGTGAAGTGATCACCCACAAAAACCTCCTTGTCAGCGAGGACATGCTGAGCAGCGAAAAGCCCCTGCGACAGCTCCTCGGACTTGAGATCGAGGGTGAGACCACCTTTGTCGACCGCAGCCTCGAGGTGGAACCCGCTCCGGAGCAGATCGCGGCTCCCCTGGGACTCAAGGCGGGGGATCCCGTCATCAAATCGGGCAACGTGATCGTGACCCGCGGCGAGCGGGTGGGGATCGAGTTTAACTACTTTAACGCCTTTCGCGTGCGGTTTGTCTTTGCGGGGGCGAGCGAGTATACGCTCAAGATCGAGGAGAAGGTGAGCTCGTCTTGAAGTGCGGTGAGTGCGGACAAGAAGTCGCCCTCGCCAAGGTGTGTCCCTACTGCGGGAGCCGGGTGAAGCAGGAAAGCCAACAAGGGCAAAGTCAGAGCGACGAGCAGCCTCGCGGCGAGTTTCGCGGGAGGGTTGAGGACGCGGCGGGCTCACGCGAAAACCGTTACCGCGAGCGGATGCTGCCTAGTGTTGGCGAGATCTTGCGGTTTCTCGTCGAACCTCGCATCGCTCCCTGGCAAAAGGGCCTCTTTCTCGCGGCTCTCTTTTACGTCCTGAGCCCTATCGACCTCTTTCCGGGCGCCTTCCTTCCCGTCATCGGGTGGTTCGACGACCTTGCGGTGGTCGCCGTGGCCCTCCGCTACGTCACTTCTCTTCTAGACCGCCTCGATCGCAGCTGAGTGTGCGTCCCTGATCGCTTCGATATTTGTCGCTTTCCACCGAAGCCCTTCGACATCGCTGCCCCGTGATCTGTGTTACCTTAGGGGTGCGAAGGGAAAGGCCGTGACAGGCGAGTTGTGCGAGTAATTGGACCCTTCTCCCCAGTGCGCCATTTTTGCAGCCGCTCATCCGGCCAGGGACCCGCGCTCCCCAGAGCGGCGGCGGAGAAGGAACGGCGAGATTCGCCTCGCAGCCCGGACGGCGTGGCGATCTTGCGCGGCCTCCCCTTCGCTCGTCTCCACCCGCGCACAGGACCCCCAAGAAGGGGGTCCTGCAATTTTGCGGTACGCTCGGCACGTCCTGCAAAGAAAAAAGCGGAAAGCGGCTCTTGAAGCCGCTTTCCGCATCTTTTTGGTGCCCGGGGTGGGATTTGAACCCACACGGAGTAACCCACACGCCCCTCAAACGTGCGCGTCTGCCAGTTCCGCCACCCGGGCGTCTAAGGCCGCATCGGAATCATCTCGTGACACATTCCCATTGTACCTGGAGTCTAGCTGCTTGTCAATGCCCTTCACCGCCTTCCTAGGAGACGCATACCATGCTCCAAAGCTTATCGACTCCTGCGGGAGGGTGTGACAATGCGCCAAAGCAGAAAGATGATTGCATGGCTCGTAGCGCTCCTCGTAATGTTTTCCGCCCAATTGAGTTTCGCTCTTGAGGCGCGTGGGCCTGATTCTCTGGTGCGCGTGCGCCTCTCCGAAGTGGTGCGCTCCGTTTTCTACGCCCCGCAGTACGTTGCGATCGCACTGGGCTTTTTCGAGCAAGAGGGCCTCGAGATCGAGCTCAGCACCGCGTGGGGCGCCGATAAGGGGGCGGCGGCTCTGCTTTCGGGGAGCGTCGACATCGGATTTTTCGGTCCCGAAGCCGCGGTTTACGTCTATCGCCAGGGCGCTCAGGATCCCCTCATCGGCTTTGCGCAGCTCACGTCGAGAGACGGTTCTTTTCTCATGGCTCGCCACCCTGTGGAAGACTTCCAGTGGGAGATGCTGCGGGGAGCGACGGTGGTAGGCGCCCGGCGCGGGGGCGTTCCCCAGATGGTCCTCGAATGGGTCTTGCGGCAGCACGGGATCGAGCCGTTCGTGGACGTCGAGATCATCACGCACCTAGCCTTTGAGACGGCTCCCGGCGCGTTTGCCAGCGGCCTCGGCGACTACATCGCCCAGTTTGACCCGACGTTGACCTCTCTCGAAAGGCAAGGAGTCGGTAAGATCGTGGCGTCGCTCGGGCGGGCGGCCGGAGAGATCGCTTACACCGTCTACCATGCGCGCCGTTCCTACCTTGAGGCGAACCCCGAGATCATCCTCGCCTTTACCCGGGCGATCCAGCGGGGGCAAAAGTGGGTCGACCTCCACACCCCCGAGGAGATTGCCGAGGTCGTGAAAGGCTTTTTCCCCGAAATGGACCACGAGACTCTGGTCACAGCTCTTGGGCGGTACCAGTCCCAGGACAGCTGGCGCCATACCCCGATCATCTCCCGTAGCGGGTATCAACGCCTTCTCGACGTGATGATGGCGGCCGGCGAACTGGACGAAGCCGTCCCCTTTGATGAGATCATGACCAACCAATTTGCCTTGATCGTCGCAGAGGAGTGACGCGATGAATACCGGCGTCGAGCCAACGCAAGCCGTTTTCTCCCAAGGATACGATGCCAACCGGGATCTTCAGACAGCCCCGCACGTCGAGATCCGAGACGTCCACCACGTCTACCACTCGCTGGAAGGGGAGACGGTAGCGCTTGGCGGCGTCAGCCTTACCGTCGATTACGGGGAGTTTGTCTCGGTGGTCGGTCCCAGCGGATGCGGCAAGAGCACGTTGCTCTCGTTGATCGCGGGGCTGGTCCGTCCCACCAGCGGCTCGGTCCTGGTCAAAGGGAAGCCGGCCAAGCTGGGCGATCCCCAGGTAGGCTACATGCTCCAGCACGATTACCTTTTTGAATGGCGGACGATCCTCGACAACTGCCTCTTAGGCCTCGAAGTGCGCCGTCAAGTGACCCGAGAGCGAAAGGAACGAGTGCTCCAGCTCCTCGAGGAATACGGCCTGGGCGGCTTTGCCCACCGTTACCCCGACGAGCTTTCCGGGGGAATGAGGCAGAGGGCGGCCCTGGTCCGCACCCTGGCCCTCGATCCCGATCTCGTCCTGCTGGATGAACCTTTCGGCGCCCTGGATTACCAGACGCGGCTCCGGCTCGAAGACGACGTAGCCCGGATCTTGAAAGGGAGTGGCAAGAGTACGATCTTGGTGACGCACGACATCTCTGAAGCGATCTCGATGTCGGATCGGGTGGTGGTCATGTCGAGGCGGCCGGGAACGATCCGGAGGATCATCTCCATCGACTTGGGCGAGGGGGTTGAGGGGCCTCTCGCCGCCCGCCGGTCGCCTCGGATGAGCGAGTACTTCAACCTCATCTGGAAGGAGTTAGAAGAGTGAGCCAAGCGGTCTCGCAGGCGCACCGCCTCTACTTGAGGCGGCGCCGGATCCGATGGGCGTGGGTGCATCTTGCGCGTTGGGCGGTGTTGGTGGCAGTCATGGTCCTCTGGGAGCTGGCCGCCCGGGCGAGAATCGTCGACCCCTTTATCGCCAGCCAGCCCACCCGGATCTGGGAGACCCTCGTCCGCCTTGCGACGGCCGGAGATCTTTGGCTCCATTTGGGCGTCACCGTGGCAGAGACGGTCGCCGGGTTTGTGCTGGGCACACTCGTGGGCGTCGGCGCAGCCATTGTCTTGTGGTGGTTTCCTTTTTGGTCGGACGTATCGGAGCCTTATATCGTGATGCTCAACAGCATCCCCAAAGTCGCACTGGGACCCATCTTTATCGTGTGGCTCGGCACTAACGTGCGCGCCGTGCTCGCGATGGCGATCGCGATCTCGGTCATCGTCACGCTCTTGATGGTCTTCACGGCTTTCCGCGAGGTCGATCCCAACAAGATCAAACTCCTTCGGACCTTTGGCGCCACCAAGACGCAGATCCTGCTCAAGGCGATCATCCCGTCGACCGTACCGACGATGATCGGAGCGCTTAAGGTCAATGTGGGGTTGTCTTTGGTGGGGACGATTGTCGGCGAGTTTCTGGCCTCCAAGGCGGGCCTTGGGTACTTGATCATCTACGGTGGGCAAGTGTTTAACATGTCGCTGGTGATGGCGGCGGTCATCCTCTTGGCCATCGTTTCGATCCTCTTGTATTACGTGGTGAGCTACTTGGAACGGCAGGTGGTGCGGCAAAGGTAGTTTAATTTCCGGGTCCGGGCGTCTCGTTCGAGCGATGCAAAAAGGGCCGGAGTCGTTGCTCCGGCCCTTTGGATTTGCCAAAGCTCCCTTTTAGAAGTCCATGTCGCCCGAAGGCATGGCAGGAGCCTTTTCCTTCTTGGGAATCTCCGAGATGATGGCCTCGGTGGTCAGCAGCATGCCGGCGATGCTCGCCGCATTTTGCAGGGCCGTGCGGGTCACCTTGGCCGGGTCGACGATGCCGGCCTTGACCATGTCGACGAACTCCTCGGTAGCGGCGTTGAAACCGATGCCGGGCTTCTCCGACCGGACCCGCTCGACGACGACCGAACCCTCAAGGCCGGCGTTGCGCGCGATTTGCTTGAGCGGCTCGGCCAGCGCCTTGCGGACGATGTTGACGCCGACGGCCTCGTCACCTTCGGCCTGCACCTTGTCCAAGGCGGGGATGATGTTGACCAAAGTGGTGCCGCCGCCGGGAACGATGCCCTCTTCGACGGCCGCGCGGGTCGCGTTGACGGCGTCCTCGACGCGGTGCTTCTTCTCCTTGAGCTCCGTCTCGGTGGCCGCGCCCACTTGGATGACGGCGACGCCGCCAGCCAGTTTGGCAAGACGCTCCTGGAGCTTCTCCCGATCGTAGTCCGAATCGGTCTCCTCGATCTGCCGCTTGATGAGCTCGATGCGGCCCTGGACGGCCTTTTTGTCGCCGCGGCCCTCGACGATGGTCGTCTCCTCTTTCGTCACGCGCACGCGACGAGCCTGGCCCAACATGTCGAGGGTGACGTTTTCGAGCTTGGTGCCAAGATCCTCGGAGATGAACTGGCCGCCGGTGAGGATTGCGATGTCCTCGAGCATGGCCTTGCGCCGCTCACCGAAGCCGGGAGCCTTGACGGCCGCGACGTTGAGGACGCCCTTGATCCGGTTGACGACCAGGGTGGCCAGCGCCTCGCCTTCGACGTCCTCAGCGATGATGAGGAGCGGCCGGCCGGCCTGCACGATCTTCTCCAGGAGGGGCAAAAGATCGTGGACGTTGGAGATCTTCTTCTCGTGAATCAGGATGTAGGGCTCTTCGAGGACGGCCTCCATGGCCTCGGCGTTGGTGACGAAGTAGGGCGAAATGTAGCCCCGGTCAAACTCCATACCCTCGACGACATCGACCTGGGTCGAGGTGCCCTTGGCCTCCTCAACGGTGATGACGCCGTCCTTGCCCACCTTATCCATGGCGTCGGCGATCAGCTTGCCGATCTCAGGATCATTGCCCGCGATGGAGGCGACGTGAGCGATGTCCTCCTTGCTCTCAAGGGGGATGGCCATCTTCTTGATCTCCTCGACGGCCACCTCGACGGCTTTGTCGATGCCCCTCTTGAGGAGCATGGGGTTCGCGCCCGCGGCCACGTTTTTGAGGCCTTCGAGGATCATCGCCTGAGCCAGAACGGTCGCCGTAGTGGTACCGTCGCCAGCGACGTCGTTGGTCTTGGACGCTACCTCTTTGAGAAGCTGGGCGCCCATGTTTTCATAGGGATCAGCCAGCTCGATCTCCTTGGCGACGGTGACGCCGTCCTTGGTGATCACGGGCGAGCCGTACTTTCTCTCCAACACGACGTTGCGCCCTTTGGGGCCCAGCGTCACCTTGACGGCGTTGGCCACTGCGTTGACGCCGCGTTCGAGAGCGCGCCGCGCTTCGGCCTCAAAGGCTAACTGCTTTGCTGCCATACGTAGATGCCTCCTTTACCTACATCGTTCGGGCGTTAGTTTTCGGTAATGGCAAGGATGTCGTTTTCCCGCAGGATGAGGTACTCGACTCCGTTGATCTTGACCTCGGTACCGCCGTACTTGGCAAAGATGATCTTGTCGCCCACCTTTACCTCCAGCGGGACGCGCTCGCCGTTGTCGAGGAGCTTGCCCGAACCGACGGCGATCACTTCGCCCTTTTGCGGCTTCTCCTTAGCGGTGTCGGGCAGGAGAATGCCTCCCGCGGTCCTCTCTTCCTCTTCGAGGACCTTGACCACGACGCGGTCTCCCAGCGGCTTGAGTGTCATAGCAAGTTTCCCCCCTTGCACAACGTGCCGGTGATCGAAGTTTGTTAGCACTCGGTTGGCCCGAGTGCTACCAAGTAATAAATATATCCAATTGCCAAGGTGTGTCAAGCGGGTAGGCAATTTGATGGCTTGGGGGATCTGGACAGGGAAGGATCAAGTGGCTGGCACGATAAGCGAACATTTTCTCGCCGGAGGAGGAGAACGTTCGGTTGTGGCGAAGCACCGACGGGGAGAGTGGCCTAGGCGGCGGGCTGATCTCCGAGTTTCCGGTGATACTATCTTTCGAGGGGGAATTTTTGTGGCCAAGGGATCTTCCGGATTTTTAGAACGCCGTTTTCAACTGCAAGCGCACGGCACTGACGTGCGCACGGAAGTGTTGGCTGGGGTCACGACGTTTCTGACGATGGCCTACATCATCTTTGTCAACCCAGGGATCGTCTCGTCGGCCGTGCCCGAAATGCCCTTTCAAGCCGTGATGATCGGCACGGTAGCGTCCGCCATTTTGGCGACGGCTATCATGGCGCTGTACGCGAACTACCCGGTTGCGCTGGCTCCGGGAATGGGCCTTAATGCGTATTTTGCCTTTACCGTCGTGGGAGCCATGGGAGTCCCCTGGCAGACCGCTTTGGGCGCCGTCTTCATCTCGGGTGTCCTCTTTATTTTGCTCACCTTGTCGCGGGTGCGCGAGATGGTGATCGACGCCGTGCCCGGCTCTTTGAAGGGCGCGATCGGCGCAGGCATCGGTTTTTTCATCGCCTTTATCGGTTTGAAAAACGGAGGGATCGTCGTCTCCGATCCGGCGACCTTTGTCGCGCTGGGTGATTTTTCGGAGCCCGGCACCCTCTTGGCAGTCATCGGCGTCATCATCACCGGCGCGCTGATGGCGATGCGGGTCAAGGGGAGCATCCTCTACGGCATCGCCGCGACGGCGGTCATCGGGATGCTGATGGGAATCGTGCCTTGGCCCGAGAGGCTCGTCCGGTTGCCGACCTTTGCCGACTGGGCGCCCGTTTTTGGGAAATTTGACCTCCGGGGCGCATTGAGCCTTGGGCTATTGGAGATCGTTTTTGCGTTCTTTTTCGTCGATCTCTTTGATACCGTGGGTACGCTCATCGGCGTCGCCAAGCAGGGCGGGTTTCTCGACGAACGGGGAAGGCTGCCTCGCGCACGTCAGGCGCTCATGGCGGATGCGGTCGGCACGGTGGGGGGCGCCTTCTTTGGCACGCCGACCGTCACCAGCTACATCGAGTCGGCCGCTGGCATCGCCGCGGGCGGGCGGACCGGTTTGGTGGGTTTGGTCGTGGCCGGCTGCTTTTTCCTCTCGCTCTTTTTCACCCCGGTGATCGAGGCCATCGCGATGGCGGGCACCGCCGTGGCCACCTCTCCCGTGACGGCGCCGGCGCTGATTTTGGTGGGGAGCCTCATGGTGAAAGCGGTGCTCGACGTAAAATGGGACGACGCCTCCGAAGCGATTCCGGCCTTTGTGACGATGATCGCCATGCCGCTCACCTACAGCATCGCCACGGGCATTTCGCTGGCGTTTATCTTGTTCCCCATCTTTAAGCTCGTCTCGGGCAGGGGCAAGGAAGTTCACTGGATCATGTACGTGCTGGCTTTGATGTTTGTCTTGCGGTTCATCTTCCTCTGATGCGGCGGGACCCTGGGGAGTTCTCACCGGGGTCCGCCGTCTGGAAAAGCGCACGAAAAAGGCTGCCCGCTCCCTTGCAGCAGGCAGCCTTTCTTATATGCTCGCGCAACGCAGGAGACTAGGACAAGTTGAGCAAGGAGAGAGGCCCACGCACCGCGTCGACCGAACGTTGGAAGGCCTCCCGCTCTTCGGGAGTCAGGTCGATCTCCAGCACCCGTTCGACGCCGTTGGCCCCCAGGACCACCGGGACACCGGCGCAGACGTCGTGTTGCCCGTATTCGCCCTCGAGGTAGGCGATCGCCGGCAAAATCCGCTTCTTGTCTTTGATAATCGCCTCGACCATTTGAATGGTGGCCGCCGCGGGGGCGTAGTACGCGCTGCCCGTCTTGAGGAGATTGACGATCTCGCCGCCACCGTACCGGGTCCTTTCGACGATGGCGTCGAGGCGCTCCTTGGGAATGAGCTTTTCGACGGGAATCCCCCCGGCGTAGCTGTAGCGGACGAGGGGCACCATCGAATCTCCGTGCGCGCCCAGCACAAAGGCGCTGACATCCTCGACGGAGATGCCGAGCTCCATGGCAATAAAGGTGCGAAAACGCGTCGAATCGAGGACGCCCGCCTGCCCCACCACCCGGTTTTTGGGGAAACCGCTCTCCTTGAGCGCTACATAGGTCATGACGTCGACGGGATTGCTCACGACGACAAGGATCGCTTCGGGCGAGTGGGCTACGACTTGCCGGACGACACCGGAGACGATCTCGTAGTTGGTCTTGAGCAGGTCGTCCCGGCTCATCCCGGGCTTTCGGGCGATGCCGGCGGTGATGACGACGACATCGGAGTCTTTGGTCTCCTCGTAACCGTTGGTGCCGACGATGCGGCAGTCAAAGCCTTCCACGGGACCGGCTTGGGCCAGATCCAATGCCTTCCCTTGCGGGATCCCCTCGACGACATCGACGAGGACGATATCGCCCAGCTCCTTGGACGCCGCCCAGTGGGCCGCCGTCGCTCCGACGTTGCCGGCTCCGACGATCGTGATCTTGGCTCGTTTTCGTGGCATTTGGCTTGTCCCTCCGTCCGCTGGTCTCGTGAAAAATCCGCGCTCAAAACTCATAAGGGCGTCAAATCGTGCGACAAATCCAGTCACAGTCTACCACGTTTGCCGGTTTCCGGGCAACCCGAGCCCCGGGCACACCCGGCTTCGCCCAGGCGTATCATGGCCTCCGGAGGCTAGGAACTTGAGGTGGGATGAGAAATGCCGCAAGCGAAGGCCGCGCCTTGGCGGGAGTCGGTGTATGCGCCGAGCGTGGGACGCAAGGAAAAACCCCGGCGAACCGGACGGACGATGGTGATCGACAAGGGGCTGGGGTATTGGCAAACCCTCGACCTCCTGGAGACGGCCGCTTCCTACGTGGACTACATCAAGCTTGCCTTTGGCACCTCGCTTTTGTACAGCGACGCTCTCTTGGAGAAAAAGATCGCCGCCATCAGGGAGCGGGAGATCGCCGTCTATCCCGGGGGGACCCTGTACGAACTGGCCTATGTCCAAGGGAAAGCCCAAGCCTTTGCCCGGCGGGCCAAGGAGCTGGGATTTACCGCGCTGGAGGTGTCAGAGGGCACCGTGGACCTTTCTCTCGAAAACCGGCGGGAAATGATCGACGCCGCCCTGGATGCGGGCCTGACAGTCTTGACGGAGATTGGGAAGAAAGATCCCACGGTCCGCCTCGACGCCGAACGGGTGGCAGAGCAGGTCGCATGGGATCGCGCGGCGGGCGCTGAACTCGTGATCATCGAAGGACGGGACTCCGGCCTTGGCGTCGGCGCCTACGATGCCCAGGGAAGGCCCCACCGCGACTTTGTCGACCGGGTGCTCGAGGCCGTGGAGGATGCCAGCGTCCTCATGTGGGAGGCGCCCCTCGGCGCGCAGCAGCTCTTTTGGGTCCGGCGGTTGGGCCCGGACGTGAACTTGGGTAACGTGCAGCCCGCCGACGTGTTATCCTTAGAGGCCATCCGGCAGGCGCTTCGGGGCGATACGATGAAGGCGGCGGTGGCGTCCTACGCGAGCGATTGAAGTTTTTGGCAGGAGTCGAGGAAAAGTTGCGGAATTTCTCGTAAGAACCTTGTGTCGGTGTCGAAATGTTTACCCTCACCAAGGGAGGTTGGCGTCTGTGGGCGTCGAGGCAGTCCTAGAGCGCTCCCTGGTTGAGCTAGAGGCAAAGTTTATGCGGCTGCTCGAGCTCGACCGGGATTCGGCTGAGTTTGAAAGGCTTTATTATGAGGTGGACCAGGAGCTTGCGGCCCTCGCAAGTGGCGATGCGGCCGAGATCAAGGCGTCATAGCCTCCCGGGCTTATGATCAACGCCCAGCAGGCTGTGCTCCTCGTCTTGACCCGTTTCGCGCGTGTCGTATATAATTGGGGGAAAATGATTGCGGTATACAAGCGCTGACCGGCCGTGACGAGGGACACGACGGCAGGTGGCAGGACTAAAGAGAGCCGGGGTTAAGGTGAAAGCCTGGCGTCCGGTTGCGCCTGTCGCCATCACCCTCCGATGCCGCCCACCGAAGGAGCCGGCGCTCTCTAGGCTGGGCCGGTTCGTCCTCCGTTAGCGGACGACAACGAGGGGAAGCTCGATGGGCTTCAACTGAGGTGGTACCGCGGGGATATTGCCCGTCCTCAATGGAGGACGGGCTTTTTTATTGAGCGATGATGAGCGATGCGGGGTGAAGGGTATGGACTACAGAAAGACGGTGCAACTGCCGCAGACTGAGTTCCCCATGAGGGCGCGCCTTGCAGAGCGTGAGCCCGAAAGGATCAAGAAATGGGAGGAGCGGCGATATTACCGTCGCCTTCAAGAGATGGGGAAGGCCGAGGGGCGGGAGCTTTTCGTCCTCCACGACGGTCCTCCCTATGCCAACGGGCACATCCACATGGGGACGGCTCTCAACAAGGT
>PKEU01000010.1 GCA_002919195.1 bacterium
AAAGGGTGAGAGGTAGACGAGATCGCCGGCGGCAAGGGGCATGCGCCGGATGGCTGCGACCGTTGCCTGAGCGTGCGCCTCTTTGGCTTCTTTTCCCCCTACTCCCACCATGACGATGAGGCCGACGCTCACCCCCGCCTTTTTGAGGTCGCTCACAAACCCAACGAGCTCCTCTTGGGATCCCGGTTTGTTTAAAAAGGCCAGCAGCTCGTCGTCTCCCGTCTCCATGCCGATGTAGACGCGCTCAAGCCCAAGATCGACCAAACGCCGCCAATCCTCGATACGTTTGCGCTCGCCGGTGTAAAGGTCGATAAAGCTGTAGATGGCCTGGCCGGGAAAGGCTTCTCGGGCCGTGACAAGTAGCGGCTCGAGCCGGTTTAGCGATAGAGCAAGGGCGTTGCCGTCGGCGAGGAAGATCCCTTTTCGCATCCAGGCGCCTTTTCCCAAAAACGCCTTGACGGCCGAGACGTGCGCCGCAAACTCCTCCGGCGACTTGGCCCGGAAGGGCCTGTCTTGATAGAAGCTGCAAAAGGTGCACCGGTTCCACGTGCATCCTTCGGTCGCTTGGAGCACGATGCACAAGTACTGGTCGGGCGGGAGGATCGTGACGGGCTTGTAGACGCGGGCAAACTCGCGGCCCTGGGCCAAGAGGCGCTCGGGTGTCCAGGGGAGGATCTCGTCGCGAAGGCGCGCCTTGACCTCGTCGGAGGCGTCGTTGTAACACGCGGCAGCGATGGAGTAGGCCTCTTTAAAGAGGTCTTTCGCTTGGTCCGGGGTCAGCCGCTCGCGCTGGCGCGCGCCGTTCCGATAGCGGACTTCGACGACTGAGGCCAGGGTCCGCCGGTAGGTGACGCCCCCTGAAAAATAGGCGTATAGGCGCCCTTCCCGGTCAAAGGACAGGACCGTGTTGCGGTCGGGGCTGAGGGTGGTGTATCCGTGTTTGGCGATGGCCAAGAGCCCGGACTCGTGCGCCATGAGTGCATCCTACCACGGCTGAGGAGTGATGGCAATGTCCCGCCGAATGCAGGCTCTCCACGCGTGGAGCCATGGAGAGCCTGCTTTGGCCAAGGAGCATCCCTGTGAAAAACCCTTCCGGCAAACTACTTGGTAAGTTTGGAGATGATGCGCTCTTCCAAGATCGATGCGAGGTTGGGCTCTCCCTGCTCCTCGAGATCGTAGCGCACCCGCACGAAAGGTTTATCCAGATGGAGGAGCCTTCCCAAGTCGATGGGCGTCCCGATGATCACCACATCGGCAGGGGTCGCGTTGATCGTCTCTTGGAGCTCTCGCATCTGCGTCTCGCCGTAACCCATCGCGGGCAACACAGCGCCCAGGTGGCTGTAGGTCTGGAAGACGCCTTTCAAAGAGCCGACGGCGTAAGGCCGGGGATCGACGGGTGTCGCCCCGATCCGCTCGGCGGCGATGGAGCCGGCTCCGTAGGCCATCTCGCCGTGGGTGAGCGTCGGGCCGTCCTCGACGACGACGGCGCGCTTGCCCCGGGCGATCTGGGGATCGTCCACCGTGATCGGCGAAGCGGCCCGGATGATCAGCGCGTTAGGATTGAGCTTGCGCACGGTCTCGATCACCTGCTCCACCTGCTCCGGCGGGGCCGAGTCGACCTTGTTGACCACCACCACATCGGCCATGCGGACGTTGGTCTCGCCCGGGTGGTAGCTGGTCTCATGGCCGGGACGGTGTGGATCGACGACGGTGATGGTGAGATCAGGACGGTAAAAGGAGAAGTCGTTGTTGCCGCCGTCCCAAAGGAGGACGTCCGCCTCGGCCTCGGCTTGCTCCAAGATCTTGCCGTAGTCGACACCCGCGTAGACCACGTTGCCCCGGTCAATGTGGGGCTCGTACTCCTCGCGCTCTTCGATGGTGCAGCGGTGTTTCTCAAGATCGCTGTGAGCGGCGAAGCGCTGCACCGCCTGCTCTTCGAGGTTGCCGTAGGGCATGGGGTGCCGGACGACCACTACTTTGAGACCCGCCGCGGTGAGAATCTCCGCGACCTTGCGGGTCGTCTGGCTCTTGCCGGCTCCCGTCCGCGCCGCGGTGACGGCGACGACGGGCACTTTGGCCTGGAGCATGGTGCTCTTGGGGCCCAAGAGGCGGAAGTCGGCGCCGCAGGCCAGGGCCAGCGACGCCCGGTTCATCACATACTGGTGGGAGACGTCGCTGTAGGCAAAGACCACCTCGTCGACCTGTTCCTTGCGAACCAGGTCGGCGAGCTCCTTTTCAGAGATGATGGGGATCCCCTCGGGATACAATGCTCCAGCGAGCGCCGCGGGGTACACCCGTCCTTCGATGTCGGGAATCTGCGTCGCGGTAAAAGCGACGACGCGGTAATAGGGATTGTCGCGGTAGTAGACGTTGAAATTGTGGAAGTCCCTTCCCGCGGCTCCCATGATGACGACCCTGCGGGGCTCAGCGCCTTGCGAATGAGAATTGAGTCGTGACATGGTAGGCTCCCTTCTGCTCTGGGTTAAATGGTTTTTTCCTACGCCAACGGACGGGCAACGTCCTGCAAGTCGACGAAAATTTATTCATGTTCAGGGCGGATTATCAATAAATTCTCGGATCTTTCCGGTGCGAACGAGGTAGCGGATCTCGGCTACCTGGCCGAGAAAGCGCGAGCCGGCAAACACCTGGGGCATGCTCTGGATGCCCGACAGCATTTCCAGAGCCTCCCGGCTGTGAGGAATTTGGCTGATGTCGACTTCGCGAAAAGGGATGCCCGCCTCTTTGAGGAGGTGTTTGACGGCAGCGCAGTCAAAGCAGTTGGGCACCGTGTAAACGGTCACCTCGGGCAACGGCATCACCTGGACGTCGGATCTTTGACGGCTCTTTCATCCGTCATTATTTCACATTTCGCGTTGAGTGTCGATGAACCCCAAAGAGCTTTGAGCAAGGCGAAACTTTATGCGACCTAGAGTGTTGTACGAGCCAAGGGGCGAAAACAAGGGATTCTCAGACCTATCAAAAAATGGAGCCTTAGGCAAACAATGGAAGTGGGCGGCGCCGTTCAGGGAGCACGGCAACCTCTCTGGGGAGGAAGCTCATGAGCTCGATCCCAAGCCGTTCGCCACAAGAGGAAGAGGAGCTCGTCCGCCGCATCGCCCTCCGCGACGAGCGTGCATTGGCGGAGCTGTACGACCGGTACGCGCCCCTTTTGTACTCTTTGGCTGCCCGCATGGTAGGCGAGGGGGAGACCGCCGAAGAGGTGCTGCAAGACGTCTTTCTCTCGGTGTGGCGGTCGGCCGGCTCGTGGGATGCGAGCCGCAGTTCGCTCCGGGCGTGGCTGGTGGCGATCACCCGCCACCGGGCCATCGATGCGCTACGACGGCGGGAGAGGCCAGCAGTTCCCCTGGCGGCCGATCTTCCCAGCGGGGCCGTTGGCCCCGACGAAGCCGCTCTCTCCGCCGTCCTCTCTCAAGAGGTGCGCGCCGCCTTAGCTGAGCTGCCCCCGGAGTTTCGGCAAGTGCTCGACACCGTCTACTTTGCGGGACTCACCCATCGAGAGGCCGCCGAGCGGCTCGGGATCTCCCAGGGTACGGTGAAAAGCCGCCTGCGCTTGGCCTTGGAACGGCTGGGCCGGCGTTTAAGCGCGAGGGGGTACCTGCGATGAACCGGACCCACCAGGAGATACAAGAAGAGCTCACCCTCTGGGCGCTGGGAATCGCCCCCGACGCGCCCCTTCCCGGGCTCGCTGAGCACCTGGCCAATTGCGGAGAGTGCCGGCGGCTGGTCCGGGAAGTGTACGAGACGACCGGCCTCTTGGCATCAGCCGTGAAACCTGTCCCACCACCTGAAGGCCTTAAGGAAAAGATCCTTGGGCGTCTCGGGACTGAGGGGCAAGAGGTCCAACAAGCGGGTCGATCGTCAACATCTGTCGATCGCATCCACTCCCTGCCGCGTGAGCCTGGGCCACGCGGACCGCTCCCTGCGTCGCATAAGACCAAGAGAGGGCAAACGGAAGCAGTGCGGCGTACGCCCTGGACATGGCTTTGGGGCGCGGCCGCGGCGATCTTTGTCTTCGGGCTGCTTTGGGGCAACATCTCGCTTAACCGGAAGGTTCAACGGCAAGAGGAGGAGATCACTGCCTGGGTTGAGCGGTACGAAGCTGATTTCCGCTGGTTGCGGAGCGCGGAGTACCTCTTGGTGCAAGAAAGCGAGCCCGCCTTTTCCGCTCTCCTTGCTGCGCCGGCAGAGATACCGGACATCGCGCCCGTTGGAGCCCCCGGAAGTGGCGCACCCACTGGGAAGGCGACGATTTACACGGCCTACGACGACCGCTTTTACCTCATCGTTTGGGTGAGCGGGCTTTTACCAGGAGCGACTTATGAGGTTTGGGCGGAAAGCGCCGGCGCTGCGAGTAGGATCGCCTCTTTCGCGGTGGACGAGCGGGGCAGCGGGAGTGTCGCTTCTCCCAGTGAAGGACAGGTCGCATGGACGCGGGTGGAAGTGCGGGGGATCGACGAAACGGTTGTGTTGCGAGGCGAGCTCCGTCCGGGTGGGCTTGGACCGCGTGGCTGGTAGCAGGATCCGCGCGGTAAATCGACGATGCCTGCCCGGTTTAAGGTTCATGCGCGGGATCCTGTCGCCTGCTTGGCGATGTGCCCCAGAGAAATCCGAGCAAAAACGAAGCGGCGATGCCGAGGGAGCCGACGCCGAGCGACGCGACGGGGACAGCGGCGAGACCCCAGCGGGTTGCGATGAGGCCGGCCGAGACGGAACCGACCGCGATGGCCAGAAGGTCGGTGGCTTCGAGGATGCCGAGGCCTCTTCCCCGCTCTTGGGCGGCGCTCATCTCTGTGATTGCCATCGCCGCGGCCATGGTCAAGAAGGGGAAGAGGGGCAGCGAAAAGTAGCCGGCCAGAACCCACGGGTGGGGAAAGGCTACGGTGATGGCATAGCCGAGGACGTAAACGGACGCGGTCGCGCGGACCAACCGGATGCTTCCCCACCGGGTCGCAAGCTTGGACGCGGCGTCGTACAAGAAGATCCCAAGAAGCGTCGCGATGCCGATCGAAGCGCCGTAAAGCGTTGTCCCCCCCTGCAGGGATTCGGTGAGGTAAATCCCGTAGGTCGTGAAAAACGCTTCCCGGGCGAAAAAGGTGAAAAAGAGAATGAGGAGGAGCCCGGAAAACTCGGGACGCGCGTAGAGGACCGATAAGCTTTGCCAAAGGCGCTGCCAGCTCCGTTGCTCGCGCTCATTGATGCGGGCGGCCGCCGGCTCTTGAGGCGCTTGTGACACGCGGGGGGAGTCGCCCCCTTTGACGGGAGCATCCTTCAGCCAAAGGGCCATGGCAGCCCACGCGAGGGCCCCCACAAGGCTTGCGCCCGCTAAGAGGTGCTTCATGGTGACGGGGAAGTAGTCGAGGAGAAAGCCCGAGGCGATACCCCCGATCAGCCATCCGGTGGACTCCCATTTAAGATAGGCCGGCAACGTCTTTCTCGCCACACCACGCTCTGCCGCCCTGGCTTCGTCGATCAGTGTCGCCATGGTCCGGGCCGCCGGGGAGAAGGCAGAGTAGAGCGTAGCGCCCAAAGCGATGAGAGGGACCGTCATTTCCGGCCGGTCGTTGAGGGCGAGAAGGGCGAGGAGCACGACGTGCGTTCCAAGACCGGTGAGCAGAAAGGGCTTTTGGCGGCCGCGGCGATCGATCGCGGTGCCCCACAATTGCGCCGCGAAAAACCGGACGACGGCGGGAATCGCGGTCATGAGCGCGATCATCACCAGGCCGGAAGCTCCAGTTTGCTGGTACAACGCGATCGGCAAGTACGCGAAGACGACCGTCTCGCACGTGGTGCGAGCGGATCCCGCGAAATAGAGTGGGGCGAGGCGCTGACGTGGCAAGGGACATCCTCCGGCGAAAAGTTGCACGAAGTCGGTCATCGATGGCGCTATTCATATCCCACTTCCCCTCAAGGGGCCAGGGTTCCTCCGGCCCCCAACGCCCGCCCGTCGATGGGGCACCGCGAAACCTCATTCACTCACCCAAGGGCTCAGCCAAGGGATGCGTTGAAGCGCCTCCTCGATCAGTTCCAGCGGGCTGGGCGGTCGCATCGTAGTGACGGCATAGACCGACCACGCCCAGCCGGCCGCGAGGAGAAGGAGGCAGATCCAATAGGACTGGCGGGGTGCGCGATGGGCCATCAGCTCGCGGACGGCCCAGACACCCGCGAGCAGGTACCCGGCGCTGATCACGATATACCTCACGGCGACGCGCCTTCTTTTTGAGCTGGTTCACTGGGCCTTTCCTGTGGGAATGGCGCGGAGCGGATGATGCTCCCCGTCTCGACGATCAGGCAGTCGACGCTCACGTCGACCTTGGACTGGGCAAAAAGATCGGGCCAGTTTGTGTGCACCTCTTCTTGAAACCAAACCCGGGGATGACTGCGATAAAAGGTTTCGCCAAAACCGACAATGTCGGTCCCCCAGGTTTTCAGCTTGTCGACCAACGCCACCACCTTCTCTTGGAGCATCCTTTGGAGCTCGTAGGCCATGCGTTCCACCAGCTGCGGGCCATCGATGCTCTGGTGCGAGTGAACCTGCTTGAGTGTGCCCCTCAGTTGGATCGTGATCAAAAAGTGGAGCTCAGCCGGGTCGATCACCCGGATCGATCCGCCCATGCGGTTCACGCGCACGTCGCCGCTGATCTGGCCGCCTCCTGAGACCGGAAACGTGGTCCACCTGAAGCCGCCGATGATCAAGTGCAGGAGCGCCGTCTCCTGCTCGTCGAGGTAGCCGGCGAGCTTGTCGCCTTTAAACACCGCGGTTCCCCTGAGGGCGACTTGGTCGACCGCAGCGGTGCTCATCGCGGTCGCCGGAGCGAGCGTGACGACAGGCGCGAAGGTCTCACTTCGGGGGCTCGTAAAGCGTTCTAAGAAGTCGCCGAGGCGAACGACCGGCGCAAAGCCTGTCTCGGGCGCTTGTGCGAGCAGGCCGCTGATGGCGATGCCGGAGATCGTGATCAACTTTTGCCGGGCGCGGTCAAAGAGCTCGGCGGCGGTGATGTCTTTGGTGACGAAGATGTTGACGCCCCGGCGCAGCTCTTCCTCCCGTTCGAAGTAGTCGATCACCTCCCCGATGCCAACCCTAGCCAGCGATTCGCCGATGATGATCCCTTGCAGGTGACTGAAGTAAGGACGGCGGGGGATCTGGGTGCGGAGGCGGCTTACGGCTTCGGCCACTGTTTTCCCTTTGACCATGACGGTGAAGGTCGTCTCCGTGGACCCGGGCCCTCCTCCTTGGGGGCCGCCGCTGTCTCCGCCCGAAAGCGCCGTCGGATTGGCGATGCGAAAGCTGACGACCAAACCCTCCTCCTCTTGGTCCTTATCTACGCCGACAGCCACGATAAAGGCGAGCTCGTCGATCTCGCGCGCGTTCCAGCAGCCGGCCAAGAGCGCTGCCAGTAGCCCGAGCAGCGCCGCTTGTGCGATCCTTTTTCCCTGCCGTTTAGAAAGCACTGCTTACCCTCCCCCGGACAAGATGGAGGATGAGGAGCAGGAGGGGCAACAGCACTTTAACGCCGATGGCAATGATCACCCACGCACCGTTGACCAGCCGGATCAGCTCGGGCAGGTTGCTCGCGAGAGTGTAGGCGGCCGGAAGGGTCATGCCGGCGAGCGGCAACACGTACCGGCGGTACGATGGGGTCGCCGCCAGATGTCCCAACGTGAGCGAGGCGACATAGAGGAAGGTGCAAGTTTTGATCAAGACCGCCGGCAGCCAAAGCGCAAGGAGCGAGACTTCGACGCGCTCAAAAAAGACGCCGAAGTCGATCGCCCTGGCGAGGGAAAAGGCTGGGATCGCAAGCCTTGCGGTTTCGTCGGCGGAAAAGACGCCTTGGGCAAGGACAAGCAGCAAGAAAAACAACAGCCAAGAGATGCCGATCCCGATCATCCCCACTTTCATGCCCTGTCGAAACCGCGTTTGGACGGCGTTTTCGTCCGGCGGGTCAAGGGGGACCAGGGGCAGCAGAAACGAGATCAAGGTGATGTGGCTAAAGAGCGACGCGGGTGGCGTGGTCGCTTGGAGCACCGGAAACCATCCCCCGACTAAGAACGGCTGGAAGTTGCGGAGTTGGACGAGGGGCGCAAGGGCGACCACCATAAAGAGAAATCCGGTCAGTGCGATGCCCAGGTGGATGGTCGCCATCCGTCCCAACACCTCGGGGCCAAGGCGCGTCACGAGGGCTCCCGTGACGAGTGACATGGCCATAATCACGCCGATTGGCGTCTCGGGCAACACCTGCAAGACGACCTCGGAGATCATGCGGGTCGAGATCGCCACCTCGTAGACGAAGTAGGTGAGAAACATGAGGTTGACAGCCCAGCCCACGTAGGGCCCCACGATGCGAGGGACAAATTCGGGCAGGGTCTGCCTTGGAAACGAGGCGCTGAGCCGCGTCCAGATGTATACGGTGCCTGCTCCCACGACGCCCGACAACAGCCCGGCGATCCATGCCGATGTGCTCGCCACTTCAAACATGCGGATCGGGGTGTAGATGATGGGCGCCGAGTACATCATGCCGAGGATCGCCGTCACCTCACGGGCTGAGAGGGCTTCGGATGACGGTTTTTGAGGGGGCCCGACGAGCGTCATTGGGTCGACCACCTCTTCCTTCGCCAGGAGGAGCGACGGCGGAAGTGCCCGGCCGGGAAAGATCCCGACTCGGTCTGCGACTCAAGCGACCGCGGCGCCCGGTAAAGGGGCGAATCGAGAAGGTCGCGCCAGCGGAGCGGCGCGACGGGCAGCAAGTACGGACGGCCAAAGGACTTGAGGGCCGTCACGTGCGCGACGATCAAAAAGGTCCCCAAGACGATTCCGTAGATCCCAAAGGTACCCGCGAGAACCATCAAAGGGAAGCGGAGGAGTCTCGTGGGTGTCGCGGCGGCGAAAATCGGCACGGCAAAGGAGGCCACTGCGGTCGCTCCCACGACGGTGATCATGATCGGTGAGACTACCCCGGCGGCGACAAGGGCTTGGCCGATCACCAAGACGCCCACGATCGAAACCGCCGTGCCGATCTTTCGCGGAATGCGCAGCCCCGCTTCCCTGAGGAGCTCAAACTGGACCTCGAGGATCAACGCCTCAACCACCGCCGGAAACGCCGTTCCCTCGCGTCCAGCGGCGATGCGCAGCGCCAGCGTGGTGGGGATCATTTCTTGGTGGAAGGTGGTGCCAGCGATGTAAAGCGCGGGGGCGAGCATGGCAACCAAAAACGCCACAAGCCGGACCCAACGGAGAAACGTGATCAGGAACGGGTTTTGGTAATAGTCGTCCGGAGACATTAGGAAGTCCCAAAAGGAGTTGGGCGCCAGCAGAGCGACCGGGGAGCCGTCGACGAGCACCGCCACCTTTCCTTCCATGATCCCCGCCGCGGTCCGATCGGGCCGTTCGGTCAAGAGGATCGTGGGAAAGAGGGGGTAGCGCTGGTCGCTGATGTACTCGGCGAGCTCCCCCGTGTCCAAGAGCGAATCCACCCGCAGCGCGCGGATCCGCTCCCGCACGTCTTGCAAAACGTCGGGGTCGACTCTGCTCTTGAGGTAGCAAAGGTTGACCAAAGTCGGTGAGAGCTCGCCTACCGTCAACTCTTCGACGCGAAGATCGGCGGCTTTCACCCGCCGGCGGATCAACGCGACGGAAGTCGTGAGCGACTCGTTGAAGCCGTCTCTTGGGCCCCGCACCAGCGCTTCCGACTCGGGCTCCGCGACGGCCCGTTCTGGCGGCGCTCCCGTGGAGACGATAACAGCCCGGCCGAGGCCGTCTACCAGCACGACGGTCGATCCGCGCAGCAGCTGTTGCACCACCGGAAAAAGGAACTCTTCTTCCACCACGTCGGTCGCGGCGCTCAGCGCCGCCACGACGTAAGCATAGGCGTTGGCGCGGGTGACGGGAGCGTCCGCCGTCCGCGCCAAGATGGGGAGGATGACGTGTTCCGAGACGAAGGCCGAGTCCGATAACCCGGCGAGGGCGATGACTTCAGCCTCGACACTTCCCCGGGAACCGAGGCGAA
Organism: bacterium; assembly: GCA_002919195.1. Taxonomy (GTDB): domain Bacteria; phylum Bacillota; class Limnochordia; order DTU080; family RSA5; genus RSA7. The sequence continues at coordinate 10,023 of PKEU01000010.1, forward strand.
GGCGGCGGCGGATCAGGTCAGGAGTGTCGCCGATGACGGACTCCAAAAGCCGGCAGTTTTCGTCCAGATCCTTGGAAAGGCGCTTGTCTGTTCTGCGGTGGACCATGGCTAACTGAAGTTCCTCCGCCTTTCGCCTGACGTGCCCTAATGCTCCTTTCTTGCCAGTTTGCGAAAGGGGTGGCTCCCCTATACGCCACAAGGGGAACTCCCATCGTTCCCGAACTAAGGGAAGGTGCCCCCCAAGGAACTGCATGAGCCACGTGATCGAGGAGGCGATCTCGAGTGCGTCGCATCTCCCTGTTTGTCGTGATACTGGTCGCAGGGGCACTCTTGGCAGCGATTTGGCAAACACAATACGGCCGCGTGCACGCGCAAGGGAGCAAGGAGCCGCTCGCGGCCGGGAAAGAGGTGCCCCTACCGATGGTCACGATAGAAATGGAGTCAGGAAACAAGATCGTCATCGAGCTGTACCCCGACATCGCGCCCAATACGGTGCGCAACTTCATCCACTTGGCTCGCTCGGGTTTTTATGACGGGACGATCTTTCACCGTGTCGTCCCCGGGTTTGTGATTCAAGGAGGCGATCCGCTGGGCACGGGCACAGGCGGGCCGGGATACTCCATCCGGGGCGAGTTTGCGGCCAACGGTTTTCCCAATGACCTCAAGCACACGCGGGGCGTCGTCTCGATGGCCCGCACGCAGGACCCCAACTCCGCCGGCTCGCAGTTTTTCATCATGGTGGCGGACGCCCCGCACCTCGACGGCCACTACGCAGCTTTTGGCCGGGTCGTTGAGGGCATGGAGGAAGTTGATCGCATCGTGGCGGTGCCCCGGGACATGCGTGATCGTCCGCTGGTGCCCCAGAGGATTGTCAAGGTGACTGTGGATACAGGGGGAGTGGAGTATCCGGAGCCCGAAAAATACACCCGGCGGTAACGGGGCTCAGCGACAGCGGTGCGAACGATAGCGAGGCCGAGGATCGCAGCGTCGCTCGGGCGGAACGTGGACGAACCCTCTCGAGGAGGAAGGTGGCGCATGGGCTTTTTGAGGGCGGTCTTGTTTGATCTGGGCGACGTGATCATGCAGGAGCTGACGGAAGAGAAAGACGCCGGCGGCGTCACCTTGCGGGCAGAGCTCGTGGACGGCATCAAGGAGTGCATCGCCGCGCTGCAAGCCCGAGAAATTCCGCTGGCCCTGGTTGCCGATACCCGGACCGGAACGGCGGCCAACGTCTTGGCGCAGCACGGGCTGGAAAACGCTTTTCCCGTCAAGGCCATCTCCGAGGAGATGGGAGTCGAAAAGCCGCATCCGCGGATGTTTCGCCACGCACTGGAGAGGCTTGGGATCCCGGAAAGCGAGTGGCACCGGGTCGCGATGGTCGGCAACAACCTCGCACGGGACATCGTGGGAGCGACGCGATGCGGTCTGATTGCGATCTGGTTTCGCTGGAACGAGCGCTACCCCGGCGTGCCGGAGACCGAGTGGCACGTCCCCGATTACACGGTATCTTCGGCTAAGCGGCTCCTCGAGCTCCTCGCGGCGTTGGACGCGAGCGACCGCGAGCGTGCGCTCGCGGCGAAGGTCGCCCCGGTCATCATGTTTGACAACCACGAGCCGTTTTATCCGGTCAAAGTGGGGTACCAAATCTTTGAGGCGCCATCGCCGTCGCCGTCGTTTCGCCGGGCCGTTGACCTGTATGTCGACGAGGACCGCACCGCGAGCAAGGTCATCGAGTATGCCATCTACTGGGACTGGGATATCGGCCACCTTTACGAGCTGGAGCACGCCTGGGTATATCTGGACCAAAACGACCAGCCGCTGCGCGTCGACGCGAGCTTTCACGGAACGTACCATGTCCTCGGCGTGGCAGGAAGGGAAAGACCGCTGCCCCAGCCCTTCCCGTTGTACTCGCAGCCAGGAAAACACGCCTTTGCCCGTTCGCCCCGTTGGTTTGAGCCGCGAGAGCCCTACATCGACGCGTGCACCAAGGATGCGGGCAACGCCGGCCTGTTGATCACCCCGCTCTTTGAGGGCATCATCCACAAGCTTCCCGGCGATGACGAGCTGGCCCGGGCCTACTTGCGCCAGCGCGCCTTCCATCCCTCCTTTTCCTTTGAAAACCTGTGGAAAATCCGCGAAGAGCTGCTCGTCCCCTGGGCGGAGCTAAAGGCCTGGATCCCCCGTCGGATCAGCGAGATCCGGGCTAAGCTCGCGCAGGACGAGCTTCTCTCAGGGTGAGCATGGGAGAGCGGCGAGCTGGGGCACGCTTAATCCCGTAGCCCACCTTGAGAGGAGGAAGCAGATGCCCCATCGGGGACGCAAGGAGCAGCAGCGGAGAGAAAGGCAACAGAACCAAGCCGACCAGGCGGCCCGCCAGCCTGGGCGCATCGGCCAAGGAGTCGATCAAGACACCTTGATCGAAGCCGCCGAGGAGCTGGGCATCGAGGCCGGGCCGGCGCAGCGTCACCAGGCGCAGCAGCAACGCCAGCAGCAACAGCAGCAAGCTCGCCAGCGCCGCCGCGAGGAGTAACCACCGTTCGCCCGGGTCAACCTTCCTGGGTCGACCCGGGCGCCCTTCGATCGATTTCCTACTTATCTCTCTTTCCCCAGAGAGCTTGCGCCCATACTTGCTCTACGCCAGCGCTCCATTATAATGGTTACGGGCTTAACGTTGGGTTTTGCTCATCTGCCATATCTTAGAGCATCGCGCTGAAAGACCGGGCTCGATCCGGGAGGCGGTGCTCGCTTGACAAGATGGTGATCAGGAGTGTCTTTACTCTATCGAAGGGCGCTTAGCGCGCTGCGGGCGCTGGACGGCGGATCGAGTGTGCCTCCAGGGGCGCAAGGAGCGCTCGATTGGACGTTCACGCTGGCCCGGTGGCTGCTCGAGCAGCAGAGCGGGCCTCATCCGGCCCACCGGATCGCGGCCAGCGGGAGCCCCACACCGTTTCCTCGCCCGCCTAAGGACCTGGCTCCTGAGTTTTTGGTGGCCGGGGCGGGGACTGTCGTCGGCTTGCTGCGCCGGCCGCAGGATCAAAACGGCATCGTCGACGACGCGGTGACATTGGTTGCTCCTCTTTTTGACACCTCGACTCAGATTGCCAGCGCCTGCGCGATCGGCGGGTTTCTTGCCGCCCTGTTGGACGGTTGGGCGATGGAGGGGGCGATGGCCCAGAGCCTGTTTGTCACCCGGCGGGGCGAAGCCTTTGGCAAAGAGAAGGGGCCGTCGGTGGCTCGAGCGTTGGAAGAAGCCTGGAGCGCCGTGAGCGCGGGCGAAGGGGCCGATTTTGAGCAGGCTCTCTCTTCGGTAGGTTCTTTGGACGGGCAGGTCACAAGGAGCATCTTCCTAGTCTCCCGTGCGGTGGGGTTGGCGTTTGTTTACCGGGACGTTGGAGAGGTGCTAGCGCGAGCCAGCGGTTTTGGCCCTGATGCTCCTTACGTCGGTGCGGTTGCGGCGATGCTCTCGGCTGCGTACGCGCCGGAGAGCCTGCCCGAAAACCTCAGTGCGGAGGTCGAGGAGCGCACCGATCTCCTTGAACTGCTCGAGATGCTCCTGGAGCTCAGGACGAGCCGCTACCAAACGGTTTTCGCGTACGCCTCCCGCTTTCGGCGGAAAAAGTGCTAGCGCAAGAAAAACGCCGGAGCTCTAGGAGCTCCGGCGGAAGGTGATGTCCGCCTCGAGGCGGATCTCGTCGGCGACGCTGAGGAGAAACCCGACCCGGGGTTTGGTCATTTCAAACTCCTGAAAGGTGATCTGCGTCGCAGCCTCCACCCTCATCCCGTCCGGCGTGAAATAGGCCGTGCCGCTCCACTCGACGGGACGAGTGACGTTGCGGATGGTCAGCTCGCCCCTGATGGTCACCGGGGCTTGTCCCTCTGTAGGCAACGGGTACGGCAGGCCGTCGATCTTTGTCGGGATGAAGTGGGTCTCAGGGTAGCGCGCCGTGTCTAAAGTGTTTCTCTTGATGAAGTTGTCCCGCTGGGCGCGGTCGCTTTGGAGCGTGGTCAGGTTGACGGTGATCGCCGACTGGCCCGGGACGATGGCGCCTTGCGCGTCGAAGACGACTGCTCCCGTGACGTCGCTGGTCCTGCCGACCGCATCGACGGGGAACTCGACGTTGACAAACTCCTCACGGACCCGGTAAAGCGCGACGCTCTCTTGCGGAACGACGCTGAGCGCAACGGGCCCTGCCGCTTCGACTCGCCCTGAGCTTTGCGGATCGCGGGCGGCTGCCTTGTCGCCTTCTGCCGGCGGGGATTCGGGATTCCCCAAGATGATGACTCCCGCCGAGCCGGCGATGGCCACAAGGAGCAAAGCGATGAAAATGGCCCACTTGTGCAGTTTGATGGTCTTGCGTTTCATCCATGGCCTCCTTCCTGCAACGCATCACTCCGATTATCCCACCGAAATGTGGCGATTGTATGACGAAGGCTTGGCAGAACGAGGAAGTTTCACAACGTGCGTGCCGGCGTCACCTGGGTATGGGCCCACTGATCGCCAAGCCTGCGCCCGTAACGGTCCGTAATGACGAAGTAGAGCTCGACAAGGCCGATGACGGTTCCCGCGATGGCGGTGATAAATGAGGCAAGAAACGTGAGTTCCAAGAGGGCTCCGATGACGAGAGGCAGGTTGCGCTTCGCGGAGAGGAAAAGGTCGATGGTCGCGCCTGTCTCGGAAACGATCTCCAAGTTGAGCAGGCGCTTTCCAGGACTCTTGTTTTTCCACGCATCTTGTTTGGTGATGGCAAACATCAAGCCGTCCTTAAACAGGAGGTACAGGGCGCTGGCTAAGGGCGCGAGAGGCGGCAGGAGCACAGCGGTGATCACCGCCAGGATCGCGGCGATGACAGCGTCGATCACGTAGGCGAGGATGCGACGAAAAACGTCGGCTTTTTCCCGGGGCACGGTCAAGTCCTCCCTTGGGCTGCAGCAAGTTTCTTTCGCCGACAGTTTACTACAATGTCGTTTGCGGCGGAAAGCGACTTCGGCCAAGAATCTAGGAACGAGCAGACTGATTGCGATCAGTTGCCTGGGATTGACCCGGCGACCCTAATAGTCTGAGTTGTCGTAGCTTTCTCGAAGGAGAAAAAATCGGAATGACGAAACATCGCATGCAAAACGGTTTGCCCTTTCGGTCAACAAGCTGATATGGGAGCGGTCAAAGTTTGGCGAGTATCAGGGATGTCGCACGACGAGCTGGGGTAAGTAAAACCACGGTATCGCACGCGCTCAGCGGGCGACGGGCCGTCGCTGAAAAAACGAAGGAAAAAATCTTGCAGGCGATCGTTGAGCTCGACTATGTACCCAATCGTGTGGCGCAGAATCTTGCGTCAGGAAAAACCAACATTTTGGGTTTTATGTTCCCATTCGGGGGATCGTGGCTGTCTGGGGATTCGGCAGCAAAGTTCGTCCTTTCGGCAGCTCAAGCTGTAAAGAGCCGTGGATACGATTTCCTTCTTAGCACGAAGCCAGGGGTTGAGGAAGTCATCAGGCTTGCCCGGGGCAGGTACACGGACGGTTTGGTGCTCATGGACGTCAAGCTAAAGGATGAGCGAGTAGAGTATCTTCGCACATTGGATTTTCCTTTCGTTCTCGTCGGCCGCTCCGCGGCGAACGATGGAATTGATTACGTCGACATCGACGCGGAAAAAGGACTCTACTTGAGTACCACCCGGCTTATTCAACTCGGTCACCGGCGAATTGCACTGATATGCCTGTTACCTAGGAATTTTGGCTTCAGCGTGCGGGCGAAAAGGGGTTTCGAAGCCGCATTTAGAGCTCATGATCTCGATGTTCCACATGACTTAGTCCTTTTCACTCGCCCATCAACTCACGAGGGATACCTCGCTATGAACGAGATCATGGCGAGACAGCCCAAGTGCACCGCATGTATAACCCTTTCCGATCTATTGTCATACGGAGCCTTGCAGTTTTGTCGAGACCATGGCATTAAAGTCCCCCGTGAACTTTCGCTTCTTGGATTTGGTAGCGCAATGTTTCACAACGTTATGGAACCGCCCGTCACTACGATTGAACTACCTGCAGCCGAGATGAGTCGACTGGCAATCGAAATCCTTGTCGATCGGCTCGAACGGAGAACCGCGAAGACACGTCAGATATTGCTGACACCGCAAATTATCTGGCGCGACTCAACAGGGTCAGCGCCTCGATAGCCGGTTGGAAACACGCGGGCAACTATCTGCCTTTCTACGGGGAGGTGGGCGCTCTCTAACAACCGGGTGGATTGAGCACTATTGAACGGTTCTGGAACGGTTGAACATGCGACCGATTGGAAGGAGGCTCGTCATGAGTCCAAAGAGATGGAAGAGATTCTTGGGCGTCGCTGTGCTGCTCTCTTTCTTCGTGGCTTCCGGCGCTCATGCCAAGGTTGAGCTTGTCCTTTGGACATACCATAACAATAATGCGATGGCTGATCGGCTGATCTGGGAAGCGCAAGAGTACTCTCGACTCAACCCAGATATCACGATAACAGTTCGTCAGATACCCTTCGCAGATCTCAAACGCGAGTTGACGCGCAGCGTTGCGACTGGGAACCCTCCGGACATCGCCATCATTGACAACCCAGACCACGCAAGCTTTGCGGCGATGGGAGCTTTAGTAGATCTTACCCAGTACGTTTCCAAGTGGGGTGAGGCGGATAAGTACTTTCCGGGTCCGTGGGCGTCGACGATCTGGGAGGGTCGAAACTATGGGGTCCCTCAAAACAGTAACACTGTCGCACTGTATTACAATGTCGATCGTTTCAAAGATGCCGGGTTAGACCCCAGCCAGCCCCCTGAAACTTGGGAAGACCTCGTTGCTTACGCTCAGAAACTAACCGATTCCACACGAGGATATTACGGGCTGTCATTTGCGGCCATCCGCTCGGAAGAGGGCACATTCCAATGGCTGCCTTTTCTCCAGCAGAATGGTGGAAGCATCGAAGCACTTGACTCTCCCGAAGCAATCGAAGCGCTTCAGTTGTGGGCGGATCTTGTGCGGAGCGGCGCTGTTTCTCGGGAAGTGCTGAACTTTACCCAGGCCGACGCAATGCAGCAATTTGCTGCGGGATCAGCAGCGATGAGCATCAACGGCTCCTGGCAAGTTCCGGAACTGAGAGGGTCGATGAATCCCGAATTTGAATGGTCGGTTGCCCTACTGCCATATTCAAAGCAGCGGGCTTCCGCCTTGGGGGGCGAAAACTGGGCGGTCATGAGCCGAAACCATGTCCAAGAGGCTTGGGATTTCATCGCTTGGACCCAAGAGCGATCTCGCGTCGAACAGCACTATATCGCGGGCGGCCGACTGCCGTCTAGGGCAGACGTCGCTGAGGAGTCCGATTACTGGGATTCCGATCCTGCGTATAGGGTTTTCGTCGAACAACTCAAGTACGCAACAGCACGCGGTCCTCATCCCCGCTGGCCGGAGATTTCGAATGCTATCCAGCTAGCGATCCAGTCAGCGCTATCCGGGCAGGCTTCTCCCGAAGCGGCACTCAGGCAAGCTGCTCAAACGGTCGCACGAATTCTGCGTTAAGCGTCTTTCACCATCGGCAACGGCAACCGGTGGGCACAAGCCGGCCGGTTGCCGTCTTGCTCGTCACGGGGGGATCGTGTGATGGCGGTCCACGTAATCAGGGAGAGAACCCGGTTTGGAGTGTTGTTCAAACTCAGAAAAGAGCAGGTCGTCCTCCGGATTTTTCTCTTGGTGCCAGTCGCGTTTATTCTGGCGTTTACGGTCTTTCCCCTGATTTATAACGTGGTCTTAAGTTTTCAAGAGGTGACGGTGTTTACGCTGACCCGGCAACGGCCGTTCGTCGGCTTGGAGAACTACCGTATGCTCTTGGAGGACATCTCCTTTAGACAGATTCTCAAGAACTCAATGATCTTCACGCTTGCGAGCGTAGTTTTTCAATTTGTATTGGGTTTTGCCCTCGCCCTCTTTTTTGGAATAGGTTTCCGATGGAGTGAAACGTTGCGCGGCCTCATTGTGGCGGGTTGGATGGTCCCACCTCTAGTGGTAGGCACTGTTTGGAAATGGATCTTGAACACGGATTTCGGAGTGCTCAACTACTTCCTCAAGAGGTTGGGGATCATCGACCAATCGATCGGCTGGCTCGTTTCTCCAGACACGGCGATGCTGGGCGTGATCATGGCAAACATCTGGTTTGGAATCCCTTTCAACCTAATGCTGCTTGCGGCGGGGCTGGCAGGTGTGCCGAGCGAGGTTTACGACGCGGCTAAAGTCGACGGCGCTAATGCTTGGGGGCGATTGCGGTATATTACTCTCCCTCTCTTACGGCCGGCAATTCTTGCGACGCTCATCCTAGGGTTCATCTACACCCTTCGGGTGTTCGACTTAATTTGGGTAATGACGCGCGGTGGTCCTGTGAACGCGACAAACGTGTTACCAGTCTGGTCATACCAACTCTCCTTCGAGTTTTTTGACTACGGTAAAGGTGCGGCCATCGCTAACATCATCCTGGTTATCCTCTTCGCGATGTCGCTCTTGTACGTTGCCTTTGCGGTGGGTAACGAGGAGGAGCAGGGATGAAGCGCCCGATGAAAAGTGCAAAGCCGGTCCTCCAGACGTTCCTGGGCGTTGTTGTAACCGTGTTTTACCTTTTTCCCGTCTACTGGGTCATCGTGAATTCCCTCAAGGAACGAAGCGAACTGTTTTCGCCAGCTGTTACGCTCTTCCCCCAAAAAATCACTTTTTACGGGTACGCTCGCGCAATTGAGGTTGGCGTCCTTCGTTACCTTGTTAACAGCACCGTGATCGCCACTGCAACTATGGTGATGACTTTACTTTTGGCGACCATCGGCGCTTACGCGATGACTCGCATCAAGAGCAACTGGGTCAACTGGACGTTGATCCTTTTTCTCGTCGCGCAGATGGTACCTGACGTTCTCGTGGTCACTCCCCTTTATCTCATCTTCCGTAGCCTTGGTCTACTTGATAATTATCTGGGACTCGTTATCGCCAACACATCTCGGGCATTGCCGCTCGCGATTATCGTGATGAGGACGGTGATGCTTACCGTCCCGCGCTCCTTAGAGGAAGCGGCTAAGATTGATGGTTGCACGATCTCGTCTCTCCTCACTCGGATCGTTGTCCCGATCGCGAAGCCCGGGCTCGTCGTGACGGGGACTATCGCGTTTCTCATGGCATTTGGAGAGTTTGTCTACGCGGTCTCGTTCATTACCCGTGAGGCCATGTATCCTATTTCAGCCGGCCTCTACGTATTTACTGCCAGTTTGTACGGTCAAGAATGGAATAGCGCGATGGCATACGCCACGCTACTTGTGGCTCCAGTGCTTATCGCTTTCCTCGGGTTCCAAAAGCAGATCGTAAGCGGATTGACCCAAGGCGCACTCAAATGACCGGATTAAAATCACTTGTGTTTGTAAGTCGTGTGGCTCTGGTCTGGAGGCGGTGGCGCCGCCATCGCCTCCAGCGCTTTTTTGGCCTCATCAATCCCGCGGTCTACTTCCGCGAGGAGCT
>PKEU01000038.1 GCA_002919195.1 bacterium
GAGCTTTTGCTCTGGGACGGCCCGGCGATGCAGCGCGTGATCCAATCGGAGCCCAAGGTCGCCCTCAACGTGATCCAGCACTTGGCTTACCTGGTGAAAAACCTGCAAGACCGGGTGCGCGAGCTCGCGACCGAGCGGGTGGAGCAGCGGATCGCGCGGGCTTTGATCCGTTTAGCTGCCGAAAGCGGCCGCGACGCTCCGGCCGTCCTCCACATCACCCGGCAGGACCTGGGCGAGCTCACCGGTACCACCCTGTACACCGTCAGCCGGACGCTGAGCCGCTGGGAGAGCCAAGGATGGATCGAGTCGGGAAGAGAGCGGATCACCATCCTCGATCGCGCGGCTTTGGCCGCGCTGGTCGACGACTCCCTACCAGGAGGCCTATAGTCGATGTCGATGGATTTCGTTCCGGCCCTCGACGGTGTCTCCGACCACTGCGCGATCTGCCACAAAAAGGTGCAGCTTTGGAACATCGGCGGGGGCCCAAGCGCCAACGGCATGTTGATTCTTGATCCCGAAACGCAAAGGAGCCACGCGTATCACTTCGACTGCGCGGCCCAGGAGGGGCGCCGTTGGGTGACGGTCCATCTCGGCTACTTTGTGCCCGAAAAGCAGCCTTAATCCTGCCGGATCAAGGAAACCAGCGGAGGAGCGCCAGGAGGACCGCGACCCACACGCCTTTGAGGTTTCTGTAAAACACCAAGAGAAAGAGGAGGCTGGCGATCGCGGTGATCATCATCTGCTGGTAGACCGGAAGCGGCGTCAACACAAAGAGCAGGACGAGGAGGACGGCGGCAAACACCACCGTCAGCGAGTAGGCCGTCACCATCGCGCCTAAGAAGTCGCCCTCGTTATCGCGCTCGAAAGGAGCGCCGCACCGCGGGCAAGCTGGGTTCATGCGCGTGAGACTGGCATAGATCGCCCCTTGGCGGCAGGAGGGGCAGCGGAGGCGAAAGCCGTCCCACATCGCCGCGACCAACGCCAGCGCGTTTCCCCTGGGCGCGCCTTCGCGAAAGCGCTCTTGCGTCGAGCCCGGATGCGATTGGGTGGCAGGCATTGCGTCCTCTCCTTCTGCAATGCAAGATCGCCCTCATTGTACCATGTTTTGGATGGGAAGATATCAGGCCCGCTCCGTCGAAAAGCGGCGCCCGCAAAATGGAAAGGAGATAAGCCATGCTCGTCACGACGACTCAGGTGGTTGAAGGGAAAAAGATCGAGGCGTACCTTGGCATCGTGGCCGGAGAGGCGATTTTAGGGGCCAACGTCTTTAGGGATATCCTCGCTGGGCTGCGGGATATCGTGGGCGGACGCTCCACCGCTTATGAAAGGGAGCTTGAGCGCGCCCGCACGATCGCGATCGAAGAAATGGAGGAGAAGGCGCGCGCCCTGGGGGCCAACGCCATCGTGGGAGTCGATATCGACTACGAGGTGGTCGGCGCGGGTGGGAGTATGCTGATGGTCTCCGCCAGCGGCACGGCCGTGCGCTTGGCGGACGCGTAAGCCTGCATCCCCCTTAGGGTTGGAAAAATCGCCGGAGGTCCTCCCGAAATTGATAGCGAATCGAAAGAGTAGGCAACGGAGAACGTGCCAAAGCCCAGGTGAGGAGTGACAATCCATGCACGTCGGAATGCGCATTCCAGGCCACATTGCCAAACTCCCAATTGAAGAGCAGATCGCGTTTGCCAAGGAAGTCGGCCTCGACGCCATCGATTTGCCCAGTCCCGACCCTGCTTACAAGAAAGCGCTGGACGAAGCGGGCTTGCTCGCCGGTTCGTTCGACGTCGCCGGTGTCAGTGAAACCCTCCATAAGGACGAAAGCGTCCGCGCCCGGGGCGTCGAGCGGATGAAGCAGGATCTCGCCAAAGCGGCGGAGCTGGGGCTCAAGACAGCCTTTATCTGCTTGGTGCCGGCGGACCACACGATGCCGCGGCGCGAAAGCTACGCCATCTTTATCGAGACCTATCCGGAAATCGTGGCCTTCGCGGAGGAGCGGGGCATCTCCCTCGCCATGGAGCCCTGGCCGGGGCCGGCCCCGTATTATCCCACGCTGGCGTGCACTCCGGAGATGTACCGGGCGATCTTTAGCAAGATCACATCGCCCGCGCTCGGCATCTGTTACGACCCGTCCCACTTTGTCCGGATCGGGGTCGACTACATCCGGGTTCTTGAGGAGTTTGGCGACCGGGTTCGCCACGTTCACGGGAAAGATACCGAGATTCTCCACGAAGGGCGCTACCTCTACGGGACGCTCCGCCCGACCTTTGGGACGCCGATCGGATGGTCCGAAGGCGACTGGCGTTACACCATTCCCGGCTCGGGCGAGGTCAACTGGACCAAGGTGGCGGCGCTCCTTAGGATCAAGGGTTACGACGGCGTGATCAGCATCGAATTGGAGGATCACCTCTACGGCTCATCGGTCGAAGCCAACAAGGAAGGGATCCGCAAAGCCCTACAGCACTTGCGGATGGCGATCTAAGCTTTCTTTGCCGAGGTGATGCTCCGTGAGCTCTTTTGTGTTGGCCCTCAACACCAGCACGATTCGTCCGGCCCCCCTGATGGAAAAGATCCGGGTGGCCGCTGAGGCGGGTTTTCGGGCCATCGAGCTTTGGAATGATGAGTTGACCGCGCACGTGGAGGCGGGCGGCACGCTCAAAGAGGTGAAAGCCGCGCTGGACGACGCCGGCCTTTCGGTGCCGACGGTGATTCACATCGGCGGGTGGCTCGATGCCGAGGGCGAGGCGTACCGTCAAGCCCTCGACGTCGCCCGGCGCAAGATGGAGCAGGCGGCGGCCGTGGGCGCGCCGAGGATCATCGCCGGGCCGCCGGCCGGCCCTGTCGACTTGGACCGGGCGGCCGAGCGTTACCGTGAGCTCCTGGCGATTGGCCGGGAGTTTGGCGTCTTGCCCGCCATGGAGTTTCTCGGTTTTGTCCACGGCATCAATACGATCCGGGCGGCCTGGGAGATCGTAAGCCGTGCCGGGGATCCCGATGGCACCATCGTGCTCGACCCCTTCCACATCTTCCGCGGGGGCTCGCCTGTCGAGGACATCCGCCTGATCCCGGCCGAGCGCATCGCGGTCTTTCATTTTAACGATGCGCCGGGCGATATCCCCCGCGAAGAGCAGGCCGACGGCCACCGGGTGATGCCGGGCGACGGCGTGCTGCCGCTGGCAGAGGAGCTCCGCATGCTCAAGGAGATGGGCTATCAGGGCGCGGTGTCGCTTGAGCTCTTTAACGAGAAGCTATGGCAGGCCGACCCGCTGGAGGTGGCCAAAGAAGGCTATCGCCGCATGGCGGCGCTCGTGGAGAGCCTGTGAGCAAGAGCAGCCGGGAGGGCAAAGGATGAGTCGCAGCGCGATCGGCGTCGGCCTGGTGGGCTATGGTCTTGCCGGCCGGGTGTTTCACGGCATGCTTATCAAGGCGACGCCGGGTCTTGAAGTCAGGGCGGTCGTCACGCAAAACCCGTCGCGCCGGCAGCAGGCCCAGGCCGATTTCCCCGGGGTCAAGGTTTACGCCCGTTACGAGGAGCTCTTGGACGACCCCGCCATCGACCTGGTCGTCATCGGGACGCCCCACGACACCCACAAAGAGCTGGCGGTGGCCGCCGCTGAGCGAAGGAAGCATATCGTCGTCGATAAGATCATGGCGCTGAGCGTGGCCGAAGCCGACGAGATGATCCGCGCGGCCAAGACTCACGGCGTGTTGCTCAGCGTCTTTCAAAACCGGCGGTGGGACAGCGACTTTCTCACTGTCCAAGAAGCGCTGGCTCGCGGGTGGATCGGCGAGCCGTACGTGATCGAGTCCAGCGTCGTTCGCTACAGCGCCCCGCCGGATCCGGAAAAACCCATGCCCTGGCGGATGCAAGCCCGGCACGGCGGCGGGCCCTTTCGCGACTGGGGGGCGCACCTGGTCGATCAGGCCGTGCAGCTTTTTGGCACGGAGATCGAGAGCGTCTACGCCGACTTCCAGTACCGCTGGCCGGGCGTCGACGTGGAGACGGCCGCCGTGGCCTGGATCCGCTTTAAAAACGGCGTCCGCTACCGGATCGAGGTGGGGCACATCTCCAAGATCGGGCGGCCCCGCTGGTACGTCCGGGGAGATCAAGGGGCGCTGGTGATCGAGGGGTTGGATCCGCAGGAGGCGGCGCTCAAAGAGGGACGCGTCGTGGCGAAAAGCCCCGAAGCGGCGATGCCCAAGGAGGCGTGCACGCTCGAGGCAAAGGCGGCGCCTTTGGAGTTTTCGCCGGTTCCCGGCGACTATCTCGCCTACTACGAAAACATCGCGGGCGCCCTCTTGCGGGGCGAGCCGCTGGCAGTCACTGCCGAAAGCGCACGAAACGCCCTGGCCGTCATCGAAGCCGCCGTGGAGTCGGCTGCGACGGGCCAGGTGGTGACCGTCAAGGGGCTAGCCTAACGAGGCTAGCCCCCGTTCCAGACGCGTCCACGACCGAGGAGCCAGCGCTTGGCCTCGGGGCCCATCGACCCCGCAGGATAGGGATGGAGGGGCACGGCCCCTTCATCCCACGCGTTGCGGATGGCCGTGACGATCTTCCAGGCCGCTTCGACTTCATCGGCACGGGTATACATGGTCGCGTCGCCCGCGATAGCCTCTAAGAGGAGATGCTCGTACGCGTCGGGCGAGCGCTCCTTAAAGGTGCTCTCGTACTCAAAGGTCATGTCGACGTTGCGGATCCGGACCTGCGGCCCCGGCACCTTGGCGCCGATGGAGAGCGTTACGCCTTGCTCGGGCTGGATGTTGAGGACGAGGCTGTTGGGCTTGAGGTCGGGGACGGCAAAGCGTTGGAAGGGCAGGTGCGGCGCCCGCTTAAAGTAGATGGTAATCCGGGAGCAGCGGGTGGCCATCCTTTTTCCTGTCTGGATGAAAAAGGGGACGCCCGCCCAACGCCAGTTGTCGATCCCCAGCCGCAAAGCCACGTAGGTCTCGGTGGTCGAGTCGGGCGAAACGTTGGCCTCTTGGAGGTAGCCGGGGACCGGCTCTCCGCCGACGACGCCTGCGGTGTACTGGCCGCGCACGCTGTTTTTCGTGACCGCTTCCACGTCGGGAAGAGGGATGGAGCCCAGCACCTTCACCTTTTCGTTGCGCACGGCGTCCGCCGTAAACGAGGCAGGAGGCTCCATCGCGACGAGGGCCAATAGCTGCAACAGGTGATTTTGCACCATGTCTCGCAGGGCGCCCGCCTCTTCGTAGTAGGCGCCCCGGTGGCCGACGCCGAGGGTCTCACTCACAGTGATCTGGACGTTGTCGATGTAGTTGCGGTTCCAAATGGGCTCAAAGATGCCGTTGGCAAAGCGGAAGACAAAGATGTTTTGAACCGTCTCTTTGCCAAGGTAATGGTCGATCCGGTAGACTTGGCTTTCGTCAAAATAGCGCGCGAGGAGCCGGTTGAGCTGGATCGCTGACTCTAAGTCGTGGCCAAAGGGCTTTTCGACGATGATCCGGCCCCATCCCCTGTCGGATCGGGCGGCTTCGAGCTCGCCCAAGCCCTCGATGAGCTTGGGGTAGAGGCTCGGCAGCGTGGCGAGGTAGTAAAGCCGGTTTCTTCCGACCTCCGGAGACGTCGACGCCGCGATGTCGGCAATCGCCTGATCTAGGCGGGAAAAGGTCGAAGGATCCGTCGCATCGCCCGGCACATAGTAAAGGCGGCGGGCAAAGTCGTCCCAGACCCTCTCGTCGATCCCTTCTGGGCCCAGGGCTTTGGCGACCGCCTCGCGCATCTTGGCGCGCATGTAGGCGTCGTCCCACTTGCGGCGGGCGACGCCGATCACGGAAAATTCGACAGGAAGATGTCCGCCAGCGGTCAGGTGGTAGAGGGCGGGGATGAGTTTGCGCTCCGTCAGATCGCCGCTGGCTCCAAAGATCACCATGGTAAATGGTTGGAGGACTCGCCGTTCGCCGTCGCGGGTTTGGTGCATCGAGATCATTCCCTGCCTCGTTGATCGGTCCAGGTTGGCGCACATTG
Organism: bacterium; assembly: GCA_002919195.1. Classification (GTDB taxonomy): domain Bacteria; phylum Bacillota; class Limnochordia; order DTU080; family RSA5; genus RSA7. The sequence continues at coordinate 5,981 of PKEU01000038.1, forward strand.
GATACCCTCTTCGATGCAACCGTGATTATGCCCTTTCGCTCTTCTTGGTGTCAAGGGTTTGACTTTTTCAACGGCAACGGCCAGGTGGCTCCCGCTGATGATTGACTCATAGCCCTTTCACCGGAGGCCGGGGGGCAGCTGGAGGAGTGACATGGAAGCCCGGATTTTTTGGGATAGGTCGCCATCGCCGATCGGAACTGTCTTCGTCGCGGTCAATCGCCACGGCGCCGTGGTACGGCTCACCTACGGTCTTACACAAGGCGAGTTTCTTGAGGAGGCGGGCCCTGGAGCCGTTAGAGACCGCGAGGCCGTTGCCCCCGTCTTCGCCCAGCTCGCCGAGTATTTCGCCGGGGAAAGGCGGGCTTTTGACGTGCCGGTGGACCTCGCCGGGCTGACCCCCTTTCAGCGCGAGGTGCTGAGCGCGACGCGTGCGATCCCCTTCGGGGAAGTGCGCACGTACGGCAAGGTCGCGGCCCTGATCGGAAGGCCGCGGGCGTCCCGGGCGGTCGGCCGCGCTTTGAGTCAAAACCCCATCGCCGTCATCGTCCCTTGTCACCGGGTGATCGCGTCCGACGGGAGCCTCCGGGGGTATACGGGGGCGGGAGGAATCGCCACCAAGAGGTTTCTGCTAGAGCTAGAGGGTTATCGCCCTGCTTGAGCCTTTCTCGTCCCGCTGCTTGACACTGGCTCGAAGATACAATTAAGATGGTGGCGGGACCTTTCGATCAAGTGCATACCAAGGGGAGCTGGGGTGGGCCCGGCTGAGAGGGCGGAGCGCGACGTCCGCCGACCCTTAGAACCTGATCTGGGTAATGCCAGCGCAGGGAAGGAGTCTCGACACGTTTGGGCCGCGTTCCGTCGTTTTGCAGGGAAGCGGCCCTCTCTTTTCGACGGCTTTCGTTGGATCTTGCCCACGGCGCCACTGCCGCGCTTTCCCACCCTCTGATCCCGCCGCTTGATCGCCCGGTCGTCTGAGCGGACATCCGGTTCCCAGGTCAACACTGGCCCGGGTAGGGGGCGATTTCCTCATGCAACCCGATGTGGCCCTAGAGCGCGAGCGTCGCAGGGAGCGCCGCCGCACCGCCCGGTGGGCGGGGAAGGGACTAGCTTATTTGCCGCCTGTCTTGGCGCTGGTGAGCGGCCTGATCCTCTGGGAAGCTGCGGTGAGGCTCTTTGACGTTCCCCGCTACCTCTTGCCTCCTCCCTCCGAGATTATCGCCGCCGCACGCAGCGACGCGGGGGCGCTCCTTGGTGTCCACAGCCGGGTGACGTTGATGGTGGCCGCGGCAGGTCTCGGTTGCTCGGTCGCCGCCGGCGTCATCTTGGGGGCGCTCATCCACCGCGTCCAGTGGCTGCGGCAGACGCTGTACCCGCTGCTCGTCATCTCGCAGACCATCCCGGTCATCGTGCTGGTCCCTTTGCTCGTCGTGTGGTTTGGCTACGGCCTTACCCCCAAGCTGATCATCGTCGCGATCGTCTGCTTTTTCCCCGTCGCGGTGGCGGTGGTCGACGGCTTGGACCGGGCCGACGGGCGGTTGGTGAAGCTGGTGCGCTCCATGGGGGCAAGTCCAGGGCAGATCTTTTGGAAGGTCAACGTCCCCTCGGCTGCTCCCAGCCTCTTTACGGGCTTGCGGGTAGCGGCGACTTACGCGGTGATGGCCGCTGTCGTCTCGGAGTGGATGGGGGCTGACCAGGGGCTTGGGGTTTACATCGCCCGCTCGGCCCGCTCCTTTCGAATCGACCGGGTCTTTGCCGGAGTCGTCTTGGTCTCCGTTTATTCGGTGATCGCCTTTTGGCTGGTGGACGCGCTCCGGAAAAAGGCGCTGCCCTGGGAGCGCCTCCTGTCGGATCACACCAACGGCCGGGGAGAGGCCGGGACTCGAAAGTAGTCTTCGAAACATCCATCGTTTAGGAGGGATCTTGTCGACCATGGGAAACGCACGCTGGTCCAAGGCTTGGGTGAGCCTTTTGGCTCTCGTGGTCACGCTGTTCTTTGCGGCTGCCGCGGCGGGCGCCGGGGAAGTGATCTTGCAGTTGGAGTGGACGCCTAACACCAACCACACGGGCATCTACGTGGCCCTCGACAAGGGCTGGTATCAAGAGGCGGGCCTCGACGTCAGGGTGATCGCTCCAGGGATCGACACCAACGTCCTCGCGGTGGTCGCTTCGGGAAGGGCCCACTTTGGGATCAGCGCGCAGGAGTACGTCACCAGTGCGCGGGTCGAGGGCGTGCCCGTCGTTTCGGTCGCAGCCATTTTGCAGCACAACACCTCGGGGTTTGCTTCGATCGATCGCGGCATCACGACGGCCGCCGACTTTGAGGGCAAGCGTTACGGCGGCTGGGGCTATCCTATCGAGCGGGCGATCTTGCAGGGGATGATGCAAAAGGACGGCGCCAGCGTCGACCGGGTGCGGTTTGTCACGATCCCGGAGGGCATCGACCTGCTCACCCTCTTGCGGCGGGATATCGACTTCACCTGGATCTACTACGGCTGGCAGGGCATCGAAGCCGAGCTGAGAGGCGTCGAGCTCGACATCGTTATGATGAGCGACTACTTCGACGCGGTGCCCGACTATTATACGCCTGTGTTGGTGACGAGCGAGGGCCTGATCGAGCAAGATCCTGACCTGGTGCGAGCTTTTGTCGGCGCGACGGCCAAAGGATACGAGTACGCTGCCCGGCATCCCGAGGAGGCGGCGGAGATCCTCTTGAAGTACGCGCCGGAAAACGATCCGGAGCTGGTCCGGAGGAGCCAAGAGTGGCTGAGCCCCAAGTACATCGAGGACGTGCCCCGCTTTGGCGAGCAAAAGCTCGAGGTATGGCAGGCTTTTGGGGATTGGATGTACGAGAATGGGCTCATCAGCCGGCCCTTTGACGCCGCGGCGGCCTTTACCAACGAGTTTTTGCCGTGAGCGGCCGGCGCTTTGGAGGCGTGGCGATGAGCGTCAAAGCCCGAGAGCTCGCAGTATACGACATCCACAAGAGTTTTCCCTTTGGAGCGGGGCGGCTTGACACCCTGGCGGGCATCACCTTTGCCGCCGGGGCGGGCGAGTTTGTCTCCATCGTGGGCCCCAGCGGGTGCGGCAAGAGCACGCTGCTCGAGATCGTCTGCGGCCTCATCGAGGCTGATCGCGGCACGATCACGATCGACGGTGTGCGGCCGGCGACGCTGGTGGGGCAGGTGGCCTATATGCCCCAAAACGACCTTCTCTTTCCCTGGCGCCGTGTGATCGACAACGTGGCTCTCCCGTTGGAGATCGCTGGGGTCGATCGCGGGACGGCGCGGCGCGAGGCGGCCGCCCTCTTTCGCTTGTTTGGCCTCGAGGGATTTGAAAACGCTTACCCCGCGGAGCTCTCGGGAGGCATGCGGCAGCGGGCGGCCCTGATGCGGACCTTTCTCACCCGCAAGGGGATCGTCGCCCTCGATGAGCCTTTCGGCGCTCTGGACGCGCACACGCGCCGCAAGATGCAGCAGTGGCTGGCTGGGGTGAGCGCGGAGCTGGGGGCGACGATCCTCCTCGTCACCCACGACGTGGAGGAGGCGCTGATCCTCTCGGACCGGGTGGTGGTCCTTTCGCCCCGGCCCGCCCGGGTCGTCAGGGAGTTTCCCGTGCCTTTGCCAAGGCCCCGAAGCATCCTGGACCCCGCCTTCGTCCGGCTGAAAGGGGAAATCCTCTCGTGCCTGGACGCCGAGGAGACGCTGGAGCGGGAGGTCGTGGCCCATGACCGAAAGTAGCGCCGGGCGCCTCGCCCAAGACCGGGCGCTCATTCTCGCCGGTGGCGATCTCAATCCCGGAGGAGACGAGGGCCAGCTGTTGCAAGGGCCTTGGCGGCACATCATTTGCGCGGACGGCGGCGCTCGGCACGCGAGGGCCTTGGGCCTTAGGCCCACGCTCCTCATCGGCGATATGGACTCGATCGATCCCGGGACCCGCGAAGTGTACCGCGACGTTCCCACCTTAGATTTGCCCGAAGCCCAAGATAAGACCGACTCACAGCTCGCGGTGGAGTGGGCGTTGGAGCACGGCGCTGGATCCATCGTCATCGCCGGGGGGCTGGGAAGCCGCTTTGACCACTCGCTGGCCAACGCGCAGCTCTTGGCTTGCCTCGACCGCAGGGGGGTGACCGGCGTCGTCACCGACGGCAGGCAGGCGGTCTACCTGCTCACCCGCGAGCTCACGCTGCCAGGACCGCCAGGGCGCCTTGTCTCCGTCATCCCCCTTGGCGATGTCCGGGGCTTGCGGCTCAAGGGGCTGCGATGGGAGCTCGACGGCATCGACCTCGTCGTCGGTGAGACGCGGACGATCAGCAACGAGTTTACCGGAAAGGCCGCCCACTTCGCGCTCGCAGCGGGCATGGCGTTGGTGGTGACGGGGCCTTTGAAGAAGGAGGAAAATTCCAGCGGGCGCGTGGAAGGTTCCTGACGTTTATGGGCGAGCCTTATAGGACGCGGTAGCTCCAAGGGCCCGGCAGGCCGGGCGAGAGCGAGCGAAGGAGGAAGCCAGATGGCGGGCCAGGCGACGGGAAAAAGGGCGCGGGTCGTCATCGTCGGTGCCGGCTTTGGCGGCTTGTGGGCGGCGAAGGGCCTTGCAGGGCACGACGTCGACGTCCTCTTGATCGACCGCAACAACTTCCACACCTTTGTGCCCCTGCTTTACCAAGTGGCCGCCGGCGAATTGGCTCCGGAGCAGATCGCCTACCCTGTCCGGTCGATCGTGCGCCGGCAAGGAAACGTGCGGTTTCTGATGGCCGAAGTCGAACGGGTCGATCTTGAAGCCCGTTGCCTCTACACTCGGGAAGACCGGATCCCCTACGACTACCTCGTCCTCGCCGCTGGCAGCGTCACCAACTACTTCGGGCTCGAATCCGTGGCCCAACGAGCCTGGACGATGAAAGACCTTTCCTCAGCCGTCGCGTTGCGCTCGCGGGTGCTCGAGATCTTGGAGCGGGCGGTCCGGGAAGAAGATCCCCGGCGCCGTCAGGCTCTGCTCACCTTTGTGATCGTCGGCGGCGGGCCTACCGGCGTCGAGTTTGCTGCGACCCTGGCAGAGCTCATCTGGCAGGTGCTGGTCAAAGATTACCCCGAGCTGCCGCTGACTGAGGCCCGGATCATCCTCGTCGAAGCGATGCCCTCCCTTTTGCCTGGCATGCACCCGGAGCTCGCCGCTTACGCCCGAGAGACCTTGGAGCAAAAGGGCGTCGAGGTGCGTCTTGGGACCATGGTCATCGGGGCGAGCGACCATGAGGTGCTCTTGAAAGACCAGCCCCCGATCGCGGCCGAGACGCTGGTCTGGACCGCGGGCGTAAGGGCCAACGACTTGGCCGACCGGATGGGGGTCGAGCAAGCCCGGGGCGGGCGGGTGGTGGTGACGCCCGAGCTTCACTTGCCGAGTTATCCCGAAGTGTACGTCGTCGGTGACATGGCCTATCAGGAGGATCCAGCGGGGCGTCCGATCCCGCAGGTGGCGCCCGCCGCGATCCAGCAGGGCAGCCACGCCGCCCGCAACATCCTGCGGGCCATCAGGGGGGAGGCGCTCTTGCCTTTCCAATACCGGGACATGGGCACGATGGTGGTCATCGGCCGCAACCGGGGGGTCGCCCACGTCTTTGGCCGCACGGCCCGGGGCTTTCTCGCGTGGCTGGCCTGGCTCATCGTCCACCTTTTGAGGCTCATCGGATTTCGCAACCGCCTCCTGGTCCTCACCAACTGGGCGTGGAACTACCTGTTTTACGAAAGAGCTGTAAGATTAATTTTAAAATAGCAATGTATCTGAAGGAAAGGCTTCTTGCGGCGCCGAACCTGGGCCGAACCTGGATGGGTGCCTGCGGTGCTTGTTCCACCGCGCCACCATCCGGGAGAGGAGAGTCGATCGGATGCCTTTGGTTGTTGGAAGGGCCAGGCCTTGGATCGTCGCGGCCGCCGTGGTGATCCTGACGGCGATGTCGGGCGCTTCGAGCGCCCTGGCCAACGTCCTCACCATCGTGCAGGGGACCGACATCGAAAGCCTCGATGTCCACCGGGTGACGTCGTCGCCATCGTACGCCGTCTTGGATCACATTTTTGACACGCTCTTTCAGATGACGCCGGAAGGGGAAGTCGTGCCGTCGCTCGCCACGTCCTTTGAAGCGATGCCCGACGGGCGCACGTACCGCATCACGTTGCGTGAAGGTGTGACGTTCACGGACGGGACTCCCTTCAACGCCCACGCCGTGAAAGCCAACTTGGAACGGATTCTCGACCCCGCCTCTCAAGCCGCCTTCGCATCGCTGATCAGCCCGATCACCGAGATCAACGTGATCGACGATCTCACGGTCGACCTCGTGACCGGAGAACCCTTTGGCCCCATCTTGACGCACCTCACCCACTCGGGGCTGGCGATGATCAGTCCCGCGGTGCTGGAAAAGGGGAACGAGCATGTTGCGGCCAATCCGGTGGGCACCGGCCCCTTTGTGCTCAAGGAGTGGCGCCAGGGCGAGCGGATTGTGCTCGCGAAAAACGATAACTACTGGCGCGAGCGGGGGAATATCGAAGAGCTCGTCTTTCGTGTCGTCCCTGACGACGGGGCGAGGCTCGTTGAGCTTGAGGCCGGCACGGCCGACATTGCGCTCAGGGTGCCGCCCAGCGAAGCCCAACACATCGCACGGCGCGTGCTTTACATCATTCCCACTTTGATCGGCGTCACGTTATTAGTTTTTGTCTCCGTCAGGCTCATCCCGGGCGATCCCGCCGTGGCGATCGCCGGCGAGCGGGCCACGCCGCAGCTGGTCGAGCAGGTCCGCCGGGAGCTGGGACTCGATCAACCCCTCTTGGTCCAATACGGGCGGAATATGCTGGGGCTTCTCCAGGGCGATCTCGGCCGCTCAGCGAGGACCAATCTCCCGGTCAGCGCCGAGCTGGGCCGCAGGATCCCTCCTACGCTCCTCCTCGCGGTGGTCAGCCTGCTCGTGGCAGCTCTTGTGGGGATTTTCGTCGGGGTCCTTTCGGCGACACGAGCCAACTCGTGGATCGACAACGCGGGCATGATCGCCGCGCTGGTGGGGGTCTCGACGCCCGTCTTTTGGCTGGGCCTCATGTTGATGATGCTCTTTTCCGTCGAGCTGCCCCGGCGCTTAGGGCTTTCGGGGCCCATCTTTCCGCCCACTGGCGCGGGCACGTGGAGGCACCTGGTGATGCCCGCGATCACGCTCGCCGCGTACTCCACCGCGATCATCGCCCGGATGACCCGTTCGGCCATGCTCGATGTGATCGGCCAGGACTTCGTCCGCACGGCGATGGCCAAGGGCCTGCCCGAGCGGCTCGTCATCTACGGGCATGCCTTGCGCAACGCCTGGATCCCCATTTTGACGATCCTCGGCCTGCAGTTTGGGCAGCTGATGGGCGGCGCGGTGTTAGCCGAGACCGTGTTTGCCTGGCCGGGACTGGGCAAGTATTTAGTCGACGCCATCTTTTTGCGGGATTACGCCGTCGTCCAGGCGGCGGTGCTGGTGATCGCCCTGAGTTTTATCGTCATCAACCTGATCGTCGATCTCTTGTACGTTCTGCTCGATCCGAGGATCCGCTATGGCTGATGCACGCGCGGGCGAGGCCCGCATGCCAAGGGTCAAAGCAGCCGGCGATCGCCGGTTGATCCTACGGCGTTTTTTCCGCCGGCCAGCGGCGATTCTGGGCTTCGCGATCGTCGCTCTCTTTGTGCTTTGCGCGTTGTTTGCCCCCTTTTTGGCCCCTTACGGCCCCGACGAGCCCGACTTTTCGAAAGCGCGTCGAGGGCCGTCTCCCGAGCACTGGCTAGGAAACGACGAGCTTGGCCGCGACCTCTTTTCCCGTTTGCTCTACGGGGCGCGCATCTCGGGCATGATCGGGGTGATCGCGGTCGCGATCGGTCTGGTGCTGGGCGTGCCCATGGGGTTGATATCCGGTTTTTACGGGGGCTGGATCGACGCTGCTGTGATGCGCCTGGTCGACGTGATGCTGGCCTTTCCAAGCACGCTGCTCGCCATCGGGATGGTGGCGATCTTGGGGCCGGGACTCACCAACGCGATCCTCGCGGTGGGCGTCGTCGCCGTTCCGGTCTACGTGCGCTTGGTGCGGGCGAGCACCCTCAGCGTCAAGGAGCTGGACTACATCAGCGCAGCGCGGGCTTTGGGAGCCAGCGACGCCCGCTTGATGTGGCGCCACGTCTTGCCCCAATGCCTGGGACCCATCTTGGTGCAATCTTCGCTCCAGATGGCGGCGGCCATTTTGGCCGCGGCGGGGCTGGGCTTTCTCGGCCTCGGCGCGCCTCCCGACGTGCCCGAGTGGGGGACGATGCTCGCCAAGGGGAGGTCGTACATCTTTAGCGCGCCGCATCTCACGATGTACCCCGGTCTCGCCATCTTGCTGGTGGTGATGGGCTTTAACCTGCTGGGCGACGCGCTGAGAGATGCACTCGACCCGCGGATAGGGTAGGATAGGGTGGGAGGGTACCAGAGCCTCGATCGGAAAGAACGCGCATTACGAAAGGAACTGGCATTTATCGGCGAATAATGCTAAGGTACCCTTTGCGGCACCACGGCGCACGTAGGATTGCGAGGCATCAGTGGTTTATGGACCGGTTGGACTCGCCGCCGAAGGAGCTTGTCGTAACTTGCCGCAGCCTGGGGATCAGCGAGAGCGATCTTGTCGCCTTTGTCGCAGGCGACCTGGATGACGCCGGCCGCTACGGCGAAGTCTGGTTCGCTCTCACGTCGGAGGAGCTCTTAGTCTGTAAAGCTCACGACCCCACCCGGGAACGAGCGGCGTTCGCGGCAGGCAACAGCGACGGGTTATACAACATCGAGCGGATCCCGCTCGATCAGATCGACGAGATCACCACGGAAAACCTGGTGGGAAACGGCTTTCTCGTGGTGACGGTCTCGGGTGAGCCCCGCAGGGTCTGCCAGTTTACCAATAGCCAGGCGCGCAAATTTGGCATTTTCGCCAAAGTAGCCGAAAAGGCGCGAAAAGGCGAACCCGTCCGGGAAGAGGATTTTTCCGACGGTCGTCCCGCGCCCTTTTGCCCCCGGTGCGGCAGGCTCTACCCCGAGCCGGAGAGGGCCATCTGTCCCCACTGCATGGATAAGCGCGCCTTGACCTTGCGGATCCTTTCGTTTTTTGCCGGGTACAAGGCGCACATCGCCGCTGTGATCTTCCTGATGCTGGCAGGGGCCGGGCTCAACCTGGTCTCGCCCTATTTGGGCGGCCGCGTCCTCTTTGACGAGGTGCTCAATCCAGGCGGACGGTACGAGGGGCGGGTATTTGAAGCCGTCGTCCTGATGGCCCTTTTCAACCTGGCCTCCATCGGGATCAGCATCATGCACGCGCGAATCAACGCACACATGACGGCGCACGTCATCGCCGGCCTCAAGACGCAGGTCTTTTCGGCCATGCAGCGCCTTTCCATGGGCTTTTTCACCAGGAAACAGACGGGCGGCCTCATGACCCGGGTCAATGCCGACGCCGACCAGCTGCAGTACTTCTTCCACGACGGCGTGCCCTACTTCATCGTCAACTCGCTGCAGATCGTGGGGATCGTCACGGCGATGCTGCTCCTCAACTGGAGGCTCGCCCTCTTGGTGTTGGTGCCGATTCCCCTCTTGGTCTGGTTTATGAACAAGGCCTTTCCCCGGCTGTGGCGCCTTTTCTCCCGGCGGTGGCGGGCGCTTCGGAGCCTCAACGCCGTGGTCAACGACGCTTTGACCGGCATCCGGGTCGTCAAGGCCTTTGGCAAGGAAAGGCAAGAGATCGAGCGGTTTGGCCGGCGCAACCAGCGGGTGTACGACGTGTCGCTGCAAACCGGCTACTTCACGTCGACCTTTTTCCCGTTTCTGGGGCTGTTGATGCACTCAGGGGGCTGGATCGTCTGGGGCGTGGGCGGTTGGCACGTCCTCGAGGGCGAGATCACCTTTGGCACCCTGATGACCTTTATCAATTACCTGGGGATGCTCTATGGGCCCTTGGAGTTTATGACCCACATCGTCGACTGGTGGACGGCGTGCATCAACTCCGCCCACCGGATCTTTGAGATCCTCGACACGGCGCCCGAGGTCGCGGAAAAGCCTGACCCGGTGCGCCTGCAGCCGATGCAGGGCGAGATTGAGCTCCGCAATGTCACCTTTGAATACGAGCCCAACAAGCCGGTGCTGAAAAACGTGAGCTTTCACGTGAGGCCCGGCGAGATGATCGGCCTCGTGGGCCACTCGGGGGCCGGCAAGTCGACGATCACCAACGTGATCTGCCGCTTTTACGATGTGCAGGAGGGCGCCGTGTTGATCGACGGCGTCGACGTGCGGGACGTGGCCGTCGCGGACTTGCGCTCGCAGATCGGCATCGTCCCGCAGGAGACGTTTCTGTTTACCGGCACCATCGCGGAAAACATCGCCTACGGGCGGCCCGGCGCCACGATGGAAGAGATCATCCAGGCTGCCAAAGCCGCCAACGCCCACGACTTTATCATTAAGCTGCCCGACGGGTACGAGACCGTGGTGGGCGTACGAGGACAGGATCTTTCGGGCGGCGAGAAGCAAAGGATCGCGATCGCCCGGGCGATCTTGCACAATCCCAAGATCCTGATCCTCGACGAGGCGACCGCCTCCCTGGACACCCAGACGGAGCGGCAGATTCAAGAGGCGTTGAAGCGGCTCGTTCAAGGGCGGACGACCATCGCCATCGCCCACCGCCTCTCGACGCTCCGGGACGCCGACCGCCTCATCGTCATCGAGGAAGGCAAGGTGGTCGAGATGGGCACCCACGAGGAGCTGGAGGCGCTCCAAGGCGTCTATTACCGCCTGAGGGAAAAGCAGCGTGAAGCGCTGGCGATTCGCGGCGTCGCCGCGGGTTAGAGGAGGAAGACGATGCAGCAGCAGGATCAGCACGGTCTTTCCGAATACGTCGACATCCGCTACCTCGATCCGGCCACAGCCCGCTTTAGCGAGACGCCCGGCGGGTTTGTGCGGCTGGTCATCGGCGAGGAGGAAAGCTACCCTCGCGTCGCGCTGTACCGGGCGTTTCCGTTTTCCTTTCCCGACCGCTACATCTCGGTGCGGGACATGGACGGCAACGAGATCGGCATGATCAAAGATCTCAACGAGTTTGACGAAAAGACGGCCAAGCTGATCCTCCGGGAGCTGGAGAGGCGCTACTTCACGCCGGTGATTACCCAGATTGAAAGCATCAAAGAGGAGTTTGGCTACGCCTACTGGGACGTCCGGACGGACGCGGGGCCCAGGCGTTTTACCGTCCGCGACATGCAGTCCAACGTGATCCTGCTTTCACCCGAGCACGTCCTCATCATCGACGTCGACGGCAACCGCTACGAGATTCCCGATTACCACAAGCTCGATGCGCGGAGCCGCAAGTACATCGAAGACCTGCTGTAACGAGGAGACCCTAAGGAGACTGGCGCGCCGATGAGCGTTGTGACCATGGAGAAGGGGCAAGCGACAGACGAGAGGGAGCTGGTGCGCCTCTCGTTTGACATCGGGACCGACGGGCGTTTCGGCGAGGGGGAGCTCGTCGTCACGTCATCGAGCCTCCAGGTCTTGGGTCCCGACGGCCAAATCGAGCAGGAGATCCCGTGGGAGTCCATCGAGTCCTTTACCGCCCGGGAGATGGTGGGGAGCGGGATCTTTGAAATCCGGGTCGCGGGGGAAGACCACTTGGTCGCCCGTTTTACGGCGGGGCGATTGCCCGAGTACGTCGCCGCGGCCAGGTACCTCAACCGGCTCAAAGAAGGCGACGGCGAGGCTGTGTTGGACCTGCCGGAGAAGGCGGTCTGCCCCAAGTGCGGAAGGCCCTACCCCGACGCCAGCAAGGTGTGCCCCCATTGCCTCAACAAGATGCAGGTCCTCCTGCGGTTGTTTCGGGTCGTGCGGCCCCATATGTGGCTCCTCGTGAGCTCCGTCGTCCTCTTGTTGACGCTCGCGGGCGTGCGCCTGGTGGTGCCCCAGATCAACCGCCTGCTGATCGACAACGTCTTTGGCCCGGGCGCGAGCGATGTCCGCACGCTCCTCAAGTACGTCGCCCTTTTGGCCCTGAGCCAGCTGGTGCTGCACCTCTTGATGGTCCTGCGCGGCAGGGTGAGCGTCACCCTCGCGGGAAGGCTCGCACGCGACCTGAGAGCGATGGTGTATCAAAAGCTCCAGGCCTTTTCACTGTTGGAGTTTGGCCAGCGCAAGACGGGCGACCTGATGAACCGGGTGACCGGCGATACCAACCGGATCCAGCACTTTTTCCAGCACCACGTCGCGATGGCGGTCACCGAGGGGCTCACCTTTATCGGCATCACGGTGCTCCTTTTCGCGTACAACTGGCGGCTGGCCCTCTTGGTGCTGATTCCCGCCCCGCTGGTCACCGCGATCGTCGGCGCGGTGAGGATGCGCATCCGCCGGATGTACCGGAGGCAGTGGCGGGCTGAAGACCGGGCGTATTCGTTGCTTCAGGATGTGTTGAGCGGCATCCGGGTGGTCAAGGCCTTTGGGCAGGAGGAGCGAGAGGCGAAGCGCTTTATCGACATCAGCCAGGAGTTTGCCCGGATCAGCTCCCGCAACGAAAAGACCTTTAACACGCTGTTTCCCTTTATCGGTTACCTTTTGGGCATCGGCAACTTCCTGGTCCTGCTCTACGGCGGCCACCTGGTGCTGGGGCAAAAGATGGGCTACGGCGAGCTGGTCCAGTTTAGCCAGTATGCCAGCATGCTGTACGGCCCCTTGCGCTTCATCAGCTTTTTCCCGCGGTGGTTTACGCAAGCCATGACCGCGGCGGAGCGGATCTTTGAGGTGATCGATGTCGACCCGGCGGTGAAAGACATGCCCAAAGCCCGGCCCCACACCATCCGCGGCGAGGTCGTCATCGAAAACGTCACCTTTGGCTACAAGCCCCACGAACCCGTCCTCAAGGGGATCAACCTAAAGGTGCGGCCGGGCGAGACCATTGGCCTGGTGGGGCATTCGGGCGCCGGCAAGTCGACGCTCATCAACCTGATCGCTCGCTTTTACGACCCGCAGGAGGGCCGGATCCTGATCGACGGGGTCGACATCCGCGAGATCACGCAAGAGAGCTTTCGCTCGCAGGTGGGCGTGGTGCTCCAAGAGACCTTCCTCTTTTCGGGGACGATTTACGAAAACATCGCCTACGCCAAGCCCGATGCCACCCCCGAAGAGGTGATCCGGGCGGCTAAGATCGCCAACGCCCACGACTTTATCATCAAGTTTAACGACGGGTACGACACCCTGGTGGGCGAGCGGGGACAGAGGCTGTCGGGAGGGGAGAGGCAGCGAATTGCCATCGCCCGGGCGATCCTGCACGACCCCCGGCTTCTTATCCTCGATGAAGCCACGGCCTCGATGGACACGGAGACGGAGTACCAGATCCAGCAAGCCCTCGCCCGGTTGGTGAAAGACCGGACGACCTTTGCGATCGCCCACCGCCTGTCGACCTTGCGCAACGCCGACCGCCTCGTCGT
>PKEU01000157.1 GCA_002919195.1 bacterium
TGGCGATCGGGGCGCTCAAAGCCTTGCGAGAGCTCGGCATCCGGGTGCCGGAGGAGATCGCCGTCGTCGGGATCGGTGGCATTCCCACGGGGGAGTACGTCGAGCCGCCGCTGACGACCGTCGCTCTGCCGTTGAAAACGATGGGAGAGGCCGCGGCGAAAATGTTGATCTGCAGGATCGAGAGGGGTGGCGGCGGCCCTCTCGACCAGCATGAGGAGCATATCTGGATGGAGACCACGTTGCTCGTGCGCTCGTCGACCCGGCCAAGGAGCGCGCGGTAAACCAGTTAAGAAAGGAGAATCGCGAACCGATGGGACGTTCGATCGATCGAGTGACTGACCTTTTGGGCTCGATCAGGCCGTACCGCAAGATCGAGGGGAATTCGGCGATCTTGCTGCCCTTTAAAGAAGATGGCAAGATCGCCTTCGACGCGCTGGCGGCGCACGTGCGGCGGACGATGGATGCGGGTTTGCGGCCGGCCGTCAACATGGACACGGGATACGTCAACCTCCTCACCGATGACGAGCGGCGTCAGGTGCTCGAGGCGACTCGGGACGCTGTCGGCCCGGGGGGCTCGTTTATTGCCGGGGCCTTCATCGAGGGAAAGGACGGCGATCCCGTGGACCTTTATCGCCGGGAGATCGATCTCATCCGCTCCTACGGCGGGACGCCCATCATCTTTCAGTGTTCAGCTATGAAGGCGCTTTCCCCTACGGAGCTGGTCGATCTCTACCGGAGAGTGGCCAAGGACAACGGCCCCCTGCTTGCGTTTGAGCTGGGGGAGATGTTTGCGCCTTTTGGCAGCATCTGGAGCGAAGAGGTGGCCCGCGGCATCATGGAAATCCCCGAGATCGTGGGCTACAAGCACTCGTCGCTCGACCGGCGAGTCGAGTGGTCGCGCCTTGCCATGAGGGATGAGATCCGGCCCGAGTTTAAGATTTACACGGGCAACGACCTTGCCATCGACATGGTGATGTACGGCAGCGATTACCTCCTTGGGCTTTCTACCTTTGCGCCGGATCTCTTTGGGTTGCGCGATCGCCTGTGGGAGCAGGGCGATTCCCGTTTTTACACCATCAACGACGTGCTGCAGTACCTGGGCGAGTTTGCGTTTCGCAAGCCGACGCCGGCGTACAAGCACAGCGCGGCCCAGTTTTTGCAGCTGCGGGGCTGGATCCCGACCGATAAGAGCCATCCCGACTCGCCCACCAGGCCGGAGAGCGATAAGGAGATCCTCGCGCTGATCTTGGAGCGGGTTGAGGCGCTCCTAGCTGCCGCGTAGGCGTCACGATCCGTCGCTGGGCCGGCGTGATGTCCAAGAAGGCCTCGCCTGCGGGCGACTTGACACAAGCAGCAGGTTTGGAGTAAAATATGCACTGGCTCAACCGATTTGAGCGCGTTGCCTTTGGCAACGGGGGCCATTAGCTCAATTGGTAGAGCAGGTGACTCTTAATCACAAGGTTGTAGGTTCGAGTCCTACATGGCCCACCAGGAGAAGGGTCCAGCCAAACCGGCTGGGCCCTTCTCATTTTTGGCGGTCGCTGCCTGGACGATTGTCGCTGCCTTTGGGGCGTTTCCTTGCTGCCGGCTCTTACGGCTCTGGATCTGTTGTGAGCGTGGGCCGTTGTGGCCGGCGTTTAGCATGAGGCAGCGCCTCGTGGGCGTCGATGGTTCCATCCAGCGCCGCCTCGTCGAAAGAGGGTTCGACGTGTACCCGCCTTTCGGGCACGCCCAAAGTGAGGCCCAACGATTCGACCAGCCGCATGATGGCGAGGTTGATCTCTTGGCGCACCTGCATGTGCTCTTTCCACACCGTCGATTTGGTGAAGTAATACACAAAGACGCCGAGGCCCTCGGGAGAAAACTCGGTGAAGTTGACGAGGTGAAATCCCTGGTCGACGCCGGGGTGGGTGACGAGAATCTCGCGGATCCCATCGACAAGGGCCTCGATTTGTTCGGGGCGGGCGCCGTAGGCGATGCGGAGGGTAAAGGTGATGCGCCGGATGGGCATCGCGGACCAGTTTTCAATCTGGCTGTTGGCGATCATCTTGTTGGGGACGGTGACCAGGGACTTGGGCCACGTGCGGATCCGGGTCGAGCGGAAACCGATATTTTCGACAAACCCCTCCACGTCGCCGATCTTGATCCAGTCTCCCACTTTAAAGGGCTTGTCCGTAAAAACGATGACGGATCCAAAGACGTTGGCGATGGTGTCTTGTGCGGCCAAAGCCACGGCGAGACCGCCGATGCCAAGGCCTCCTAAGAGGCTGGCGATCGGGTAGCCCAGCTCTTGGATGACGAGGATGCCGCCGACGATGGCGACGAAAAACTTGAGGGATTTCTGCAGTAGTGGGATGATGGGCGCTTCGATCGGAAGGTCTTGCTTTTGAGCTTGCTCCTTAAAATGCTGGCCCAGCTCATCGACGACGCGCATGAGCGCCCAGATGACGATGACCGCAATCGCCACTTCGAAAACCTGCCGGACGAAGGTGGGCGTGATCAACGTGGGCTCGGGTCTTGTCGGGATCAGCAAGACGTTGACGGCCAGGAAGACGCCGATCAAACCGATGAGGGCCGTTAGAGGCTGCATCAAAGCGCCGACCAGGCGGCTCGCGATGCGGCGTCCAAAGCGCTCCAAGGAGGGCAGGATCAAACGTTGGAGCAGCTTGGTAGCCATCCTGCGGGCGAGGAGCGACGCGAGCACCAAGAAAAACGCGACGAGGTATTGCCATGCGGCAATCCCCATCCACGTCTTAGAAAGGGATGTCCTCAGGTCGAACCCGAGGCTGGTAAGGGAGTCTAACACCATCAAGACGGTATCCAACGGCTCTCAACTCCGCGACTCGTGACTACTAGTGTATCGGTTTGCTCCGGGCGATGCAACACGGGACCATCGGCCGGGCGCCGGGAGAGTGCCCACGGAAGCGGCCTTCCGGCGCCCGGTCGATGGGGGCGATCGGGAGATTTAGTGGCCGTCAGCGTGAGCCGATTTGGCCTTGAGCCAGTGGGATTCGCGCTCAAGCCAGCTCGGAGCGGAATCAGGAGCAGGCGAAAGGTAGCCCAATTGCTCCAGACGATGGATGACTTTGGCCGCGCTTTCGGTGGGGGTTTCCCGGTGGGTGTCGACGATGAGTTCGGGATCGACCGGGGGTTCGTACGGGTCGGAAACGCCTGTAAACTGAGGAATCTCTCCGGCATACGCCTTTTGATAAAGCCCTTTGACGTCTCTTGCGGCACACACCTCCAAAGGGCAGCGGACGTACACTTCGACGAACTCGCCGATCCGCTCCCGCGCCCATGCTCGCGCCTTTTGGTAGGGCGAAATCGCGGCGACGATCACCGCGGCGCCGTGCCGGGTGAGGAGACTCGCGACGTAGGCGATCCTCTGGACGTTGGTATCGCGATCCTCCTTGGAAAAACCTAATCCCTTGCTAAGGTGTTGGCGCACCTCGTCGCCGTCCAGGATCTCGACCCGGCGGCCTCTCGCCTCGAGCTCCTGGGCCACCAGCTGAGCGATGGTGGATTTTCCGGCCCCGGAAAGCCCTGTGAACCACAGAGTAAATCCCTTTTGCGCTGGTTGCTGCGACATGCTCAGAACTCCCTCCCGGTGACATCACGTCGCATAGTATGAGCCTCCTAGGAGAGGGTGTGCACGTTTTCGCAGCGTGCAGGGCGGTGGTCGCCGGTCAATCCAAGCCCGAAAGGATCACCTCGCGGACATGCTCGGTCCAGGCGCTTTCGGGAAAAGCAGCGACGAAGTACTCCAAGGCCGAAGGCTCCTCGGCAGCCGACTCGGGCGTCCTGACGATATTCACCGTCAAGCTGCGGTCGGCATGGAGCGTCAAAATGATGGTGCGCAGGTGCGCGACTCTGGGACCGATGGTCCCGATCCTCAGGTTGTCGAAACTAACCGCCACCGGCTCCACAAAGCCCAGCATTGGACCGTCGAGGCGTGTGACGGTGTAAAGGCGGCCTTGGGAAAGGCGCGGGAGGTTGGCCACGTACACGTAGCCCCGCTCATCGGTGGCGCCGGTGTACTCGTCTTGGCCGGCCAGGACGGTCACCTGCAGATTGCTCGCCCACTCTTCGACCATGGTGCCGCCGGGGCCCGGGTAACGGGTGAGGATCCGCCCCAAGAGGATTACGCCTTCCTCGTCTTGAGGCTCGGGGAAGGGATACGCCTCCCGGGGAACAGGCGCCGCCGCAATGCGATCGGCCGGCGCGGGAGAAACTTCCGGCGCCGCGGGCCCAGGCACCGTGGGGGCTGGTTCTTTTGTCTCGGCGTCTCCAACGTCGCCGGGGGTGGGCTCTTCCGCCTCCTCGAGCCCCTCTTCCTCCAAGTCGATGCCCGGCGGGACGGGAGGCGCCTGGCCCTCCGTGGAAGGCGCTGGCGGCGGGAGGCTCACCTGCTCCGGGGCTTCTCGCGCTGGATCCACGCCGGGCAGGATGGTCAAGCTTTTAATCATCGCGTCAAAGATGGGAGCGCGGTCTTGGAAATGCGGCGCTTCGTAATCGATGGCTACGGCGAGGAAGGTGTCGTCGACGACCGCCGCGTGCAGGCGGCGGCGCCACAGGCCGCTGGCTCCCTCCGCCCACGAGTACTCCATCCAGACCCCTTGGTGGCCTCCGAGAACTTGGGGCGTCACGTCGACGAGGATGGTGAACCCTTCTTCTTGCGCCAGCTGCTCCTTCCAGGCGGTGACGATCTGCTGGGCCGTGAAACCGCTGGCTCCCGGCTGTACCAGGATGGTGAGATGCCCTCGCTCGCCGATTTCCGTAAAGATGGTGCTGCTCCCGTCGGCGGCTCGTTCGGTGCGCGGCCAGAGGCTGGGCACCTGTATGGAGAAGTTCCCGTCCGGATCGATATAGAGCCTTAAGCTTTCCTCGAGCCGCTCTACGGGCACCCAACCCCTTGGATCCTCGCCAAACCGGAAGTGATCGCGCAAGGCGTAGAGCTTTTCCCACCCGGCGTCGCTGTCAGCGCTCAAGTCGCCGCTCCGCGCGTACTGGAGATAATAGGCCCGGTCTCTCATGCGGGCGAAGAGGGCCCATTCGGTCAGCGTCTCATCGCCCAGGGTGTAGATGTAATGGGCCCGGTACGCGGTCTCCCCGTCGAGCACGTCGGGTTCGGGCTCGCTGAGCACGCGGAAGCTGGTCTGGGTCTCGCCGTACGTGGCGAGCGTCGACCGGGCAATCGCCAGGGCCGTGGCCGCGGGGCTCGGCAGGGGCATCACGTAGACGTAGGCTCGCTCTTTGCCATCGTGAGAGAGAAAGGTCGTTCCCCTGAGGCTGATGGAGCGGGGCTGGGGGATCCATTCGGGCCCCAATCCCAATTGAAACCGGCCCGCCGGATCGATGTAGACCGTGGCCGGAGCGCTGGGGATGCGCGGTTGCTCTGGTCCGGCGATGACTGCCTCATCGGAGACGCTTTCCACGGGCTCGTCCAAAGCCTCGATCTCCGGCGAAACTTCGAGCGCCTCGGAATCCTGAGCCGGCCCCCGAGGCTCGCTGAGCTCTTGCTCTGGGGCCTCCTCGGCCTCGTGATCCTCGGGCGGCTCCGCAGGCGCTTGTCCGGACTCCGGCACGCCAGGGCCGGGTTGGGGAAGAGAGGGTTCGTCGACAGGCGCCGCCTCCTCTTGCGCGGGTGTCACGAACTCCTCGGGCTCCGCTGGGCCACCCGGCACGGCAGGCTCCAGAGCGGGAGGAGCAGGCTCTTTCGCACCTTCGGCAGCCGGCAGGACGCCCGCGGCCCGCTGGATTTCTCGCAGCTCGAGGGTGGTCGTCAGCGTCGTCTTGGCGCGGCTGATGATCGTGCGCCCAAGGGACGGCCTCGTTTCGACTTGGGTGATGACGCTCAGTGACGAGAGCTCCGGGATGCCCGTGGCGGGTTGAAGGTAAAGCAGCGCGTGGCCAATCTCCTGGATGTCGGTGCGCAGCGCGATTTCCCGCAAGGTCGCGCCGGCGCGCAAGCGCCCAGTGACCGTAAGCAGCGGGCGGCTTCCCCAAGCCACCTCGCGGCCGGCGATATACGTGACGGTGAGATTGAGGTCGCGGGCGCTCTCCCGGGCGATCGGCCCGCGTGCCAAGGTGACTTGCCATTCCGTTCCCGGTGCCAGGTCACGGGAAGGAACAGGAGCGGGGACGATGAGACCGACGATCAGGTCGGTCATATCGATCCCGAGCTCAGCCAGGAAAGGCGGCGTTTCGATGGCTTGGAGCGCTCCGGCAAGATCGAGACGGCCGCTCAAGGTGATGGGATCCAAGGGCTTTGGTCCCGGCTCATCCAATCCCCGCAGGACGGGCGAGCGCATCGTTAGCTGAAAGGGAAGTTCGTCGCCGGACGGCTCGGCGGCGAACGAAACGTCGATCAGGCTCGATAGCTCAAAGGAGCGGGTCACGGGTTGGTCGTTCTCGGTGATGATGTCGAGGGTGCCGGTGGTCGTGAGCAGGTAGGTCATCGTCGCGCCCTGGTACTGCTGGAGCGTGAAATGGTACGACGGTTGAGACGCGGCTACAGCAAGAGAAGTTGCTGCGAGCCAAAGAGCAGCGAGGATGAGAATCGCTGGGGAGCGCGATGAGCGAAGGACGCGTTGCAGTGCCGACGGCTTCACGGCTGACCAACCTCCGGTCTAGGACCCAGACTTCTCAACGCACATTTTCCGGGCGAAAGGGGCGATTCCTGCCCGTTCCAGCGCTGGCATGAGGAGCTAAGCGCGCTGGTCATTTCCTAAAGGTAGAGTCCCGCCGCAAGCCAAATCAGCACTAAGGGAACGAGTCTCATCGTGCAGGGGAGCGTGAAGGGATGAATCCAGTGGCTTACACGGCGTGGCGGCGGGGCATGATCGTAATCGCCCTCGCGCTCGCGGCCGTCGCGCTTTTCGTGGCCGGAGTCAACCAGACCCAGGCTCCAAAGCGGCTGGCGGACGCGGTGGCCCAGGCTGTGGCCCAACGGACCGGGTGGGAGATCGAAGTGGGCGGCGCCCGCTTGACGGGTGTTGGAAAGCTGCGGCTCACCGAAGTCGTGCTCCGGGAGCCTGGTTCGCAGCACGCCAGCAGCCTGCCGGTCGTCGACCTTTCCATCAATCCCCTGCAGCTGATCGCGCGCCGCGGTGACAAGCCGGCGATCAGCAGCGTACACCTCATCCGCCCGCGGCTTGTGACGGGTGAGCTCTTGGGTGAGAGGGGCCTTAAAGTTCCTCCTGGTCCCGGGGGCTCGAGAGCGGAGCGAGGCCCGGAGGACGCCGGTGAACACGATGCCGGAACGATGCCGCCCCTGGTGGTGACGGTTACGGACGGCTTGGTCGAAGAGGTAGCCGCCAGCGGCGAGACGACCCGGCTTTGGCGCATCGATGGGCGCGTCGAGCTCTCCCAAGGCGATGAAGGGATTTGGCCTCGCGAGCTCCGGCTGAAGCAGATCGGTGGAGGCGTCGAGTTTTCTTTGGCGGAGCAAGATGGGGACGACGAGGTCGTCTATCAGTGGCGAGCCCGAGGTCCTTCGGAGTTTTTCCTCGACCTCCTCGGGATCGAGCAATGGCGGATTACGGGCGCGATGGAGGCTGAAGGCTTCTTTGCGTGGCCGGAGGGCCAGGTGCAACCGGGCGCGATCCGCGGCGGCCAGGTGGCGGCGAAGGTGACTCAAGGAGTGATCGCCTGGGGTGATGCAGCGGACAGCGAGAGCGCCCGTTTCGACACTTTGGACCTCAAGGTGGTCAAGGATGAGCGAGGCTGGCGCGTCGACGGGCTGACGCTCAAGAAAGGGCAAGCCTTGGTCCGGGCTCACGGTGAATTGGTGCGTGAAGCCGGCGCTTCTTCTCCGTGGGAGCTCGCGCTCAGTGTCGATGGGACGGGGCTTGTGTTTCCCCAAGACATCCCGATCCTCGCGAAGTACGGCTTGAGCGGCCGGGCCGAGTTTTCCGGCGCGCTGACGGGCGCGCTGACCGATCCAGAGCTCTCGGGAAGGCTTACGCTTCAAGAGGGGACGGTCTGGCACCGTCCGGTGAGCCGGGGTGAAGGCCAGGTGCTGCTCACCGCCGAGGGGTTTCGCTTTTCGGAGACGGTGCTCCAGCGGGGCTTTTCCACCTATGTCCTCGACGGGGCCATCCTCTGGGGCGAAGCGCCGCATCGCTTGAGCATCCAGCTGGATGCCACCCGCGGCGACGTGCGTGAGCTCCTCAGGGCTTTGGCTGTCGACGTCGATGCCGATGTGGAAGGACGAGTCGACGGCACGATCGCGATTGAAGGCCCCATCGGCGCGCTTCAGTTGGCGGCGGAGGCGCGCCTCAGTGAGGTTTTGGTCGGTGGGGTCAGCTACTTCGACCACGCCGAAGGGCAGGCGACCTGGGCGGACGGGGTCCTGACCCTGAGGGGCGTCACCGCGCGGAGCGGTGAAGGAAAAGCGCACGTCGACGGGTGGTTGAGTGACGAGCAGCTGGCGCTGGACGTCGCCGTGGAGCGATGGCCGCTGGCAGCCGGCAGGGGGCCTCTCGTCTCGCTCACCGGCGGCGTCGACGGCTGGGCCAGTTATCGGGGGAGAGTCGTGGGCGATCCTGCCTCGCCCATGCTGAGCGGCGAGATCCTCGGCGGCGAGCTGCAGGTGGGGCGGCTTCACCTGAGGGACCCGCAAGGGGAGATGCACCTGTCGCTGGACTCGCTGGAACTTGTGGACGTCTCCTTGGTCAGCGCCGGGGATGGGCGATACACGCTGCGCGGCACCGTGAGCGGATGGCGCGAGGCCTCACCAACGTTGGATTTGGACGTCCAGGTGCAAGGGGCTTCGCTTTCGGGGCTCTTGCTGCAGGGGGGCCTAAACCTCCCGGCCTGGCTCTTTGACGGGACGGTGGCAGGGAGCGTGCGGGTGAGCGGTGAGGCGCACGCGCCCGACGCAGTCTTTGACCTGACGCTGGCCGACGATCTGGGAGTCGCAGACCCCATCAAGCTCGAGTTTGGCTGGCAAGACGGCCGGTTTAAATTGAGCCGGGAGATGCTGCTCAACGTCATGATGAACGCATCGCGACGGTAAGGCTATAAAGAGCCCGCCCGATGATGATCAAGATCGGGGCGACGATGAAGCCATAAAGGCCGAAGAATTGGATGCCGGCGTACAAAGTGACCAGCATCCACAAGGGATGGACGCCGATGGAGTCGCCCAGGATCTTGGCCTGGAAGAGCTGGCGCACGAGAAAGATGATCAAATAGAGCACCAAGAGCTGGGCGGCAAGGCTCACGTGGCCGAGCGTCGCCGCGCCGATGGCCCAGGGGACAAAGAGAAAGCCGGGACCTAAGACGGGTATCATATCGAGGATCCCCGCGATGATCGCCAGCGTCATCCAGTAGTTGACGCCGATGGCGATCAAGCCCAAAGAGGTCATGATCACCGTCAGGCTGATGAGGACCAGCGTGGCTTTGAAAAAACCCACGATATCTTCGAGGATGCGTGACCACGTCTCCCGGACGCGTTCCTGTATGGCGGGAGGAGAGACCGAAAGAGCGGACTCGATCAGCTGGTCTCGATCCTTGACGAGAAAGTATGTAGCGATCATCGCGACGACCGTGACGACGACGAGGTAGGGCACCTGGGAAACGGCGTTGACGACGAGGTTGATCCCTTGGGTGGCCCAGTTGACCGCGGCTGCAGCGAGGTTTTCGACGGTTTGAATGATGTTTTGCTGCACCACGACCGGCAGGCCCCGCTGGTCAAAGAGTTCGTTGATCTCGTTGAGCCGTTCGATGACGTATGTTGCAAAGTCGACCGGGACCCGCTGATACCGTTGGAGCAGCGTACCCATCTGCACCAGCTCGGAGACGACCTTGGTCGTGATGACGAGGAGCGCATAGCCGCCGGCGATGACCACCAGCGCCAGGCTGACCAACGTCGCAACGGGCCGGGGCATGCGGGCGCGGCTCTGGAAGAAGTTGACGATAGGCTCGAGGATCGCGGCGAGGGCGAGGGCAAGGATAAACGGCAAGAGCGTGGCTGCCAGGGGTTGCCGGAAAAAGATCGCCACGACGATCAACACTAACCATAAGAGCTTTCGGTCGTCGATCGAAATCCGCACCGGATTGCCTCACCAACATCCCAGAGGATTATCTCATTATTTCACAGGAAGGGAGGGGTTACCTTTTAGGGAATCTTTAGGGAACCATCTTGGTTGAATTGCCTGTTGAGGAGTCGTTGGATGCAAGAGCACTCGGTGTCGTTTGCTTCTCTCGTCATTGTCGCCACAGCCGCGTTTGCCATCCCGCTTTTGCTCCGCAACGTCAAGCGATTTCGCATCCCCGTCGTCGTAGGCGAATTGATCGTCGGCATCGCCCTCGGCAAGAGCGGCGTTAACATCGTGCGGCCCGATCCCTGGCTTGAGTTTTTGTCGCTGCTCGGCATTACCTACCTGATGTTCCTGTCGGGCGTCGAGATTGATTTCGCGCTGCTGGGCCGGCTCGCCCGGGCCAAGGCGGGCCGGCGGGCCTTTGTCTTGAGCGGCGCGTACCTCATCTTGGTCTTGGCGGGCGGCGTGGCGATTGGTTTTCTCTTTTCGCATTTCGGGCTTGTTTCCAACCCTTGGCTGATCGCGCTGATCTTGGCTACCGTCTCCGTGGGCCTCACGCTCGCGACGCTCAAAGAGAAGCAGCTGGGCGCCACCGAGTACGGTCAAACGATCTTGATCATCGCTTTAGCGATGGATGTCACGACCATGCTCCTCCTAGCCGCGCTGGTCGCTTTGGTGGCTGGCGGCGACCCCGCGCAGTTGGCCTTGATCGGCCTGCTCTTTGTCGCTGTCTTTTTGGTTTATTTGGGCGGCAGGCGGTTTGGCCCCAGTCCTCTCATGTCCGAACTGGCCCACGCGACGAGCCAGATCGGCGTGCGCGGCGCCTTTATGTTGATCTTTATCTTCGCGTTTTTGTCGGAGACGCTGGGCATCGAGGTCATCTTGGGGGCGTTTTTGGCGGGGGCGATCGTCTCGCTCATCTCGCAGAGCGATGAGACCTCTCTCCACCTGAAGCTCGACGCCATTGGGTTCGGCTTTCTCGTGCCGGTCTTTTTCATCATGGTCGGCGCTGAGTTTGACGTGGCAGCGCTGATCGCTCGCCCCGAGGCGCTGCTCCTCGCGCTGTCCATCATCATCGCCGCTTACTTGATCAAGGTGCTGCCTGCTACAATTTTCGCCAAGCGTTACGGCCTGAAAGAAGCCCTGGCTCTGGGAGTCGTGGTGACTCCGGGCCTCAGCCTGGCCGTGGCGGCGGCTGAGATCGGGTTTCGCCTGGGGCTTCTCAACGCGTCGACCCACTCGGCCATGATTCTCCTCGCGATCGTGACGGCGGCCCTCTCGCCTTTGATTTTTGAACGACTGGTCCCTTCTGCTCCTGGGCAAGAGAAGGAACGGGTGGTCATCGTCGGCGCCAACGAGCGAGGCGTCCTGTTGGCAACCCGCCTCAATAGTTATCAGGGACGGCTGCTTTTGGTCGACAAGGATCCCGCTAAAGTTGCCTTGGCCCGGGACCGGGGCTTTGAAGCGGTCCAGGCGGACGTGGCGGACCCGGCGACGTGGGAGGGCCTTGTGCTCGACGGCTCGACCACGGTGGTCGTCACGACCCAGGACGATGACGTCAATCTCAAAGTGGTCTCGATCCTCAAAGAGAGCGACGCGGTCGAGTCAATCATCGCCCACGCGTCCGACCCGGAAATCGCCGCGGCGATGGAGCGGATGGGCGCGAGGGCGGTCACGCCCGCTTTGTCCACCCTGACGGTCATGGAAAACCTGGTCCGTCATCCGGATCTCTTTGCCTTGCTCAATCAAGAAGATGAGGCCGTCAAGATCAAAAAGGTGGCGGTCCGCCGTCCCAATCTCGCGGGCGTCAGGCTGAGAGATCTTTCGCTTCCGGAAGGGGCCTTGATCCTGTCGATCGCGCGGGGGCGGGAGACCATCATTCCCCGGGGTGAGACCCGGCTCGAGCTGGGCGACATCTTGACGCTAGCTGGAGTGCGGGAGCACGTGGAAAAAGCCGCTGAAAACCTCACCTGGTAGCTGCGGGACGTCTTACAGGATGTTGTAGAAGTTGACGTAACGGGCGAGCAGCGTAAAGGAATCGGTGTAAAGCATAATGCCGATGACGATCAGGAGGAGACCGCTTGCTACCTCGATGGCGCGGTGCCGCTTTTTCAGCGCCTGGAGGAGCGACGTCGATTTGCCCAGCGTCGCCGCCATGAGCAAAAACGGCAGCCCCATTCCCAGCGCGTAGGCAAAGAGCAGGGTGACCCCGTCCCATAAGGTGGCGTGCACCGACGCGATGGCCAGGATCGCCCCTAGGATCGGACCGACGCAAGGCGTCCAGCCCGCTGCAAAGGCCATGCCGATGAGAAACGAGTGGTGCGGGCGGCCGGTGGCTCCCCTGTATTGAAAGCTCTTTTGCCGGTCGAGCCAGGGGATGTGCAGGAGTCCCATGGTGTGGAGGCCAAAGGCGGCGACCAAGACGCCGGCGATCTTTCCAAGGAGCAGCTGGTTGGTGATGAGAAAGCGCCCAAGCAGGCTTGCCGAAGCGCCCAGAGCGATAAAGATCAAGGTGAATCCGCCGACAAAGGACAAAGCGTGCAAGAGTACTGACGGTTGAGACCCGCTCGCGCCTGGTCGCTCTTCGCCTTGGCCTGGGCGAAGGGAGACGCCCGTCATGTACGCAAGGTAGACGGGCACGAGGGCGAGGACGCATGGAGAGACCAGCGACAACACGCCAGCAGCAAAGGCAAGACCGACGCTCACTTGGGTCGTCGAGATCGGGTCCACCGCGAAACCTCCTCACCAGCTTCAAAGCAGGGTGAAAGCCAGCCCTTGCCCTGCTGTTGTGCGCGCAGGCACATTATATGGGTATGTATTTTAGGAGTCAACAAGCCTTGAGCCCGCGAAGCCGGCTCT
Source organism: bacterium (assembly GCA_002919195.1). Classification (GTDB taxonomy): domain Bacteria; phylum Bacillota; class Limnochordia; order DTU080; family RSA5; genus RSA7. Next base: position 12,903 of record PKEU01000157.1, read on the forward strand.
GGCGCCGGGCTTAGATGGGCCGGCGAATGATTTCATAGGGAATCCAGCGGTTGGCCTTGTAGCAGAGGACCCCTTGATTTTTGAAGCCGCCGAAGTAGTCGCACAAGAGGCAGCGGCTGGGCGTGATGTTTCGATTTCTCAGCGGGCATCTCACTGGGATCTCCCCTTTCTTTCACGAAAAGCGCCGTGGAGCGATCGGGACGAAATCCGTCCCATTGGGATGCGAAACATCCCAATCTGAGTTTAGCATAATTAAGAGTTTACGGGAAGGGGTGGAGGCCCCCGCCGAAGGCCAGAGCCTGGCGCGAGAGGAACCGACCCGCCAACGGAGAAACCTAGGCGCGGCCTCTCGCTTGAGCGGCGAGTTGGATGAATGTCGAGTTTCGTGATCTGGAGATGGTAAACGGTGCCGGAGTTTCTCCCCTTTAAGGGAATTCGCTACAACGCCAGCAAAGTGGGCGACATGAGCCGGGTGGTCGCTCCTCCCTACGACATCTTGAGTGACCAGGATGTGTTGGAACTCTACCGGCGGAGCCCGTACAACGTGATCCGCATCGATCTGGGGAAGTATCAGGAGAGCGACGGCTCTGGCCTCACGGACGATTGGCACGAGAGGGCCGGCCGGCTCTTTCGCTCTTGGCGAACAGAGGGCGTCTTGATCGATGAAAGCGAGCCGGCCTACTACGTGCTCCGGCAGCGTTATACGGTGCCCGGGGGGCCGCGCAAAGAGCTGGTAGGCCTGATCGGTTGCTGCCGGCTGAGCCCCTTTGATCAGGGCGAAGTGCTGGCCCACGAGCATACCTTTGCGAAGCCCAAGGAAGACCGGCTCCGTCTGATGCGGGCGACCGGGGCCAACATCAGCCAGATTTACGCTTTTTACTCCGACCCGGAGCAGCGTGTGCGCCAGCTCCTCGCGCCCCTGCTCGAAGAACCTCCCGCCGTCTCGGTCGCCGGCGACGAAGGACAGCAGCACGACCTGTGGGTGGTGACCGACCCCGCCGTCACCCGGGAGATTGAGGCGGTCTTTGCGGGGCGCCCGCTCTTTATCGCGGACGGTCATCATCGCTATGAGACGGCTTTGGCGTACCAGGCGGAGCAAGCGGCGGTTCACGGCGAGACCCCTGGCGCAGGGTGGAATTACGTAATGATGTTTGTCGCCAACCTGGAGGATGGGGGCATGACCGTCTTGCCCACGCATCGCTTGGTGTTGGGCTCGGCCGGGCCGCTGGCGAAAGAGGAGTTGGAGGCGGCCGTCGGCGCGTGGTACCATGTGGATGAGCGCACGATGCCCCTCTCCGAGGCCCTCGCGTGCGCCCAAGACGAGGTGACCGAGGAGTCGGGGAGGATGGGAATCTATTGGGGCGCCGGGCGGTGGGCTTGGCTTTCGCCTAAGGAGCGAGCGAGCCTCCATGCGGTGATTCCGGGCGATCAGTCTCGGGCTGTCAAGGATTTGACGGTGACGGCCTTGCACGAGCTGGTTCTTCCCCGGGCCTTTGCCCTCTCGCCGGGCCAACAGGCGGCGGGCGGGGCTATCGAGTACCTGCGCGATGCGGCGGAGGGCGCCCAGAGAGTCGATCGCGGCGAAGCGGCCGCCTTGATCTACGTCCCCGCGCCGGGGCCCCAGCACATCCTCCAAGTGGCTGAGGCGGGCGATGTGATGCCGCACAAATCGACCTACTTTTACCCCAAGCTCCTGACGGGACTGGTGATGAACGACCTCACCCGGCCAATGATCCCTTGACCTCCAGCTCAAGGGAGGGGCGGGGCACACAAAGAGCCCACGCTGAGTGTTGACGGGCTTGTCGCCGCTTTGATATCATTTGTGAAACATCCGGCCGGCCGAAACGTCGCTGCGGCCGGTGTATTTGATCAAGGGGGCCGACACCGTGACGTTCGAAGAGAAATTCGGACGTGAGGGCTTTACATTTGATGACGTGCTCTTGATCCCGGATTACTCCGAGGTGCTTCCCAGCGAGGTGGATACCTCCACTTGGCTGACGCGCAAGATCCGGCTCAACATCCCGCTCATGAGCGCGGCGATGGATACGGTCACGGAGGCGCGCCTTGCCATCGCCCTCGCGCGCGAGGGCGGCATCGGGGTGATTCACCGCAACCTGAGCATTGAGGACCAAGCCGGCGAAGTGGATAAGGTGAAGCGCTCGGAGAGCGGGATCATCGTCGATCCCGTTTTTTTGAGCCCCGACCACCTGATCCGCGACGCGCTGGCCATCATGGCGCGCTATCGCATCTCAGGGGTGCCCATCACCGACGAAAATCAAAAGCTGGTGGGGATTCTCACCAACCGGGATCTGGTCTTTGAGGAAAACTACGATCGGCCGATCCGCGAAGTGATGACCAGCGAAAACCTCATCACTGCGCCGGTGGGCACGACGATCGAAGAAGCGAAGCGGATCCTGCACGCGCACCGGATCGAAAAGCTTCCCCTCGTCGACGAGGAGTTTCACCTCAAAGGCTTGATCACCATTAAAGACATCGAAAAGGCGAGGAAGTATCCCAACGCCGCCAAGGATGAGAAGGGCCGGCTGCGGGTGGCGGCGGCCGTCGGCACAGGGGCCGACACCCTGGAGCGAGCGGCGGCGCTGGTCGACGCGGGGGTCGACGCGCTGGTCCTCGACACCGCGCACGGCCACTCCAAGCGGGTCCTCGACATGCTCGCCCGCCTCAAGGCCGATTTCGGCGACCGGGTGGAGATCATCGCAGGCAACGTCGGCACGGGTGAGGGCGCCCGCGCGTTGATCGAAAACGGCGCCGACGCGGTCAAGGTTGGCCTGGGCCCCGGCAGCATTTGTACGACTCGGGTGGTGACCGGGATGGGCGTGCCCCAGGTCACAGCCATCTGGGACGCGGCCCAGGTCGCGAAAGAATACGGCATTCCCATCATCGGAGACGGGGGCGTCCGGTATTCGGGTGACATCACCAAGGCCATCGCGGCCGGCGCCGACGTCGTCATGCTGGGAAGCCTTTTTGCCGGCACCGACGAGAGCCCCGGCGAAATCGAAATCTACCAGGGCCGAAGCTATAAGGTGTACCGGGGGATGGGCTCCATCGGCGCCATGCGCGCCGGCAGCCGCGACCGCTACTTCCAGGAGAACGCCCGCAAACTGGTGCCCGAAGGGATCGAGGGGCGCGTCCCGTATAAGGGACCCCTGGCAGACACGGTATACCAGCTGATGGGAGGCCTGCGGGCCGGCATGGGGTATGTGGGCGCGCGCAACATCCAGGAGCTCAAGGAGAAATCCCGTTTCATCCGCATCACCCCGACGACCGTGCAGGAGAATCATCCCCACAGCATACAGATCACCAAAGAAGCCCCCAACTACGCGATCTGATCGCGCCGTTGGGCGGGGGAGACGTGAGTGAACGAGCACCAAGCAGGGCGGGTCCAGCCCATCGATGACCGGCCTGCCGTCATCTTCCTGATCATCATCGTAGCGATGGCGCTCACCCCCATGGTGGCTGGGCTCGTCGGGGTGGCGCTCGCCGGTACCAGGTTGGCGCCTTATTCGGCGGGCCTTGCCGTTTTGGCGCAGGAGATCGTCCTCGCTGGAGCGACGCTCTGGCGCCTCAAGGCGTTGGGAGTTCCGATCTCGAGCTTGAGGCTTTTGGTGGACGAGGCCCAGATCGCCCTATCTGGGCTTGCGGGCGGCGGCGTCTTGCTCGTGACCAACTTCTTGAGCAGTCAAATCTCCGCCTTGTTTTTTTACGCGCTGCTGGGCGCCGAACGCCTGGCGGAATGGCTGGCGCGAGAACAGGCGTCGGTCCGGCGCCTTTTCGACCCTGACGTGGACACGCTGCAGCTAGGCTTCATGGTCTTCCTTGCCGTCGGGGTAGCGCCTTTCGTCGAGGAGCTGTTTTTCCGGGGGTACGCGTATCCCGTTCTCAAACGGCACTTGGGAAGACACGCTGCGTGGGTGAGCGCGCTGCTCTTTGCCGCCGTTCACCTCTATCTCGTAAATTTCTTGCCGATCTTTTTGATCGGGCTCCTCTTGGCCCGCCTCTACGAGCGGACCGGAGCGCTGGCGGTACCGATTTTGGCCCACGCGACCGCCAACGGCGCCGTGGCCATCCTCGCGATGTGGCTCCAGCGTTGGGCCGGATGAGCCAATGGCGCGCGTTGACGGCTTGAGGGCAGGGATCGTAGGTGACGACGATGGCGTATCGAAAGACCGGTAATTCCCCTTCGCTGCGGCTTTTAGGCGACTGGTCCCTATCGCAGGAGTTGCGCCTCGTGGCGGTGGAGGCTCAAGGTGGCTGGCCGGCGGAAGTCGAGGCCCTCTTTCAGATCGAGGGGGTCGACGTCGACCAGCCGGTAGCGACCGGCGACCGCCGGGCCTTCGCGTCTGCCCTTTGCCGCTGGCCCCGGAGCGCGGAGGACCTGGGGAGGGAGCTGGCCGCGCTCCTAAAGGTCGAGGTGAAGTTTGCCTCGCCGATGGAAGTGGGCGGAAAGCTCCTTCCGGTCGGCGAAAGAACGATCGTCATGGGCGTGCTCAACGTGACGCCCGACTCGTTTTTCGACGGCGGGCGATACTACGACCCGGCCCGCGCCGAAGAGCGGGCGCTTGAGATGATCGCCGAAGGCGCGGACATCATCGATGTCGGCGGTGAGTCGACCCGGCCCGGGGCCGACCCGGTGCCGGCCGAAGAAGAGTGCCGCAGGGTCCTTCCGGTCATCCGCCGGCTCTCGCAGGCGGTCGACGTGCCCATTTCGATCGACACCTACAAGGCCGAGGTAGCAAAAGCCGCGCTGGAAGCGGGCGCCACCATCGTCAACGACATCACCGGGCTGCAGCGCGACCCCGATATGGCCAAAGTTGCGGCGGATTACGGGGCGGCCGTGGTGGTGATGCACTCCAAAGGCGATCCCAAGACGATGCAGCTCAATCCGGAGTACGACGACGTCGTACGGGAGGTTAGAGAGTACCTGGAAAAGGGGTGTGAGCGGGCGATCCAAGCGGGGGTCTTGCCGGACCGCATCTGGATCGATCCCGGCATCGGCTTTGGCAAGACCGCGGCGCACAACCTGACCCTGCTCCGGCGCTTGCGGGAGCTCCGCCCGCTGGGCTTTCCCATTTTGGTCGGGACCTCCAACAAGTCGGTCATCGGCAACGTGCTCAACCTGCCAGTGAACGAGCGGGTGGAGGGCACCGCCGCCACCATTGCCGCGGCGATCGCCTACGGCGCCGACGGCGTCAGAGTGCACGACGTGCGGGTGATGCGGCGGGTCAGCGAGATGACGGACGCCATCGTCAGGGGGAGAAGCTGAGGTGGCCACGGCTTATCTGAGCATGGGGAGCAATTTGGGCGATCGCCTGGCGTTTTTGAGAAGCGGCGTCAAGGGTCTGGTGGCGGCTCCCGGCGTCAGAGTGGTCAAGCTTTCGAGCATTTACGAGACGACGCCGGTGGGGGTGACCGGCCAGCCGGATTACCTCAACCTGGTGGCGGCGATTGAGACCGGTTTAACGCCTCATGAGCTCCTCAGCACCTGTCTCGCGATCGAAAAAGAAAACGGTCGCGAACGCTCCGTGCGTTGGGGGGCGCGCACCCTCGACCTCGACATTTTGCTCTACGACGACGTGCAGATGGAGACAGACGACCTGGTGATCCCCCACCCGCGGATGAAAGAGCGCGCGTTTGTCCTCGTTCCGCTTCTTGAAATTGAGCCTGAAATCGTCGTCTTGGGCCAGCCGGCGAGCGTTTGGCTCAAACAGATTCCGGACAAAGGCCAAGAGGTGCGCTACTTTGCCTCGACTCACGAGTGGATCGCGTGAGGGGAGCGGCGGAAGGGGAGGGGCTCAGCTCACACTTTGTGAAACTGGTCGACTGAGAGCACAAAGACCGTAGCCCCGCCCGACTCGACCTCGATGGGCAGGCTCATGGAGGCTGGAATTTCCGTCGACGTCTGCGGCACCAGGCGCTTGCGGCGGACGCACGTTTGGCTGATGATCTCAAGCACGTGAGAGACCCTGTCGTCGTCGACGCCGATGAGGAGCGTTGTGTTGCCTCGTAAGAGAAATCCGCCCGTGCTGGCCAGCTTGGTGGCGGAGAAGTCGTTTTCAATCAGAGCGTCCATCAAGCGAGCAGCGTCGTCGTCTTCGACGACCGCGAGGATGAGCTTCATCGTCAACCCCCTCTTCTCGAGCGGCTTC
>PKEU01000103.1 GCA_002919195.1 bacterium
CCCGCTTCCGCCGGCGGCTTGCGCGCCGGCGGGCGCTGGACAAGCTGTTTCACTTCATCTTTTTGGCCTCCAGCCTCATCGGGATCGTCACGCTGGCGGCCCTTCTCTTTGACGTCTTTCGCAAGGGCCTCGGCTGGCTGGATTGGGATTTTCTCACCAGCTTCCCCTCCCGCTTTCCCCACCGGGCGGGGATCAAGGCGGCTCTCGCCGGCTCCGTGTGGGTGGTCGGGCTCACCGCGCTCATCGCCTTTCCCGTCGGCGTCGCCGCGGCCATCTACTTGGAGGAGTTTGCCCCCCGCAACCGCTGGACGCAGATCATCAACACCAACATCTCCAACCTCGCCGGGGTGCCCTCGGTCGTCTACGGCATTTTAGGGCTTGCCATCTTCGTGCGCGGGCTCGGCCTTGGCCGGAGCGTCCTTTCGGGAGCATTGACGCTGGCGCTCCTGGTCCTCCCGATCATCATCATCGCATCTCAAGAAGCGATCCGCGCCGTGCCCGACTCGATCCGCCGGGCTTCCTACGCCCTGGGCGCGACCCAGTGGCAGACGGTGCGCCACGCCGTCTTGCCCTCGGCGCTCCCTGGCATCTTAACGGGAACGATCCTCGCCATTTCGCGCGCTCTGGGCGAGACGGCGCCGCTTTTGATCGTCGGCGCGCTGACCTTTGTGGCCTTTACCCCCCTGGGGCCCATGGACGTCTTTACCGTGCTCCCGATCCAGATCTTTAACTGGACCTCCCGGCCTCAAGAGGAGTTTCGAGCCATCGCCGCGGCGGCGATCATCGTCCTTTTGGCAATGCTCCTGACGATGAATGCCCTGGCCGTGTATCTGCGCAACAAATACCAGGGGAAGACGGAGAATTGACACGAGGCGCTCCTTGCTGCCTCCGCCGCGGCCAAGAGGCGCCGTTCGTTCACCATCGCCTTTCGACAGGGAGGCTCTAAGGTGGAAAACCAACGCCGCGAACAGCAGCCGGACAAGATCACCGTGGAAAATCTCCGGGTGTTTTATAAAGACTTCGAAGCGCTGAAAGGCATCACGATAGGGATCAAGGCCAATCGCGTGACAGCGCTCATCGGCCCCTCGGGCTGCGGCAAGTCGACGTTTCTGCGCACCCTCAACCGCATGAACGACCTCATCGAAGGCGTGCGGGTCACGGGCTCCATCAAGCTGGACGGCGAAGACATTTACGCACCGACGTGCGACGTGGTCGACCTTAGGAAAAGGGTGGGGATGGTTTTCCAGCGCCCCAATCCCTTTCCCAAGTCGATCTTTGAAAACGTGGTGTACGGCCCCCGCCGCTACGGCATCAAAAATCGGGTCCAGCTCATGGAGATCTGCGAACGGAGCCTCAAGCAGGCCGCGCTCTGGGACGAGGTGAAAGACCGGCTTCACCACTCCGCGCTGGGGCTTTCGGGCGGGCAGCAGCAGCGCCTATGCATCGCGCGGGCGCTCGCCGTACAGCCTGAGGTCCTCTTGATGGACGAGCCGGCGTCGGCGCTGGACCCCATCTCCACCGCCAAGATCGAAGACCTCATCGCTGACCTGAAAAAGGATTATACCATCGTCATCGTCACGCACAACATGCAGCAGGCAGGCCGGGTTTCCGATTATACGGCCTTTTTCCTTGCAGGAGAACTGATCGAGTACGGCGAGACGGCGACGATCTTTGAGCGGCCCAGCGATCCGCGCACCGAGGATTACATCACCGGCCGGTTTGGCTGACCCTCCGGCCGGCCGGGCTACCCTCGCTCCTCCCCGGCGGCCGCGACGCCGCGGGCCTCAAGCCCCCGGGCGATGGCCAGGGCGGCCGCCGCTTTGAGCAGGTCGACGGGCACAAAGACGACGTCCACGGTCAAAGCGCCCCAGAGCGAGCCGACGTGGAACGAGAGGACCGCCACCCCGGCGGCGTGGATGACGGCGAGCCCAAGGAGCATGGCCGCGGCGCTCCTGCCCCAGCCGGGCGAAGCGCTGGCCCGCAAGATCCGTCCCACAACCCACGGTGCCAGCACCATGCCGATGAGATATCCTCCCGTGGGCCCCACGAGCTGCTGCACACCGGCGCCCCGTCCCGAAAAGACGGGCAGCCCCACTGCGCCCATCAACACGTACACCCCTTGACTCAACATCCCGACCCGGGGCCCCAAGACAGCTCCCGAAAGCAACGTAAACAGCACCTGCAACGTGAAGGGAACGTAGGGAAGCGGGATCGTCACCAAGGCGCCCACGGCGGTGAGCGCGGCAAAGAGACCGGCCGCGCTCAGCTCCTTGAGCGTCCAGCGGCTTTGTGCACGAGTCAACGCTTTTGCCAAAGGGATCGACCTCCATCGCTTGGTCTTACACCCTCCAAGGATTAGCCTAATTGTCAACCATTCCTGCAATAGAGGTTGACAATTTGTCGAGAAAACTGGCCCCAGGCGGGGCGCCTCCCCGGAGCGCCCCGCCTGGGGCTCGAAGCGTTTACCAAAGGCCAGCCGGACGTTCCACCGGTTCACTTACGCCCCCGCGCGGCCCTGGCCCGAACGCGCGCCTTGTCCCGGCCGCAGCGAAACTTCGGCTGCGTAAACGGCCACGAGCTGGCCGGAGTCGTCCTCCACCAGGAGCGCGCCGTCGTCGCCCAGATCCCGGGCGATTCCCTGCCACCTGCGGCCGGCTTCGATGACCTCGACCCGTTCCCCCAAGTAAGCCGCCTTTTCCCTCAAAGCGGGCAAGATGGCGGCGAAGCCCTTTTCGATCCAGGTGAAGTAGCTCTCCTCAAGGCGCGTGAGAAACGCAGCCAAGAGCTCCACCCGGTCGATCTTGCGGCCCGCCGCCTCCATGAGCGACGTAGCCCGGGACCTCGCGTCCTCCGGGAGCTCCTGCCTTGAGAGGTTCACGTTGATCCCCACGCCGATCACCAGTGAGCGGACCTCCTCCAGCTCGGCATCCATCTCCACCAAGATGCCCGCCGTCTTGAGGCCTCCCACGAGGATGTCGTTGGGCCATTTGATCTGGGCTTCGACGCCTACCTCTCCTTCTACGGCCCGGGCCGCGGCCAACGCCGCCACCAGGGCGGCCTGGGGCGCATCGTAGGGCGCGATGGCCGGTCGCAGCAAGACCGAGACCCACACACCGAGCCCAAACGGCGAGGCCCAGCTCCGGCCCCTCCGGCCCTTGCCCTTTCGCTGCTCCTCCGCCACGACGACCAAGCCCTCAGCCGCGCCGTCCTTGGCCATGGTTTTCGCGAGGTCGTTGGTCGAATCGACCACAGGCCGGTACTCGATTTCCCGCCCGATGACCCGCGTCTTGAGGCGGCTTTGGATTTCCCAGGGGTAGAGCCGGTCGGGGCGCGAAAGGAGCCTGTAGCCCCTGTTGGGCGCGGCGTCGATGACGTACCCGTCTTCCCGCAGCTCTTTGATCCACTGCCAAATCGCGGTGCGACTCTTGCCGACGGCCCGGCTCAGCGCTTCCCCCGAAACGGGGCCTTCGGCCGACGAGAGCGCTTGCAAGATCAATCGTTTCATTGTTGCCCATCCTCTCAAGAAGCCCAATGTTCAAGGCTCTTGGCAAAGGTCGCATGTTGGATGGCGCTTTGCGATGCGCTATAATGACACTATGGGGGCAAATCGCAAACGGAGCGCTCCTTTGCGCTCCGGCTAAGGAGGCAAAAGACTCACATGAATCCGCGTCTTAAACGCACGATTCCCATTTTCCTTGTGGCAGCCTTAGCCTTTGCGGCCGCCCTCGCGTGGACGGGAGAAGCGCCACCGGTGCTGCATGCCCAAAGTGGCGCCCAGGAGCAGCAAGTCCCGCCGGTTCCGGCAGCCTTGGGCATGGGCGATCCCTATCTCATCGCGGACATCGCAGAGCGCGTGACGCCTGCTGTCGTCTACATCGAGGCGGAGTGGCCCGTCCCGGAGCGTCAAGCAAGAAACCCGTTTGCCAACGACCCGTTTTTCCGTGACTTCTTTTGGTTTAGCCCCTGGCCTGACACCCCGAGGACGCCTCAGGTCCAGCGGGGCACCGGGTTTATCATCAGCGAGGAAGGTTACATCCTCACCAACCAGCACGTGGTGGGAAACCCGGGCGAGGACCAAAAGATCACGGTCAAGCTCAACACGCCCAAGTTTCAGGGCGAAGTCGAAGCTGAGCTGGTGGGCGCCGATTACCGCTTGGATCTCGCGGTGCTCAAGATCGAAAAACCCGAGGGGCTTGACCAGCTCCCCACCGTGCCGCTGGGCGACTCCGACGCCAGCCGGCCGGGCGAGTGGGTCATCGCCATCGGCAACCCTTACGGCGAGCGCTACGAGCATACGGTGACGGTCGGCGTCCTCTCCGCCAAAGGCCGGGAGATCCAAATTTACGACCCCGACCAGCGCCAGTGGAAGACCTACACCAACTTGATGCAGACCGACGCGGCCATCAACCCCGGCAACTCGGGTGGTCCGCTCATCAACATCAAGGGTGAAGTGATCGGCATCAACACCGCGGTCAACGCGGCCGCGCAAGGGATCGGCTTTGCCATCCCCATCAACACGGCGCTGGAAGTGAAAGAGGAGCTGATCACCACCGGCCGGATTCGCCGGGCTTACATGGGCGTCTCGTTGACGGATGTGAGCAACCTCCAGGATCGGGCCAAGCAGATCTTGCGGATCAGCGTCGACGAAGGCGCGGTCATCACCCGGGTGGAGCCCGATTCGCCTGCGGCGCAAGCCGGCCTTGAGGTGTACGACGTGATCACCCAGATCGGCGAGACGCAGGTGAAATCGGCTCAAGACGTCACCGACACCATCGCCAAGTACAAACCCGGCGACGAAGTGGTCGTGATCGTCTTGCGCCAGGGGCGGACCGAAGTGATCCCCGTGGTCCTGGGCGAACGGCCCCCTGGCATCTAACCAGCTGGGTTTATCCTGGGGTCGATCGCCTCACGGTCGTGACAAAACAAGATGCCACGAAAACTAACGGGCGGCCTTTCGAGGCCGCCCGCTTTCTTGCCTTGATCAAAAGCCTTATCGCAAGATCCGTCACCGGTCCTGGGCCCTTGGCTTTGCCCACCCTTTCGGCCCAAGCCAACTCTTTCCTCATGCCTTACTCGCCGTACTCTCCCAGCCACTCTTGGACCGTCGTTGCATGGTCTGCCGGTTCTCTCTTGATCTCGACCTCGACGGTGCCTAAAACGCCGCCGATGGGAGCATGGGGCTTGCGGACTCGCACGACGACGGCCTTCACGTCGTAGGCCGTCAAGAGCTGCTGGGCGATGGCCTCGGCCAGGCTCTCGATCAAGCGAAAGCTCTGCTCTTCGACGATATCCTTGACCGCCGTATACACGTCGACGTAGTTGATCGCTTCGTCGATGTCGTCCGCTTGAGCGACCGACCGCAAATCGAGGTGGAGCTCGACGTCGACCTCAAAGCGCTGCCCCATCTCCCGCTCCGCCTCAAACACCCCGTGATACCCGTAAAACACCATATCCCGGATGACGATCCGATCGCTCATACCGTGCCCCCCACCGCGCGCCCAATTGTAGCTCGTGATTGCCTCACGCTTCGCTCGCGATTATTCCAGCTCCATGGCGGGTTGAGGCGGCGTCTTTTTGGCGATGCCTTCGCGCTCCGAAGGAGTCACGGCCCGCTGCTCGGTCTCCACGGGTTTCGCGGGCGTTTGGCTGGCCTCTGCCGCGGCCTTGGCTGCCGCCTGCTCCGCCTCGATCGTCGCCAGGTCTTCGCCCTGCATCAGGCGCTCAAACACCTCTCGTGTGAGGGTCTCTTTCTCTTTCAGCGCCTCGGCGGCGACGACGACTTTGTCCCAGTTTTCCTTGAGGATGCTGTAGGCACGCTGGTAGCCCTCTTCGACGATCTTGCGCACTTCCTCGTCGATGTAGGCAGCCACTTCCTCCGAGTAGTTCCGCCCCTGGGCGATATCCCGCCCCAGAAAGATGTGGTCTTCGGTGTGCCGGCCAAAGGTGAGGTGACCCAGGCGGTCGCTCATGCCCCACTCCATCACCATCTTGCGAGCCAGCTTGGTGACCCGCTCCAGGTCGTTTTGAGCGCCCGTCGTCACCTCGTCCTTGCCAAAGCGGATCTCCTCGGCGGCCCGGCCGCCCAGGGCGTAAGCGATGATATCTTTCAACTCGGCGCGGCTGTGCACCGCCCGCTCTTCTTCGGGCAAGGTCATCGTGTAGCCGCCGGCCATGCCGCGGCTGACGATCGTCACCTTGTGGACCGGATCGCAGTTGGGCAAAAAGTAGGCGGCGACAGCGTGGCCCACCTCGTGGTAGGCAAACACTTCTTTGTCGCGCTCGGTCATGAGGCGCCGCTTGCGCTCGGGACCCATCAGCACCCGGTCGATGGCTTCCTCGCACTCTTCCATGGAGATCACTTTCTTGCCCCGCCGGGCAGCCAAAATCGCGGCCTCGTTCATCAGGTTGGCCAGATCCGCGCCCGAAAAGCCCGGTGTCCGTTTGGCGAGCAGCTTGAGGTCGACACTGTCATCCAAGGGCTTGTTGCGGGCATGGATCCGCAAGATCTCCTCCCGGCCTTCGAGGTCCGCCCGGTCGACGATGATCTTGCGGTCGAAACGGCCCGGCCGAAGCAGCGCCGGATCGAGGACGTCAGGACGGTTGGTCGCGGCCATCACGATGATGCCCGAATTGGACTCAAAACCGTCCATCTCCACGAGGAGCTGGTTGAGGGTTTGCTCCCGCTCGTCGTGGCCGCCGCCGAGGCCTGCGCCCCGCTGGCGGCCCACCGCGTCCAGTTCGTCGATAAAGACGATGCACGGGCTGTTCTTCTTGGCGGTGTCAAACAGGTCGCGTACCCTCGATGCGCCCACGCCGACAAACATTTCGACGAAGTCGGAGCCGGAAATGCTAAAGAAGGGCACGCCCGCCTCGCCGGCCACCGCCCGAGCCAGCAGCGTCTTCCCCGTGCCCGGAGGGCCGACGAGCAACACGCCTTTGGGGATCTTGGCCCCCAGTTCTGCAAACTTCTTGGGATGCTTCAAAAACTCGACGATCTCGACGAGCTCTTGCTTGGCCTCGGCAAGCCCCGCCACGTCGTCAAAGCGCACCTTGGTCTTATCCTCGGTGTGCAACTTGGCGCGGCTTTTCCCAAAAGACATGGCGCGGTTGCTCCCGCCTTGCATTTGGTTGAGGATGAAGAGCCAGATGCCGACAAAGATGACCAGCGTGATGATGTTGGGGAGAAATGCGATCCACCACGGGGGCTGCGGCTCCCGCTCGGCGTGCACTTCGACCCCTTGGCTCATCAGGTGGTCGGCCAGATTGGTCGTGCCCGGAGGGATGATGGTCATAAACTCCGTGCCGTCGACCAGCTGCCCCCTGATCTCTTGCTGTCCGATCATGCGGACGCGCACGACACGCCCTTGCTCGACCCATTGACTAAACTGCGAGTAACCAATCTCTTGAATCCGCTCGGGATTGGTCGTCAGATTGGTGACAACTGTGACCGCGAGGATGGCGATCAGCAGGTAAAGACTGATCCCTCTCAAAAAACGATTCAAAAAGCGCGGCCTCCCCTCGATGTGCCCGTGCATCCAACGTGATCGACAAAAAGAAAGCGGGCCGAAAATCTCGTGAGTCGGGCGTCACGGGTTCGAGACTGCCCGGGCACCCCCCTACCACGAGCTTGGAACTTTCGGCACACGCGTCAGCACACGAGTCTCTCGTCAGTCGAACCCTTTCCACCGTCATGTCATTATACCATACGCCCGTCTCAAGACACAACGAAGCCTATTCTCCTTCGACGCAAAGACGCAGAAATTCCTGGCTTTCGGCGCGCACCCGGACCCGCTCGGCCAGGGCGCAGCCTGCCACCCACACGATGCCTTCGCGATCTTCCACCACCGGCACCTTTTCCCGGAAACGCCGGGGCACTTTGGCGTCGATCAAAAGGTCTTTCACCTTTTTGACGCCCGAGCGCCCCGCAGGCTGCAAGCGGTCTCCCGGCAGGCGGGGGCGCGCAAACAAGGGAGGCGAAACCCGGCTCCAATCGAGATACGCTGCCTTTTCGCCCGGCGAGACGGTCCCTTCGTCGGGTTTTTCCCGAGTAAGCTCGGCGCGGATCGTCACACCCAGCTCCGCAACAAACGTCTCCCCGGGAATGTCAAGCTTTGTCCGCTTGACCTGAGCCTCGAGCGATTTGGGCCCGGACGGCCGGGGCGCCGCGCCGGCAGGCCAAAAGTAAAGCTCGCCGTACTCATTCCACACTTCGACCCCGCCGAAACGGCCGAGGATCACGGTGCCCTCCCGCCGCGCCGCGCCGGCGAGGATCCGTTCCACGTGGTCAAAATCGAGTCCCCGCTCGTCGCCTCGAGCCATACTGTAGGCCCGGCGGACCAGCCGGCGCGCCAAGCCCCGGGGCGCCTCGAGGAGGGCCGGGCCCGGGAGCCTTACACCCTCTGCCCCGTCCTCCTCAACGCGCGTCACGAGCTCCGCCGCCCGCCGATCGACCAGCGCTTCGATCAGCGCGTCTTCCTCCCGCATGATGTCGGCCAGCTGCGCGAGATGCCGCTCGGCGCCCGGGTTGAGCCGCGCGAGCGCCGGCATGAGCTCGCGCCGGAGGCGATTTCTAAGGTAGATGTCGCTCTCATTGGAAGGATCGTCGACGTACTCCAACCGGTGGCGCGCGCAGTAGGCCTCGGTCTCCGCCCGGCTGACCGCGAGCAGCGGCCGGACGACAAGGCCCATCACCGGCGCAATGCCCGCAAGGCCCCGGGGACCGGCCCCCCTCAGCAGGTTGAGCAGCACGGTCTCCGCCTGATCGGTCAGCGTGTGGCCCACCGCGATCCGGGTGGCGCCCCGTTCCTCCGCCACCCGCTGCAAGGCCTGGTACCTCAAGATGCGCGCCGCTTCTTGGACCGACTCGCCCGTCGCCTCCACCCTCGCGGGGACGTCCACCCGGACGCAGGCATACGCGGCGCCCAGAGCCCGGGCATGCCGCTCCACCAGCGCTCGTTCCTTTTCCGTCCCCGGGCGGAGCCCGTGGTCCACGTATACGGCGATCAGAGAAAGCGAGAGGTGAACGAGCCCTCTGGCCAGCACGTGGAGCAGGCACGTCGAATCGGCCCCGCCCGAGCAAGCGACGACCACCCGCTCGTTAGGGGCCAACATGCCAAAGCGCTTGACGGTCTCTCCGACGCGGGAAAGGAGGTCGTCACTCATGGTAGGCTTAGGATTCCCGGCCTGTCGACGGCCTCCTTCTCGCGTAGACGGGAATCTCGCCCTGAGAGTCTTTCCGCCGGACGAGCCGGGCTACCATGAGGGTCACATCGTCGCGGATCTTGCCTCCTGCGGCCTGTTTCGCCCGCTCGACCAAGAGCTGGACCAGTTGCGCCGGATCTTGCGTCTCTTCCCGGCGGAGCATCCGGGCGATCCATTCTTCCTTGTCGGCACGGTCGGGCAACGAGTCGAGGATGCCGTCGGTCATCATCACCAGCACGTCGCCGGGCTCCATCACGCGGACGTTGGCGGCGACGTCGATCTCATTTAAGATGCCCACCGGCAGCGAATTGGAGCGGACCACTTCCACCTCGTGGTCCCGTTTAATAAAGGTAGGCGACGATCCCACCTTGAGAAACTCCACATCCCCCGAAAAAAGGTCGACGATGGCCAGATCGACCGTGGCAAACATCTCCTCGGGCGAGCGGAGCAAGAGCGCGGCGTTGACCGTGTGGGCCGCAAAGGTGTAATCAAAGCCCGCCCGGAGCATCTTTTCGAAAAGGCCCACCGTCGCCTGGCTCTCGATGGCGGCCCGGTCGCCCACACCCATGCCATCGCTCAACATGAGGGCGACCCGGCCCCCGCCGAGCTCCACCTGGCAGTACGAATCGCCCGAGACGCTGCTCCCGTCTTTGGCGAGCCGAGCCACTTCCACTTTGAGCTCGTAAAGGGGCTCGGGCGTAAGCGACACCCGGCAGACGCCCTGCTCCTCCCGCCGGCAGATCGACCTGCCCGAATAACGGTGGCCGAGGACCCGCTCCGCCACCGGCACCAAGAGTTCCACACAGCGGCCGCACCCGTCGCAGGCGCCGGTGTACTCGATCTCCACTTCGGGGTGGGAGGCGGCGTGGGCCACCCTCACCTCGGCGACATCGAGGCGAGCCAGCGCACACTCCTCCCGCAGGTACGCCTCGAGCTCCTCGGCCCTGCCCGTGTCGATCTTCACTTGTTCCGCCGTGTTTTGGATCAACTCGGCCACGCCCCGGAGCTGCTGCGGCACAAGGTCCAGCGAATCGCTCTTTCCCCGGGAAGGGACTTTCCCCGAAAACGCGGCATTGAAACTTGCGACAAACTCCGACGGGTACGAGCAGCGAGAGCTCAATCCGGGCGGCAGATCCAAGGCGGTGATCCCCCCGCCCTTTTGCGCAGCGATCGCGACCAGGTCGACGAGATCCCAGTACGACCGGTAAAACGCTTCCCTCCAGCAGGCGTCAAACCCCGGGCAGGCGCGGCACTTGAGTTGCCAGACCCGCTCGACCAGCCCTTGAAGCCCTTCTTGATCGGACGACGGCGCGTTCCGCCGGTGCGGGTCGGCAAAGACGTCGGCCAGCTCGTGAAAGACCGCGCTCACATCGCGCAAGCGGGAGTTGATCGCCTCGCGAAGCCGCCGCTCTTTCGCGAGCTCGATGGACGCCCGCACGTCCGAGCCGGGCATGGCCCACGAAAGGCGGGCCGCCCACCGGCGGGGCGTGAGGCTCAAGAGGCAAAAGGCGATCACCGTATGGGCAATGCCGAGCAGCACCTCTTCCACGCCCTCGGTGTGCACCGAGACCAGCATCTGGCCCAAGAAGAAGCCGCAGGCGACGCCCAGTTTTCCCCGGCGGGCCAAAAGGCCCCCAAAAAGACCACCGACCCCATAGAGGCCGAGGCCCCCCAGAGGCAGGCGGGCCATCAGCGAGACGAGGACATCGAGAAACGTGCCCATGGCGGCGCCGCCGCCCCCGCCGCCGACGAGCCCCGCAAAGAGCGTAAGCCAGCGAAACCACACCTCCGCAGGCTGCATCCAAACCCATTCCACCGACAAGAGGCCCAGTCCCGCGACGGCCGCCAAAAACCCCAAGGAGACCACAGCCGTCCGCTCGAGCCGTTGCACGGCCGATACGCCGGCCGCCCATGGAAAGCTCGTCACCGGCAAAAACAAGAAGGCGGCCGCGGCCGTCAGCGTCGCCTCGACCGCGACGGAGATGAGCTCATGCGTGCTCCCCCCGTAGATCAAGCCGGGCACCGCCCGCGCGGCTCCGTAGAGGACGGCCCAAAGCAGGATCGGCTTGGCGGCGGCCAGCCCCTTGCGCGCCGGAGCGGCGCCCCGGGAAAGCGCCAGAGCGGTGATCATCCACACCGCCAGCGGGATGTTGTGGTCGCCGGCGAGCGCCGTGAGGCTCCCCGCGAGCACACTGACCGCCGCGGCCACAGCCCGCCGCCGTTCTCCCGCCACCAGGATCGCGAGGAAAAACGCGGCTCCAAAGGGGTGAAGCGTTCCCAAGACCGCGGCCCGGGCCGCCAAAAAGGCCAAGAGGTTGTGGACCCACATCTCTTTCGCAAGAAAGAGGGCACGCGTGATGGTCACCAGCGCGCGGAGCTGGCTCGAGCGGGCATCGCGGCTTACCGATGGAGCGCCTTTCAACAAGAGAGCGAGACGATTTACCATCAGACAGGGCACCTTCCCGGTCATAAATTGGGGTCGCCTGGCATAAGAGGCAAGGTCCACTATAGCAACCGGGAAGGGGTCCCGATGTCGATTTGTCCGATCCTTGTGCGAGAGAAGCGGAGGCGCTTCGACGATTTTCGCTGATGATCGGCGCTGGCT
This sequence comes from bacterium, assembly GCA_002919195.1. Classification (GTDB taxonomy): domain Bacteria; phylum Bacillota; class Limnochordia; order DTU080; family RSA5; genus RSA7. The sequence continues at coordinate 11,807 of PKEU01000103.1, forward strand.
CAAAAGCAGCAGGGGAGGAATACCCATAACCCTGCCGAAAATTTTGTATTCATCGATTCATATACATCGATCGTGGCCCTTTTGCGAAGATGCTGCCGCGAGGAGTGAGGAGGTTCGCGCGTGTCCCTTCAGTTTGAGCACACCGACCGCGTCCTGACCGAGAAGCGTGTCTTTCATCCCTCTCCGGAGGTCGTCCGGCAAGCCAACATCACCAAATACATGCGGGGAAAGGGCTTTGACACGTGGGAAGAGCTCTACCGCTGGTCCATAGAAAATCCCGAAGAGTTTTGGGCCGAACAGGCCCGGGAGCTCTATTGGCACCGGCCTTGGTCCAAGGTGAGGGAGTGGAACGCGCCCTACGTCAAGTGGTTTCTTGACGCTGAGTGCAACATCGTCTACAACGCCCTCGACCGCCACATGGGCACCCCGGTCCAAGATAAAGTCGCCTTTTATTGGGAGGCCGAAGACGGCGAGCAAAGGGCCGTTTCGTATCGCGAGCTTTACCGCGAGGTCAACCGCTTCGCCAACGCCCTCAAGGGGTTAGGCATCCAGAAAGGCGACCGGGTGGTCATTTATCTTCCCCGCATCCCCGAGCAGATCGTCGCGATGCTCGCGGTGGCCCGGATCGGCGCTGTCCACTCCGTCGTCTTCTCCGCCTTTACCGCCAGGGCCTTGGCCCAGCGCATCGAAGACGCCCAGGCCAAAGCCGTGATCTGCACGGACGGCTACCAGTACGCGGGCAAGATCGTCGAAAAGAAGGCCGACGTCGACGAGGCGGTCGCGCAGGTGGGCACCGTCGAAAAGGTGATCGTGGTCCGGCGAGCCGGCCTCGACATCCCCATGCAAGCAGGGCGCGACCACTGGTACCACGAGCTCATCGCCGAGGCCGATCCTTATTGCCCCTGCGAACCCGTCTCCTCGGAAGACATGCTTTTTACCCTCTACACGTCGGGCACGACGGGGAAACCCAAAGGAGTCGTCCACGTCCACGGCGGTTACATGGTGCAGGTCTACACGACGGCCAAGTTCACCTTTGACCTCAAACCGACCGACGTCTACTGGTGCACCGCCGACCCCGGGTGGGTCACGGGGCATAGCTACCAGATCTACGGGCCGATGATGCTGGGAGCGACCAGCGTCTTTTACGACGGCGCCCCCACGTACCCCGATCCAGGCCGTTTTTGGGCCTTGGTCGAAAAGTACGGCATCACCATCATGTACACGGCGCCGACGGCCATCCGGGGCTTGATGCGCCACGGCGACGAGTGGCCCAACAAGTACGACCTCTCCAGCCTCAGGCTCCTGGGGTCGGTGGGAGAGCCGATCAACCCCGAGGCGTGGATGTGGTACTACACCGTCATCGGCAAAGAACGCTGCCCCATCATGGACACCTGGTGGCAGACCGAGACGGGAGCGCACCTCATCACCCCCACGCCCATCACCCCGTTGAAACCGGGCTCAGCCACCTACCCCTTCCTGGGCATCGAAGCCGACGTGGTCGATAGCGCGGGCCAGCCCACCCCGGAGGGCAAGGGAGGATACCTCGTCATCAAGCAGCCGTGGCCGTCGATGATGCGGACGATCTTTAAAGATCCCGCCCGCTACGAGACCTATTGGAACACCATCCCCGGCGTCTACTTCGCGGGCGACTCGGCCTATAAGGACGAAGACGGTTATTTCTGGATCCAAGGGCGCGTCGACGACGTCATCACCAAGGCGGGACACCGCCTGGGCAGCATGGAGATCGAAAGCGCCCTGGTGGAGCACGACGCCGTGGTCGAGGCCGCGGTGATCGGCAAACCCCACCCTGTGACGGGCGAGAGCATCAAGGCCTTTATTCTCCTGGCCAAGGGGTACGAGGCGAGCGACGAGCTCATCAACGAACTCAAGCAGTTTATCCGGAAAAACGTCGGCCCGATCTCCGTTCCCGACGAGATCGAGGTGGTCGACAAGCTCCCCAAGACCCGCAGCGGCAAGATCATGCGCCGCCTGCTCAAGGCCCAGGAGCTGGGGCTGCCGATTGGCGACACGTCGACGTTGGAAGACTAAGGGACGGCGCGGAAAGGAAAACGCGGACAGGAAAACAAGGAAACAAGCCACAAAGCGCACGGACCCTTGAGAGCGCCGCCCGGCGCTCTCAAGGACACGGGCCAAGGGCCGGAGGCGACGCGCCACGGCCCTTGGCGCGCGTTAGCTCGTTTTGCGCGTTGCCCCGTTTCGCGCATTGGCTCCTTCGACTCCGGGCGCGCCCCGCCCGCTCGTCCGCAGGACCGGACCATCTACCGGGCGGGGCGCAGGTCGTTCTCAATCCCCAAGAGCTTGGGCACGACGCGGCCCACCCGCTCCGCGTGCTGCTGGGGAACAAACACCCAAAAGCGCCAGATGCGGGCGTAAAGTTCGTTGAGCGCGTCGAGCTCAAGGTGGCGGTCTGCCACCTCGTTGAGGCGGCGCGTGCCGTCGGGCAGGCGGGCCAGCACCGCCGCCTCTTTCAGCACGGTCTTGGGCGGGCAGTAGACGATGACGTCGTCGGGCGAAAGGCCCTGGCCCGCTTCGGCGGCGATGGCCTCCTCAAGCCCCCGGCGGCGCCGGGGCGATGCGTGGTACATGCGGACCAGCCGCTCTTGCTCGTGGGGCGTCACGTTCTCGTAGGTGGCCGCATACGCCCGTTTCAAGAGCTTGCGCCGGCGGACGCCATCGATCAGGCGGGCGATCGCTCCCCCAAGTCCGCCCAAAAACTGAAAGAGGCCCTCATCGGTGAGCTCGTAGAGATCCTCCTCGCCCACGCCCTGCTCGGTGGCCAGTTCGAGCGCCTTGCTCACCATCGCGCCTGAGATGACTTTGGCGTGGTGAAAGTAGACCCGCTCCGTAAGGAAATACCGCATGCGCAAAAGATGCACGATCTCCGAACGGGCGTCGTGCCGCTCCAGCCCCCGTTTGGTGAGGTCGCAGGCCAGCTGGCCGTCCTCGATGCAAAAGTAGGAGTAGATCCGGTCGTCGTAGTCCTGCCTGAGCCCGGCAAAATACGAGTCGCGCCGTAGATAATCCAGCAGGTCCGCGTCGAGCGTGCCGCTCACCACCTGCCCCCGCCAATCCGAAGGGTCCGTCAAGAGCGCATACACCGCCTCCCGAAGCCCCAGTCGATCGAGCACCTCACCCAACTCGCCGCGGGTAAGAAAGCGCTGGATCCTCTGCGGCGTGTCGTGGCGGGGAAACACCTTCCGTTCGTCTTCAAAGGTGTGGCCGAAAGGGATATGGGTCACGTCGTGCACCAAGGCCGCGATGCGGATCAGCCGGGCATCGTCCGAAGTGACGCGCTGGCCTTTCCTGCGGAGCGCCTGCAGGATCCGCTCCGCCGCGGCCAGCGTGCCCAGGGAGTGGTCAAAGCGGGTGTGCGTGCAGCCGGGGTAAACGAGGTACGCCGTGCCCAGCTGCTTGATGCCCCTCAGCCGCTGCATTTCGCGGCTGTCGAGGACGCGCGCCTCTTCCTCCGTGAGTTCGATGTCGCCGTGTACCGGATCGCGGATGATCACCCATCGTCTTCCTTCGCGCTTGATCCCCTGATGCTCGCGCATGCAACCCCGTGGCTATTTCCCCGTTTCAGCCCTGATGACAACCCTGGCACCGGACTCAGGGTCTGTGTATTCCGTGCCGATGCCGATGCGCGACGAGGTCCTGCCCTTCGAGTCCATTTCGACCTTGAGATCCGCTCGATGCTTCACGTTGCCCTCCTCGCGCTTTGCTGCCCCGCTTCCCAGGAGGAGGACCAACACGAGGAGAATGACGACCGCTTGCATGCGACTCCCTCCTTTGGCGTCAGGAGGTGACGGCGGCCTCCCAGTCCTTTTCGTTGAAGCCGACCAAGACCCGCTCGCCGTCGGTCAAGATCGGCCGGCGCAAAAGCCGCGGCTCCTTTTCGATCCAATCGAGCCATTCTTCGTCGCTGAGCTCCTTGTCCTGTAAGCCCAGCTCCCGATACACCCGGCTCCGGGTGCCGATGAGCGCCCGCGCGCCGCCCTCGAGTCTCGAGGCAAACCGTTCCAGCGTTTCGCGGTCGGGCGGATTTTTATAAATATGCACTGTCTCGAAGTCCACGCCCTTTTGCGAAAGCCACGCTTCCGCTCGCCGCGACGTGGTTCAGTTGGGGTAGTGATAGAACGTCCACTGAGCTGCCACGCTTGCCACCTCCCGATGAAGGATAACCTATCTTTGCCAAGAACGAATTGTGGACACGCCGAGTTTTTTTGGCCGAGTACCTCGGACGAGCGAGATAACCGGGAGGACGATCACCCATGGTCGATCAAGAGAAGATCCGCACAGCGGTCCGCATGATTCTCGAAGCCATCGGCGAAGATCCCGACCGCGACGGGCTGAAAGATACGCCCGACCGGGTCGCGCAGATGTACGCCGATATTTTCCGCGGCCTCCACGAAGATATCGGCAAGCCCCTCGAAGTGATCTTTGACGAAGGCCACGACGAGATGGTGCTGGTTCGCGACATCCCCTTTTACTCCATGTGCGAGCACCATCTCTTGCCCTTTATGGGCGTCGCCCACGTCGCCTACATTCCCGGCAACGGCAGGGTGACCGGCCTTTCCAAGCTGGCGCGCGTCGTCGAGGGAGCAGCCCGCCGTCCGCAGATGCAGGAGCGGATGACGGCGGCGGTGGCCGACACGTTGATGGAGCGCCTCCAGCCCAAAGGAGTCGCCGTCGTCATTGAGGCGGAGCACCTTTGCATGAGCATGCGGGGCATTCAAAAGCCAGGGCACAAGACCATCACCTCGGCTGTCCGCGGCGTCTTTCGCACCGACGAAAAAACCCGCCTTGAAGCCTTCTCCCTTATGGGGCACCGCTTTTAAGCGCCCTGACGCGCCTTGCGACGCCTTGAGACTCCGACCGGCGCGCCTTGCGAAGGCGCGCCGGCCCCTTAATTCCGCCCCAGCCGCATCCTTAGATTTTAGCGCTCCGAAAGTAACGTTCTTAAAGGCCTAGCTGGTCGCTGACTTCCTGCAGGGCGGCGATCACGTTGGCGATGTGCTCGTCGAGGTCGATGCCCAGCTCCTCTGCCCCGCGGATGATATCCTCGCGGTTGCAGCCTTTGGCAAAGCTCTTCTCCTTAAACTTCTTTTTTACCGCCCGCACGTCGACGTCGGCGAGCTTTTTGGTCGGGCGGACCAAAGCGACGGCGATGACGAAGCCCGAAAGCTCGTCCACCGCGTAAAGCGTCTTGGCCATCAGGCTCTCGCGAGGCACCCCGGAGTAATCCGCGTGGCCCAAAATCGCCTCGAGAATTTCCTCAGGATAGCCCAGCTCCCGCAAGGCCTCGACGCCCCGGAAGGGGTGATCCTCAGCGGTGGGGTAGCGCTCGTAGTCCATGTCGTGCAAGAGCCCCGTGATCGCCCACAGGTTTTCATCTTCGCCAAACTTGCGGGCGTAGTAGCGCATCGCCGCTTCCACGGCCAAAGCGTGCTTGCGCAGGTTTTCAGTCTGTGTCCACTCGCAAAGGAGCTCCCAAGCGGCCTCCCGGTCCAAAGTCGCCTGGCTCTTGGGTGCTTGAGACGGCTCTGGCAAGTTGATCACCTCATCGTTTTTCCTCCGGTCCAAATCCAGTTCGGTAAGCCCGCGGGGTGTTCCTTGTCAACCGCGTTGGCCGCGACCGCCGGCACTACGGTTGAGCTCTCTCATGGTGCCGGCGCAAAGCGCGCCGAGCAAGACACCGATGCCGCCCAGGACCGGGTTCTTCGCCCTGATGCTGAGGGCCAGGAGAAAGATGGCTAGAGCGATCCCAAACCAGAGCACCAATTTCTCAAACCATCGCACGGCGCCACCCTCTGCCTTCCCACTGCGTTGCCGTCGTCACGGTCCTGCTCTTGCCGCGCCGCCCCATAAGCTTTGTCGCTCAAAGGGCTTCCTTCGCCAAATTCTGCGGCCGGGAAAGCCAACCCTTTTGGGCACAACGCGCTTTGCCGCTTCCTAGCCCAACCTTGCTTGGGCGGCCCCTTCCCTTGGGCACGGGCCCTTCCCGTGGCAACGGCCTTTTCCCCCGGAAAGCGATCCTTTATGGGTCGCACCTTAGGGGCCCTCAAAACGCGCATGCGGCGCCCATACCGGGGCGCCGCATGGCTCGAAGGGGCTCGCTACGTCCTCACCCTCATCCGATCCAACAGGCCGAGGACGACGTGGGCAAGACCAAAGCCGAGAACGCCCGACCCAAGGCGCCGTCGCATGCGGCTCTTGGTGAGCAGCGCGCCCAGCGTCGCGACGATAGCCCCCAGGGCGGTAACGCTCCAGCTGGTCCGTGACCTCTTCAACCAAGCCCCACCTCCTGGCCCTAGCTTGTGCTGCATCGCGCCTGCCCACTCTACGCCAAGATCTGCCGCCCGATGCACGCTCACCCTTTGCCGCCAGGCATTGATCCTTGGCTTCACATAACCCCGTTGGATAGATTCAAGACGAGAGAGGAAATGGATAAGGAGTGATCGGGGATGGCCCAATCGCTCATGACGCTGATCGTCACGGCGCTCTTGCTCCTGGGGCAGACTTTCGGCATCAACATGGGCGCCGAGCCCAAAACCGTCGACGATCTCATCAGCGCCTTTAACGACCTGAGGGCTTCCTTCTTAGAAGACTTGGATGGGCGAGCTGCCAGCGACCAGCAAGAGGTCGATGCAGCGGAGGCTGACTCCGTAGAGGCGGCTATTGATCCTGAGGAAACCGATGCCGAAGCAGCCGGGCCGGGTGACGCCGGCGCGGCGGAAGCTCAGCAGGCTGGCACCGGCACGGCGCAGGCTGAGCCGGCTGAAACCCAAGGTGAAACTCGCGCCGAACAACCCCAGCCAGCCGAAGACCCCACGGTGAACGTCGAGCCCAGGGAGCCTAGCGCTCAGGAGCCTGGAGGTACGGAGGCTGGAACTCAGGAGCCTGGACCCGCTGAAGACGGTGCAGCCCAGCCAGAGACCCTTGGAGCTGCTCCAGCGGCTCCATCCCAAGAGCTCGATCCGGAAGGCGCCGAAGAGGCCGACTCAGGAGCCGAAGCCAGCGCCCCACACCGGCCACAGCCCCGGGAAGAAACTCCCTACGATAGCCTGGGACGCGGCCATCATGCTCAAATCATCGACCAGGCAGCCGGCGTCTCCTAACCCAGCCGGTCAAAAAAATCCCGTAAAATCTCGGTCAC
>PKEU01000130.1 GCA_002919195.1 bacterium
GTGCTGCCTTGCGAATTTCGCCGCGGCCCATCTTTATCCTTTCCTCGTCCGTTTCCGAGCACTCCCGGCCGGACGAAAAAGCCGCCGGACCAACCGGCCCGGCGGCAAACCTCCCTCGATCAACGGAGACTCCTAAGCGACCTGTGCCCCAGTCAGATCGCTCTGGTTTGCTATGTAGTGAAGGTGGGTAGGTGGTAGCCTTGCGAGTAAAGATTGTGGCTTAAGGTCCAGCAGGTTTTCCCAGTGGCCCTCCGCGACGTCGCCGTCCCGGCGGTTTCCCCTTTCCGGCCACTTTGCCCCGTCGCCGGAGGCAAGGCTGGATTACCACTAAGACCACACTGCAATCCCCGCAAGGCCTCCCCTCCCGGGGAACAGCCTAGGAGTTTTCCTCGACAGGTTCCACACCTTCTAGCCTCTTTTGCAGCCTGGTTTTCAAGCAGCAAAGGCTGGCTCTCCGTGGCCTTTGGAGAGGTCAGCTGGCCTGCTATCCCATCCAGGCCGCTCAAGGCAGGCTACGCTGTACCCAACACTCCGGAGGACGAGTCCTCCTTCGTATCGCGTACAGGTTCATCCCATGCCGTAGTTCGTCGGCATCCGGCCGCCGGAAACCTCCGGCTCCCGGCGCGGCTCCCCACGCACATGGGTCTCCGCGGCGGCGGGGTCAACGCCTACATGCCCTTGTAGATCGCCCCACCGCCTTAACCCCCAGCAGCAACCCCCGACTGGGCGTCGATGGCCACCACCAGGGACTTCATCGATGTGCCCGCGACGGATTTTTAGGCCCGTCTTCAAAGGCGTGGTCCCTGACTAGGATACTGCACCACCTATCCTTTTGTTAGGTGACATTTTAACATATCCTTAGCCAAACTGCAAGCTAAGCGCCTGCAGGCGCCTTAGCGCTGGCGGCTGTAGACGTACTCGGCAAGCTCCGTCAAAAACCAGGCGTCCCGGCCAAAGGGCCGGAGCGCCTCTTTGGCTTGCTCGACGTACTCCCGCGCCAGCCGCCGCGACGTTTCCACGCCGTAGAGCGCCGGATAGGTGAGCTTTCCTTTCCGCTGATCGCTGCCGGTCTTCTTGCCCAGCTTCGATTCGTCACCTTCGACGTCCAAGAGATCATCAACAATTTGAAAGGCGACGCCGAAGGCATGGGCGTAACGGGTCACGCTCTCTAAAGCCTCATCGTCGACGCCCGCCAGCAGCGCGCCGGCCCTCAGCGACGCTCGAAAAAGGGCGCCGGTCTTGTGGGTGTGGATGTAGGCCAGCGTCTCCCTGGGATCGGCTTGAGCCGCCTCCCGGTTGGTTAAGCTGCCCTCAGCCTCAAGATCCACCACTTGCCCGCCGATCAAACCCGCCGTTCCCGCCGCGACGGCCAACTCGCCCATCACCGCGAGGGCGGCCTCTTGGGTGGCGCCCGCCCACTCCAGCCGCGCCAGCACTTCAAAGGCCCGTGTCAAGAGCGCATCGCCGGCGAGGACTGCCATGCCCTCGCCGAAGACGATGTGGGTGGTGGGTTTTCCCCGCCTCAGGTCGTCATCGTCCATGCTCGGCAGATCGTCGTGGATCAGTGAGTAGGCGTGGATCATCTCCACGGCGGCGCTCACCGCGCCGACCGGTCCTGCCGCACGCATCGCTTCGGGCGTCAGGACGAGCGGGCGCGCCGGGGCGGTCGCTTTGGGAGGCGGCGTAGGAGCTCCACCGAGGCGCGCGGCCTCCCGCACGAGGATCCCCCGCAAGCGCTTGCCGCCCCCGAGGGCGCCGTACCGCATCGCCTCGTGAATCACGGCAGGATAGGCGTCAGCCGCCGGCAAGAGGAGATCCAAATGAGCCTCGACGGCCTGCGCGCCCTCGGCCAAAGCTTCCTGAAAGGCTTGGACGTCCCTCATGACGACGCGGCTCCCGGCAGCACGTCAAAGGGCTCTTCATCCACCGTGCCGTCGGGCTTTTCGACCAGGCGGACGATCTTGCCCTCTGCGGCATCGAGCTGCTGGGCGCAGTAGCGCGACAATCTCACACCCTCTTCAAAGAGGCGGAGCGATTCTTCCAAGTTGACTTCGCCCCCCTCGAGCTGGCGCACGATCTGCTCGAGCCGGGCGAAGGCCTCCTCAAACGTCAACTCCTTCTCTTGACTCACGCATCGGACCCCCTTGCGTCAGGCGGGCCTTGGCCCAAGGTCATTCCATAGGCAGGCTGGGCTGGATGATCTCATCGCCGGCCTTGAGGGCCTGGCACAACAACTCGCCGTCGCGCACCCGGACCTGCAAACGTTCCCCCGGCCGCACGTCGGCGGCTCGAGTCACCACTTCGCCCGTCGCAGCGATCCGGCAGATGGCGTAGCCCCGGGCGAGCGTGCCGAGCGGGCTCAACCCGTCCAATTTCCCGACCAGCGCCTCTAAACGGCGGCGCTTTTCCTGCAGGTTGTGACGAAAGGAGCTCTCCGCTCGGTACATGAGCTCATCCAGCTGCTGCCGCCACTGGTTGATGCGGTCCTTGGGCCGGGTGAGCGCGCCGCTCATCGTAAGGTAGCCCAGCGCCTCCCTGAGCTGCCGGATCTTCTTTTGCACCGCGTGGGTCATGCGCTCCAGCGATGCGGTGACATCCCGCTCGAGCGCCGCCCTCTCGGCAACCGCAATCTCCGCCGCCGCCGAGGGCGTGGGAGCCCTACGGTCCGCAACGAAATCCGCGATGGTGAAATCCGTCTCGTGGCCGACCGCGGAGATCACGGGAATGCGAGAAGCTGCGATCGCCCGGGCCACGCCCTCATCGTTAAACGTCCAAAGCTCCTCGAGCGAGCCGCCGCCCCGGCCGACGATGAGCACGTCGATGTCATCTCGTTGATTGAGGAGCTGGATCGCCCGGATGACGCTGGCCGGCCCGGCCTCGCCCTGGACGATCGCAGGCGCGAGGACGATGTTGATGTTGGGAAACCGGCGCCGAAGGACGCTAACGATATCGCGGATGGCGGCTCCCGTCGGCGACGTCACCACGCCGACGGTACGAGGGAGCCTGGGCAGCGGACGCTTCCGGGCGGGATCAAAAAGACCTTCGGCGGCCAGCTTTTGTTTCAGCTGCTCAAAGGCGAGGTGGAGCGCACCCAACCCCGCAGGGTACAGCTCGTCCACGTACAACTGATAGTCGCCCGAGGCCTCGTACACGCTTAACGTGCCGCCGGCGATCACCGTCAGCCCGTCCTCGGGTCGAAACCTCAACGCCACGTTGCGGCCGCGAAACATCACGCACCGGAGCCGGCTCCTGTCGTCCTTGAGCGTAAAGTACATGTGGCCGGACGTGTGGTGTTTGAAGTTGGAGATCTCGCCTTTCACGTACACGGCGCGAAAGCGCGGGTCCGCGTCAAACATCTCCTTGACAAGACGCGTCAGCTCGCTCACCGTGTAGACAGGGCGACCCCCAAGCTGGATGGTGTTTTCGTCGATCCCTTCCAACGCTTCCAACAGACGACCTCCCGCCCTCATGGGCTCTGCCGCGCCGGCGGCGGGTCAGCGAAAAGCTCCCACAATGCCGGCAGCGCCTCTAACTTCGGCGGGGGATCTTGGCATCCCTCTTCTACTGGCCCGGCGTCGCCTCGCGCCTTTTTTTCCTTTGCTGGATCGCCTCAACCAAGTACCCGGCTACGATCCCTACCACGATCCACAGCGCGTATCCTGGGGCCACGAAATGGCCAATGATCAGGCCCAACACAGCGCCGGCGGCCAACTTCCACCACATGACGCGCTCCCTCCCGCGTGGTCTTCTCGAGGAAAGCCTTTTCCAAGACTCTCTTTCCTTGTATGCCGCCAAGGGAGGGAGTATGCCACAAGACGATCCGCGGGCGGGGTTATTTGGCCGGAGCGTACCGGCGCAAGACGTTGCCGAGGATGCCGTTGACGAAGCGGCCCGAGTCGGCGTCGCCGTAGGTCTTGGCCAACTCCACCGCCTCGTTGATAGTGACGCTGCCGGGAACATCGTCCACGTAGAGGAGCTCGTAGATCGCCATCCGCAAGATGTTGCGGTCGGTGCGAGCCATCCGTTCCAACGACCAGTTGGCCGCATTTTCGCGGATGATGGCATCGATCGATTGGACGTGGGTCAAGACGCCCTGGACCAGGCGCTCCGCAAAGGGGACGTACTCCTTGGGCAGCGCCAATTCCTGGACGTTATACTCCAAGGCACGCTCCGGTTTGGAGCGGCCGACGTCGATTTGGTACAGCGAACGGAGCGCGACTTCTCGTGCTACTCTCCTGCTCAACTTCGATGCACTTCCCTTGGAATCGCCGAAAACTTACCGCCTCCAGCCCTGCCCCCGGTCCCACTGCGTCCCCAAAAAGTAGCCGGCCGCAAGACACGCGATGACAAAGAGGGCGCGGATCAACCCGTACTCGACCACCATCCATCCGACGAGGAGTCCAACGAGCGTCCCGATCACCTTTCCCCGGTGGCGGACTGCGTCTTCCAACAGGCGGGCCATCCATTCGTCCACGGACCTGGACCCCCTTCACTCCACCCTCGTCCGGTTTCCGGCGGCGATGTTGCGAATCGACAGAGAGACGTCGCCCACGTCGACCCCCACGGTCTCCCGTACCTGGGAGCGGACCCGGCGGCCCACGTCGTCGCAGATCTCGGGTATCGACGTGTCGGGGTGGACGACGAGATAGAGGTGGACCGCAACCCCCTCGGGGCTGGGGTGGGCCTCGACCTCGACATCCTTGATCCCCCGCACCTCGGACGCGACCCGGCGAACCAGGTTTTCGATGGCGCGCAGAGAGATCCGGACGTGCCCCATCTCGGTCTCCTGGCGGATGCCCTCGTCATCCTCGCGGCGAAGCGGCAAGAGCAGCAAGTAAACCCCCGCCGCAAGAAGCAGCGCGCCCAAGGCCAGGGCCTCCCACAGCCCGAGCCCCCACGCCTCCCAAAGGGCGGAAAAGCTTGCGGGGCCTTGCCAGCCCAAGCCGCTGGCTGCCACGTCCAACCCCAGCAGTGCGAGAAAAAGGCCGGCCGCGCCCACGATCACCCGGTCGAGGGGTGTCAACTGGATGCCGTGCGGTCCCACCACGCGCTTCACCTTGCCTTATTTGACCCGGTATTCTTCGGCCCGCTCTTCGCTGGGGAAGTGCACCCCTTGGACGTGCACGTTGACCTCCACCACTTCCAAACCCGTCATCGTCTCAATCGCCCGCTTGACGTTTTCCTGGATGTGGTAAGCGATCTCGGGGATGCGGACACCGTACTCGACCACGACGAAGAGGTCGACGGCGGCCTGCTCTTCACCCACTTCGACCTTGACGCCCTTGGAAAGGTTTTTCCTTCCCAAAAGCTCAGCGATGCCGCCGGCGATGCCACCGCTCATCCCCGCTACCCCGTCGACGTCCGTCGCGGCAAGGCCGGCGATGATGCCCACCACTTCATTGGCGATCCTAATGTCACCCAGCTCGGTCCGCTCTTTCTTTTCCGCCATTGGGATCTTCCTCCTGTGAGCCACGTGTGCCTTTCACATGTGCCGATCGATGAAGTCGGTCGAAAGCTCACCGGCGCGAAATTTGGGATGCTGCAAGAGGCGCCGGTGAAACGAAAGGTTGGTCGCAACCCCTTCGATCCGGAACTCCTCAAGAGCAGCCAGCGCCTTGGCAATCGCCTCATCGCGATCGTTGCCGTAGACGATCAACTTGGCGAGCAAAGGATCGTAATACGGGGGAACCACCGATCCGGCGGCGACCCCGGAGTCGACCCGCACGCCAAAGCCCCCGGGGGCGTGGTAGTGCAGGATCCGCCCGGGCGAAGGCAAAAAGCCCCGCTCGGGATCCTCCGCGTTGATCCGGCACTCGATGGCATGTCCACGCCATTGAACCTCCTCTTGGGTGTACCTGAGAGGTTGTCCTGCCGCGATCCGGATCTGCTCCTTGACCAGGTCGACCCCGGTCACCCACTCTGTGACAGGGTGCTCCACCTGGATGCGGGTGTTCATCTCCAGGAAATAGAAGTTCCCCGCTTGGTCCACGAGAAACTCGATGGTGCCCGCGTTGGTGTAGTTGACCGTCTTGGCGGCTTTAATCGCCGCCTCACCCATGGCTTTCCTAAGGCCCGGATCCACCGCGGGCGAGGGCGCCTCCTCCAACACTTTCTGGTGGCGCCGCTGGAGCGAGCACTCCCGCTCGCCCAGGTGAATAATGTTTCCGTACTCGTCTCCCAACACCTGGATTTCGATGTGCCTGGGGCTCTCGATCACCTTTTCGACGTAGACCGCGCCGCTGCCAAAGGCGGCTTGGGCTTCACTGCGAGCCGGTTCGAGGACCCGCAGGAGCTCCTCGCGGTCGCGAGCGATCCGCATCCCCTTGCCCCCGCCGCCCGCCGCGGCCTTGACCATGACCGGGTAGCCGATCTCCTCCGCCAGCGCTACCGCCTCGTCGTTATCCCAAATCGGGTCGAGGCTGCCGGGGATCACCGGCACGCCTGCAGCGGCCACGGTTTTTTTCGCCTGCACCTTGTCGCCCATCAGCTCGATGGCATCGGGTCTGGGCCCAATAAACTTGATGCCATGCGTTTCGCAGATCTCCGCGAAGTGAGCCCGTTCCGCGAGATAACCGTATCCGGGATGAATAGCATCGACGCCCGCCAGCACCGCCCCGCTGATGATATTGGGGATGTTGAGGTAGGAGCGGGCCGAAGGACCTGGACCGACGCAGAAGGCTTCGTCCGCCGCCCACACGTGGAGCGAGTCGCGATCGGCCTCCGAGTAGATGGCCACAGTCTCGATCCCAAGCTCCCGGCACGCTCGGATGATGCGCAGCGCGATCTCGCCCCGGTTGGCAATGAGCACTTTGGAAAACAAAGAGAGGCCTCCTACTCCAAGAGTGTGGCGCATTCAACGTCCATCATAGAGGTTCGATTAAAAAGAGCGGCTCGCCATACTCCACCGGCTCTTCGTTTTCCACGAGGATCTTGACGATCCGCCCCCGCACTTCGGATTCAATTTCGTTCATCAACTTCATGGCCTCAATGATGCACAAAGGCTGGCCCACCTCGACGACGTCGCCCTCCGAGACGTAGGGCTCCGCATCGGGGGCAGGAGCCCGGTAAAAGGTGCCGACCATCGGCGCCGTCACTTTCACGTAACGGTCGTCGTCCAAATCGGGTTGGGTAGGAGCGGCCACAGGCTCTGCCGGCTCCACCGGCTCCGCCCGGACCGGCTGGGGGGCTGGATGAGCCGCCGCTTGAGGAACGGGAGGAGCTTGCAAAAAGATGGCTTTCTTGATGGAGATCCTCACGCCCTCCGATTCGACGGCGAGTTCCGCGATGTCGGTCTTGTTGACGATCTCGATCAGTTCTTTGATCTCGTCGATCTTCACGGGGTGAACCCCTTTCGTTGCAAATCTGCCAGCGATCCGTGAAGGAGCTAAAAAGGAGCCGCCACAGACGGGCGGCGATTATCTTCCCCTGTTTAAGGCTGATCCTTCCATCGTTGGCTCGGCGTCAACTTCGCTTTCTGCGGCTGGTTTCCTTCCTACACTCCCATCAGTAAGCCGAAGCGCCGTCGACGATGGTGATCCGCTCGAGCGAAACGCCTGCAATCCGGGCGATGAGATCACCGATCCGGCCCGCTTCGTGCTGGTCGATGATCTCGGGGACGACCACCTCGGCGCTCTCCTCCTGGAGGAGCACCAGCGCGTCGCTCAGCCCCCGGGCGACCAGAAGGCCTTCGGCCTGCTTCTCCAGCTCCTCCCGCTCCACCAAAGCCAGCCACTCCGCCCGGATCGCCTCCCGTTCCTCCGGAGCAAGGTCCTCCCGTTCCAGGCTCTTCTCCAGCGCTTCGATGCGCCGCGAGCGGCCCGTGGTCTTGGCGATCCGGAAGGCGTCGAAGCGGGGGCTGCGCTCGTCGAGAGCCGGGCGTAGCAGGGGCACTGGGCCGCTTCCTGATGCTGCCGGCACCGCGAGCAAAGGCGCGTCGTTCGCCTCGCTGGCCGCGGGGGCTTCGGCCGTCCCGGCGTCCACCGGATCCGTCCCGTTTTTGAGGGCGAACCGTTCGTCCGAGGCTGCGACCTCGGTTTTCGCCACCAGGTCGCCGGAGCCTGTTTCGTCGACCCGTTCGACGAGGACGCTCCCGCTGGACGAGGCCGCCTCTTGGGCGATGCGGACGAGGCCGACCCCTGGGGGAGTTGTCGACTCCTGCACTTTGGTCAAAACGTAAAAGACGCCTACCGTTAAAATGAGCAAGATCGCCAGCAATCCCCTCTGCCACATGGGGCGATCGATCACGTAAAACACCTCCGTCACCTACCTCTTTTTCGGTACGATTTGGACCCGGTGGGGCGGCACGTCGAGGACCGTCGACACGGCCTCGAGCAAGAGGAGGCGGACCCGGGGATCTTCGGCGCCCGCTGCCGTGACGAGGACGCCTGCAATTTTGCCCCTTTCGGTGTGGCTCACCAGGGCTTGCTCCACCCGGCCGTCTTCGCTTCGGTAGATCACCGGCTTCCTCGTGACGCTCTCTTCACGGCTCGTCGCCGTCCCTGTCCCGCTTTGAGCCGCCGACTCCGTCACGCTGCTCCTTTGGGTGATCTCCTCGGCAAAGACGCGCACTTCCGAGGTAGCCGGCACGATGAGCACCTCAGCGCCGTCGACGCCGGCGATCCGCGACAAAGCCGCGGTCAGCTCCCGCTCCAGGGCCTTGAGCGCGTCGGTCCGCTCGGCAAGCGCCATAACGGCCTCCTCGGGGGGAGGAGGGGCGCCGGACGGCACCGCTCGCTCATCGCCCAGGCGCTGTCCCCACAGCATCAGTCCGGCTCCCACGAGGAGCAGCACGATCCAAAGCCGCATGGAGGCCGGGTCCCCCTTGGGGCCGTCCCCGCGAGGGCCGAGCCAGGCCAGCCACTTTTTCCACGCCTCGGTCTCCATGTCCGCCACCAGCCTTCACCTGCCGCCTGCACAAATTGTCATCGTTCCCACACGATCGTGACGGGCTCTTCCAAGCCGCCCAGGGCAAGCCCACCTACCAGCTTCCGGACCTGGTCCTCGATGAGCGCGAGCTCCTCCGGGCCGGCGTCCGG
Source organism: bacterium (assembly GCA_002919195.1). Taxonomy (GTDB): domain Bacteria; phylum Bacillota; class Limnochordia; order DTU080; family RSA5; genus RSA7. The sequence goes on from PKEU01000130.1 coordinate 9,036, forward strand.
AGCCTTAAGCCTCACCTCCACTTCCCTCACCCCGTCCGGCCCCGCGGTCAGCTCCACTTGAGCCTCTTTCACCCCCGGGACCAGGTGAAGCAGTGCCGCAAGCTCCCGCTCCGCCTCAAAGCGCCACTGCTGCTCCACCTTGGACCACGCGGCGGCCGTCAGCGCCTCGCCGCGCCTTACGTACGGCTCGGCCGACGGGATGACGCTCGCCGACTCGACGGAGCGTTCCAGCCACGCAAGGCCGCGAGCGCCGTCCAACCAGCCGACCACCGGCTCGACGACTGCGAAAAGCAGCACCAGGCCTGTGGCAAAGCGGGCCGCCTTGCGAACGTCGTTATCGGGGAGCAAGATCTGCACCACGGCGGCGAAAAAGATGAGAAATCCCAGCTGCCCGATCCAGGTGGCAAGCGCCCGCATCAACGCTCCTCCTCTCACCGCATCAACGCGGCCGTGTTGCCGACACCGACCACGACCGTCACCGCCACGAAAAACATCAGGCTGGCGGTGATGAGCCCTGCGAGGAGCAAGCTGATGCTGCCCGCCAACCCGGAGAGGGCTTGAACCAGCCGAGGGTCGGTGATCGGCTCGATCAGCGCGGTGGCCACCCGAAAAACCGCCAGGATCGCAAAGATCTTGACCGCTGGGAACGCTGTGACCACCGCGATGGCGCCCATGCCAAACACCCCCAAGGCGTTTTTGATCAAGACAGACCCTCCGACGATGACGTCCATCGCGTCAGCGATGCGGCCGCCGACCACGGGCACAAAAGCCCCGGTGAGAAACTTGGCGGTGCGAAAGGCGAAGCCGTCCGCGATCGGCGCGATGGCGCCTCGCACTTGGACCACGGCGAAAAACGCGATGAACACCATCCCGAGCGCTGTCAACACCCCGGTCCGCACCAAGCCCTCCAGCTGCTTCACCGGAAACTCCTTGGAGACGCTCCCCAGTACGGCCAGGACTGCGGAGATCGTGACCACAGGAACCAGCGCCCCGTCGATGAGCGCGGCGATGGCCGTGACGGTCGTGTAGATCAGCGGGTGGAAGATGGCGGCGCTGGTCACGGCGCCGGCGGCGGCCAGCATGGTCGCGAGCAGGGGCAAGAGCGCTTGCATCAGGTCAAGCATGTTTCTCATCGCCTCCGCCGCAAGGCCGGCGGCCGCCGAAAACGCCTGGAGGCCGAGGAGCAAGAGGACGAGGAGCGAGACAAAAAAGGCGACCTCCCCCGCTTCGGCCGTCTTAAACGCCGAAGCGGCATGGTGCAGTAGGGCGCAGAAGACGCCGAGCAGCACCAGCTGTCCCAGGAGGCTGATATTGACCCGCACCTCTGAGACAAAGACGCCTACCAGGCTTCTTGCGAGGCCCCCCCAGTCGATGCCGTCGCCTTCTGAGATCAGCCGCCGCACATCAGGAGCGGGCACATGCTCCCTCGTCTCAGCGTCGAGGGAATCGACGAAGCGGTGAATCGAGTCGAGGGAGAGGCCCTCGAGCTGCTGGTCGATCAGGTTTTCGACCGTAAGGGGACCTGGGGCTTCACCCGGAGCAGCGGCGGCGCTGCCGAAACCTCCTGTGAAGAGGGCCAACCAGATCGCCAGGGCGACCGGCGCCGCGCGCCGTGGCCATTTCGCAAGAAGCCACCCCGCCTCCCTTGGCCAAACCTTGAGCCCCATCCCTCCGCCCCCCTTTCGCGCGAGGACCCTCGTCCACCTCGCAGGCACACGAGCACCAAACTGTCTACTCGTCCCGGAGAGGTTCCGTTTCCGACGTTCGACCAGAAATTGGCGGCCCTCAACCGGGAAGCAACCTCACGAGCACGTCGAGAATCGCGGCGACGACCGGGAGCGCGAGGAGGAGGATCGCCACCTTTCCCGCAAGCTCCACGACGGCGCCGATGGCCTCCTCGCCGGCATCCCGGGCCAGCTCCGCGCCGATCGACGTCAGGTAGGCGACGCCAACAGCCTTTAAGACCAACGAGACGTAGGCGGGGCGCACCTGGGCGCCGTGGGCCAGCTCCCAAAAGGCGTCGATCACCTGCCGCAAGGGATCGAGCAGGGCCACTAGGGCTACGATGACAAAAGCCAGGGCCACTTGGGCCCCGATCGGTGCCATCTCCCGGCGCAAGTAGGCGAGAAACAGGCTGAGCGCTACTGCAACCGTGACAATGCCTGCGATCCCACCCAACGCGCTCCCTCCTCGAGTCACTGCCACAGCCGGAAGACTGACTCGACGTCGTTGAAGAAAGCGGCGATCATCCGGATCAGCCACACCAAGACGATGATCACGCCGGCCAAGCTCAACATCTGCGCCTGTTCACCCCGACCGGCTTGGGAGAGAAAGATGTTGAGGATCGCGATGATGATCCCAATACCAGCGATTTGATAGATCACCGTCACATCCACCGGCGGGTCCTCCCTTGTCGTTACGGTACGCTGCGCCGGTCGCAGGTTTAGTACAGCAAGAGCGCGAGGATCAGTCCACCGCAAACGCCCAGCGCCCGGTAGAGGCGGGTGAGCTCGGGGAGCTTTTCCCGGGCGTCGTGCCATCCCGCGTGGAGCTGGCTCTTGACCCATCGGAGGTGCCTTGCCTGGTCGTCCGCGGGCGACCTTCCCAACACGTCGCCCAGGTCGCGCAAGGGACGCACGTCGCCTGCAGTGAGAGCCGTCCCCCAACTCCAAGCCGAAAGAGCCTTTCGCCAGGCCTTGGAAAAAGCGAGGCCCCCCTCCATTAGCCTCGCTGCCTCCAAGAAGAGGCTCCCGACGTCGGCGCGCTGCTCTCCCACCCGCCAAAGGGCTTCGGCCAGCAGTGTTCTGCCGTAGACGATGTGGCTCTCTAAAAGGTCCATGGCCCCGATCAATCCGGCGAGGAGCCGGACCCGCTGCTCGCGCCTTGCCGCCTGGAGGTGGCCGATGGCGCAGGCCGCCGCCACTAAGAGGAGAGCTCCAACCAGCTTCATGGCTCTGGCCCCCACGAGACGACCCGTTCGATGGTGCCAGGACCCCTCCGGCGGCTGAGGACGACCACTCGTTGAAAGGCCTCCTGCTCCAGGAGAGGCCGAAGAGTCGGCCGTTTCTTGAGATCCGCCAGCGAACTCCCGTGAGCCGAGCAGACCAGCGCCACCCCAGCCGCCACCGCGTCCAGGACGGCCGCGGCGTCGAGCGGGTGCCCAATCTCATCGGTGACGACCACTTCCGGGCCCATGGCCCGCACCAGCATCGCCAGGGCGTGGCGCTTGGGGCATTGGTCGATGACGTCAGCTCGCGGCCCAAGGTCGTTTTGCGGCAGGCCCCGGTATCCTCCCGCGAGCTCCCCTCGCTCATCGGCGACGCCCACCCGGTGCGGCTTCAGGCCAAACTCGGGCTCGCCGTAACTCAGCGCGCGGATCAGATCCCGGAGCAACGTGGTCTTTCCCCCTCCGGGCGGCGAGATCACCAACGTCGACCAGATGCCTCCATCGGGCCTGACCAGCGCCTTGAGGAGCGGGCGGCATGCGCCCCGGACCTCGCGGTTGATCCGGATGTTGAATCCGGTCACGTGCCGGAAGCCCACGACGTCGCCCTCCTGGGTCTGCGCTTCGCCTGCAAGGCCGACGCGATGACCGCCCGGCAAGGTGAGGTACCCCGCCCGCATAGCGTCTTGGACCGCGTAGACTGAAGAGCGGGTCGCCGCGTCCAAGAGCTCATGGATCATGCTCTCATCCGCCGTGACAGCCGCAGCCAGGTCGTCTGCCACGCCCCAGGGCGCGACAAACCATTCCCCCGTCGCCGTCCGCACGATGATCGGCTGCCCTTGGACGATCCGGATCTCCTCGACCGAGCCTCCGACCGACTGCCACACCGGCGACAAGAGCCGGCGGAGCCGGGGAGGAAGGAGTGTAAGCCATGAAGTGGGTTGTTTGGGAGTAGGAAGAAGCTCTGCGTTCGCCACCGACCGTCGCCTCCGGTACACCGTATGTCCAAGCCCGGGCGAATATGAACGGTCAGTGGCCAAGCGGGTGCGCTTGAGGCCGAAAAGCGCCGCGCCCGTTAAAGCACGGCCGGCGAACGATCGAAGCAGGATGGTCAAATGGCAGGCGGCGAAAGAAAAAGTGACCCGTTACGGGTCACTCAGAAGGCTCCTGGTTGTCCGTCAGCGGGGCCACGGGCTCCTCTTCGTCTTCCGGGTCAAAACGGCCGTTGTTGTTTCCCCGAAAGAGGATCTCGCCGCACTCGGGGCACGAGATCTCCACGTTGTCGTCGTAGAGGAGACTCTCTTCGAAGTACACTTCTTCCCCGCACCGCGGGCACTCCGCCCTCACAAAATCCTCGTCCAAGAGCTCATCGTCCTCTTCTTCCTCGTCGAGCTCGCCGCCGTAGACCTCTTCTTCGAGCTGAAACAGGTCGGCGTCGAGACTCTCGACGTACTCCTCCAGCTCCGAGAGGCTTTGCGCCAGTGCGTCACAAACCAACAGGAGATGATCCCACACGGCCCTGCTGGTAGCGTCGGCATGAAACCCTTCGGCGCCCTCGATCAGGCCGCGGACGTAGGCGATCCGCTCTTTCACTTCCATCCTCTCCGCCCCCTCCAGCGGTCTTGCCCGATTTGCTTTTATCAAGTTGCCCGGGAAAGCCGGGGGGTATTCTTGCCGGAGCGGACCGCCCTACGATCCCGCTCGCCTAAAGGGCTCGTGCTACACACGGGAGAGGTACTCTTTGGTACGGGTGTCGACGCGGATGACATCGCCCGTCTCCACAAAGAGAGGCACCTGCACCACAAGGCCTGTCTCCAGCGTCGCCGGCTTGCTGCCGCCCGCCGCCGTATCGCCCCTGACCCCAGGTTCGGTGTGGGTCACCTGGAGCTCGACAAAGGTCGGCAGTTCGACGCCGATGGCCCGGCCCTGGTGAAACTTGACGTGAAGCGTCATGTTGTCCTTAAGGAAGTAGACGTCGTCTCCCAAAAGGTCCCGGCTCAGGGAGATCTGCTCATACGTGGCCGAGTCCATAAAGAAGTACTCGTCGCCCGAGTTGTACAGGTACTGCATCTCCTTGGTCTCGATGTGGGCGCGGTTTAGCCTTTCGCCAGCCCGGAAGTTGCGCTCAAAGACGGCGCCCGTCTCGAGGTTTTTCAGCTTGGTGCGGACAAACGCGGCGCCTTTGCCGGGTTTGACGTGCAAAAACTCGACGACGGTGTAAAGGGTCCCGTCGATCTCGACCGTAATGCCTGTGCGCAGATCGTTCACTGAGATCAACGTGCATCCTCCTCTTAGACGTGGATCAGTTCTTTCGGGGACTGCGTCAACACCCGGCAACCTTGGGAAGTCACCACCACCAGGTCCTCAATGCGGACGCCTCCCCATCCAGGGATGTAAATCCCGGGCTCGACGCTGGTGACCATCCCCTCTTGCAAGAGCTCTTCGCCCAGTTTGGAGAGGACGGGAGGCCGTTCGTGCACCTCGAGCCCGACGCCGTGCCCTAACCCGTGCCCAAACTGCTCTCCGTAGCCCGCGCCGGCGATCACCTCTCGCGCCGCGGCATCCACCTCTTTGCCGGCCTTGCCGGGTTGGACGGCCTTGACCCCCGTCTGCTGGGCCTCCAAAACCAGCTGGTAAATCTCCCGCTGCCGCCCGTCGCTCTTGCCGACCGCGACGGTGCGGGTCATGTCGGAGCAGTAGCCGTCGACGACGCAGCCAAAATCCAGCGTGACCAGGTCGCCTGTGGAGATCACCCGGTCGGTGGGGCGGGCGTGGGGTAGGGCGCCGTTTTCTCCCGAGGCGACGATGATGTCAAAGGCCAGTTTGGATGCGCCTTCCTTGCGCATGAAAAACTCCAGGTCAAAGGCCACCTCTTTTTCGGTCCGCCCTTTGAGCCTCGGGATGATGTACTCAAAGGCCCGGTCGGCCAGCGCCACAGCCGCCTCGATGGCTGCCAGCTCGGCCGGTTCTTTCACCGCCCTTAGGTTTTCCACCCACGATTCCACCGGCACCCACGAGACACCGGGGAGTTTCTCCTCCATCTTGTTTTTGGCGGCCACCGTTACATGTTGGGCCTCGAAGGCGACCCTCTGCGCCTTTAGCTTGGACAAAACCTCGCCTAATCTCTTGTAGAGGTCATCGTAGTGGACGATTTCAAATCCCGGCGCCTGCGCTTTGGCCTGCTCGACATAGCGGAAGTCGACCAAGAGGAAGGCCGCTTCCCGCCCGATGACGACGGTGCCGGCGGAGCCCGTAAACCCCGTGAGATACCGCCGGTTGGTCGCGCTCGAGCTGACGAAAGCGTCCACTTCGTGTTGGGCCATCAATGACTGCAAGCGTCGTGCACGCGTCGTCATGACTCCACCTCCTGCCCGGCGGGCGCGCCGGGCGATGACCGGTCTCCTCTCGACAGATAGCGGCAAAGCCCCTCAAGGCCCAAAAGGTAGCTCTCGGGACCGAAGCCCGAAACTTGGCCGATGCACACAGGCGCCACGAGCGATTGTTGCCGGAAAGGCTCCCGGGCGTGGATGTTGGAAAGATGCACCTCCACCGCGGGAAGCCCGCTCCCTTTGATCGCGTCCCGGAGGGCGACGCTCGTATGCGTCCACGCGGCGGGGTTGATCACGATACCGTCAAACCTGCCTACGGCGCTAGCGATCCGGTCGAGAATGACCCCTTCGTGGTTGGACTGGACGGTCTCGATTTCGACGCCCAGCTCTTTGGCCCTTTCGGCTAAGAGATCGTCAATCTCGGCGAGTGTCGTGGCGCCGTAAATCTCGGGCTCGCGCAGCCCCAGAAGGTTGAGATTGGGCCCGTGGATCACCAGGATGCGCAGCATTCATCGTCCTCCTCGAGCGCAGCGCGGTTGAACGTCCTTTCGATCACCCGCCGCCGTGCTTGCGGTACGCGGCAGCGACGGCTTCCTCGCTCACATCCGAGACGATGCGGCAGCTACCGATCCCATCCAGGAGGGCAAAGCGAAGACGGCCGTCCTTGACCTTCTTGTCAAGCCTCATCGCTTCCTCCACTTTCTCATAAGGCACGCCCTGGGCGTCCACAGGAAGGCCGAAACGGGCCAGCATTTCGCGGATGCGGCTCACGTCGCCCGGGCTGATCAGCCCCAAAGCGGCGGAGAGCTCGGCCTCCACCACCATACCAATGGAGATGGCTTCGCCGTGCGTGAAGCGGCGGTACTCGGTGGCCGCTTCCAAAGCGTGCCCCACCGTATGGCCGAAGTTGAGGATCGCCCTCAAGCCCGTCTCCCGCTCGTCGGCTTGCACCACCTCGGCCTTAATCTCGACGGCCCGGCGCACAGCGCGGGTGAGGAGCTTTCCGTCGAGCCGCAGCAAGGGGAGCCACTCTTTTTCCAAGAGCTCCACGAGGTCCGGGTCCCGGATCAACCCGGCTTTCACCACTTCGGCCAAACCCGATCGGTACTCCCGCGGGTCGAGGCTCACGAGGACGGAGACGTCAGCCAGTACCAGGCGGGGCTGGTGAAAGGCGCCGATCAGGTTTTTCCCCCGGGGATGATTGACACCGGTCTTTCCGCCGACGCTGGAGTCGACCTGGGAGAGGAGCGTGGTGGGAAGCTGCACCAGGTCGATGCCCCGCATGTACGTCGCTGCCACAAACCCTGCTACGTCGCCGACGACGCCCCCGCCGAGCGCTACGATGGCCGAACCCCTGTCAAGGCCGGCGTCGAGGCAGGCGCCGTAGAGGGCGGCTGCCGTCTCCAGGGACTTGTACGCTTCGCCGGCGGGAAACGTCGCAAAGTCGACCGAAAACCCCGCCTCCTTCAAGCTCTTGAGCACGACGCCGCCGTAGAGGCGGCCGACCTGCTCGTCGGTGACGACCAAAAGGCGCGATCCCAACCCCACGGCGCGGCAGCGCCGGCCGGCCTCGTCCAAGAGGCCGGGACCGATCTCGATGGGGTAGCTGCGGTCGCCCAGGTCAACCCAGACGGGGTTGGGCCTGACGTCGGTGGGCATGGTACACCTCCAAAAGCTCGCGGACCACCTCGTCCGCCGGCCGGCTGGCATCCACCGTCACGTGGGCCGTCCGGTAAATCGGAAGCCGGGATTGATAAAGCGCACGCGCCCTGTCGTATGCGCCTTCTCCCGAGAGCAGCGGCCGGCCGGCATCGCCTCGGATCCGCTCCCAAAGCGTTTCAAAGGGCGCATCCAAGTACGCGACCAGCGAGGACCGAAGGAGAGCTTCTCGCACGCTGGGGTTGATGAACGCGCCGCCCCCGGTAGCCATCACCAGATGCGTCTCCCGGCAGAGCTCGAGGACCACTTCCCGTTCGAGCTCGCGAAACGCGGCCTCACCCTGCTTGGCAAAGATCTCGGGGATCGGCATCCCCGCCTTGGCTTCGACGAGCGCGTCGGTATCGACGTAGATCAGGTCGAGCTCCTCGGCGAGCTGCTTTCCCACGGTCGATTTGCCCGAGCCCATAAAACCCACCAGCGCGAGGTTGAGCAACCTTCTTTAGACCTCCCGGAGCGCTTTGACGTATCCCAGGTAATTGCGCCGGATCTCCTCGAGGGAGTCGCCGCCAAACTTTTCGAGAAAGGCCCGCGCCAGCTCGATGGCGACCACCGCCTCTCCGATCACGCCCGCCGCCGGCAGCGCGCAGGTGTCGGAGCGCTCGATGCTGGCCTTAAAAGGCTCTTTCGTGTAAAAGTCGACCGAATCCAGCGGCCGGTACAGGGTGGAAATGGGCTTCATCGCCGCCCTCACCACCACTGGCTCACCGGTCGTCATGCCGCCTTCAAATCCGCCGGCGCGGTTAGTCATGCGGAAAAAGCCCGGACGCTCGGCCCCTTGAAAGTCCCCGGGCCCCGGCTCGGCGGGGGGATAGGAGCGATAGCCGATCGCGTCGTGAACCTGGGAACCAAAGCGGGAGGCGACGCCAAATCCGAGCCCCACCTCAACGCCTTTGATCGCCTGGATGCTCATGAGAGCCTGGGCCAACCGCGCGTCGAGCTTGCGGTCCCAGTGGACGTGGCTGCCAAGTCCAGGGGGCACCCCCGTGGCGACCACCTCAAAGATGCCGCCTAAAGTGTCTCCCTCCTGCTTTGCCTGGTCGATGAGAGCCTTCATCTTTTCCGAAGCCTCGTCGTCGGCGCAGCGGACCTCGGAGGCTTCGGCCCGTTGAAAGATCTCCTCGTAATCGCCTTGCACCCGGGCAACCACGCTGCCCAGCTGGATCACGTGGCTCATCACTTTGATGCCAAACTCATCGAGCAGGCGCTTGGCCAGGGCGCCCACGGCGACCCGCATCGTCGTCTCCCGGGCGCTGGCCCGCTCAAGGACGTTTCTCAGATCCCGATGGCCGTATTTCAGCGCGCCCACCAGGTCCGCGTGGCCCGGGCGCGGCCGGGTGACCCGTTCGCCGGTTGGGATGTGCTCGCCCCCCTTGCCTTCGACGGGATCGGGGGTCATCACATCGACCCAGTTTTTCCAGTCCCGGTTTTCGACCATGAGGGCGACGGGACTTCCCAGCGTGTAGCCGTAACGGATCCCCGCTAAGATCTCGACGCGGTCCTGTTCGATCTGCATCCGCCGGCCGCGGCCGTACCCCCTCTGCCGCCGGGCCAGCTCCGCGTCGATGTGTTCCCGGGTGACGTACAAACCGGCCGGCAGCCCCTCGACGATCGCGACGAGCGCTTTGCCGTGGGACTCGCCCGCGGTGAGATAGCGCAGCATCAGTCTCCTCCCCGATTTCCAGTCGGTAACAGCGTACCTTTCGCTAAAGGGCAAGCTGGCTCCTCCACACGACCCCGCCGCCCCTCGGCCGCATCTTCCGCGGCGGCCGCTGCCGCCTCATAAGACGGAAAAAGGCGCCCTTCCGTAAGGAAGGGCGCCTTCTTGCAGCGGATCTTCCGGACAAATCCGCGCCGCGCTCGACGAGAAGTTCAAGACCCTGTGAAGTATAAGGTGACCAGCAGCTCTTTTCCCCGGCGCTTCA
>PKEU01000176.1 GCA_002919195.1 bacterium
GCCGGAAGCGCCGGATCCGGAGGTTCCCGGCTCCCCCGACCCTAAAGAAGCGCCCCCGTGAGGACGCTTCCTCTTCCACCATCTCAGCATTTACCCATCACGCTCCTCGTTCTTCGCTGCTCTCGCCGGCCCCGGGCTTTTCGTCCCGGCGGGCGTAGAGGAGCGCCTCCAGTTCGAGAAGGATGATCAGCTTGTCGTGAGTCTTGACGATGCCCGTGATGTACTTGGTGTCGACCGTCGAGACAAACTCCGACGGGGGGTCGATATCGGCCTCGTTGACCTCCAGCACTTCGGAGACGCCGTCGACGATCACGCCCACGGTCTGGCTCCCCAGCTCCGCGACGACGATCCGCCGCTCATCGGTAACTTCGCCCTTTTCCATGCCAAAACGCTTGCGCAGGTCGATCACGGGGATCACGCCGCCCCGCAGGTTGATCACGCCCTCGACGTACTCCGGCGCCCGGGGGACCCGGGTGATCGCGGGCACCCGGATGATTTCCCTCACCCTGTAAATATCGACGCCGTAGCTTTCCTGGCCCAGAGAAAAGACGACCAGCTGGCGGCGGCCCAGCGCCGTCTCCACGGTTGCCCCCTCTGCCACGGCTGCTCCCTCCTCGCCTCTTCAGTTGCCTTTGCTCAAATTCCACACCTTGAAACGAGAGACCGTCTCCCGCAGACGCCTGGCCGTCTCGGCCACCGCCTCCGCCGACTTGGTCATCTCTTCGTTGGCGGCGGTGGTCTCTTCGGCCGCCGCGCTTACCTCTTGGGAGCTGGCGGCCGTCTGTTCCGAGATCGCCGAGATGTTTTCGATCGACTCCGTCACCTGCTGGCTCTGGGCGGCCATCTCTTCGGTGGCGGCGGTGTTGTGTTCGGTGATGCTGGCCACATGGTCCATCGACTCGGCCACCCGCTGGATGCCGAGGCGCATCTGCTCGGCGTCGGCGGCGATGCTCTCGATCTGGGCATGCAGGCCCCGCACTGCGTGCAAGATGCGCTCCAGGGCTTCCCCGGCATGCCGGGCGAGCTCCGTCCCGTGCTCCACCCGTTCGGTGCCCAAATTCATAGCGGCGATGGCCTCGTCGACGCCCGCCTGCATCGACTGGATCAGCTCCGCGATCTCCTCGGCCGAGGTCGCCGAACGCTCGGCCAGTTTCCTCACCTCGTCCGCGACGACGGCGAAGCCCTTGCCGTGCTCGCCCGCCCGGGCGGCCTCGATCGCCGCGTTGAGAGCCAGGAGGTTGGTCTGGTCGGCGATCCCCGAGATCACCTGGACGATCTCGCCGATCTTTTGCGAGCTCTTGCCCAGGTCTTCGATCTTGCGGGCGGTGCTGAGGACGGCGTCGCGGATCTCTGCGATGCCCGCTACCGTCTGGCCCACGGTCTCGCTGCCCTCCTGGGCCACGGCGGCCGTCTGCTGGGCGGCGAGGGTCATCTCCTGCACGTTGCGCGCGACGTTTTCCACCGCGGTGGCCATCTGGCCCATCACTTCCGACGTTTGCCGCACGGCCTCGGCCTGTTCGTGGGCGCCTTGAGCGATCTGATCGATGGCCTTTTGCAGCTCTTCGACGGCCCGCGCGGTCTCCTGCACCGTCCTGCTCTGCTCACCGGTGCCCTCGGCCACTTGCTGGATCGTCTCCGCGATCTGCTGGGCGGCCCGGGCGGTGTCCGCCGCGGTCTCCCTCATCTGCTCGCTGCTGGCCTGGAGCTCTTCGCTGGAACGGATGACGTCGGTCACCAGTTCCCGCAGGCTCCTCACCATTTCGTTAAAGGCGCTCGCCATGTCCCCGACTTCGTCCTTGGTGTTGACCTGCAAGGCTTCCACAGTAAGATCGCCGCTGGCCAAGCGGTTGGCGGCCTCGGCCACCTCGCTGACCGGACGCGAAATCCCCCGGGAAAACAGCGTCGCAAAGACCAAGATCACCAGCGACGCCAGCGCCGCGACGGCCGTCATAATGAGCGTAAAGCGGTCTTTGGCTTGGGTCGCCTCTTCCCGGACTTCCACGATGCGGTTTTCCTGAAACGCGAGGAGATCTTGGACCGCGTTGAGCATCGCAATGCGGGCGGTCTCGATTTCAGACGTCGTCGCGCGGGTGCCGCCGGTCGCGCGGATGTGCCTTTCCACCAGCTCGGTAAACTCCCGCTGGGTCCGCTCGGCCCGGTCGACGAGGCGAAGCCCTTCCTCCGACCGCACCAATTGCCCGAGCGCGGCCAGCGTCTCCCGCCCCTGGCGCCCCGCTTCGTCAAAAGCAGAAAGGTAAGAACGCTCTCCCGTCGCCAGGTACCCCGAAAGCGACAGCGACTGCCAGAGCAGGTACTTTTCCGCCCGCTCGGAAAGGAGCATCACTTCACTGATCCGGACCACGTCGTTGTCGTAGATGCCGACTAGGGTGTTTAGGCCCCCGAAGCCTGCCCAGACGATGACCGCCATGACAGCGACGACGATGACAAACGCCGTCATGAGTTTCCATCGAATCGTAAACCGCACTCCATGTCGCCCCCCGTCCTTGGTGCCCACTACCCCGATGTCCAACGTTTCATTGCCGCCTCAACCGTCTCGGTCAAGACATCCGCCATGACGTCGATGCTCTCGATCCGGTCGGCAAGCCCCATCTCCGCCACTGCGCGAGGCATGCCGTAGATCACCGAGCTCTCCTCGTCCTGCGCCAGCACGATCCCCCCGGCTTGCTTCACTTTTCGGCAACCCCTCGCGCCGTCCATCCCCATCCCAGTCAGGATGACGGCGATCACCCGGCCCTGCCAACGCAGGACGGCCGACTCCAACGTGATGTCCACCGCAGGGCGCACGCCCATGTGCGGCGGGCTCCGGTCTTCCTGCATCGCCTTGCGGGCGTCAAAGGTGAGGTGCACGCCGCCCCTCGCCACCCACACCTCGCCCGGGCGGGGGATCTGCCCCGGCACCGCTTCGGCGACCTGGAGCGCCGAGCCGTCGTCGAGGCGCTCCGCCAAGGCTTTGGTGAAGCCCGCGGGCATGTGCTGCACGACGACGATCGGCGCGGGGAAGTCTTGAGGCAATGGTGAAAGGAGCTGCGTCAACGCCTTGGGGCCGCCCGTCGAGCTGCCGACGACGACCAGGGGCGTCTCGCTCCGGCCCCGCTCGCGCCGCCTCGATCGGCGCCAGAAAGCGTCGTCGCCCGCGGTGCGCTCGTGTGAGGCGAGCGATCCGGCGCCGGGGGCCCGCGCTGGTTGCGGGGCGCTGGACGAGGCGGCGTGCAGCGCTGCCGCGCCCGGGCTTGAAGTCCCGCTCTCCAAGACGCCGGGACGCGCCGTGTAGGAGCGTGCGGCTCCCCGCCCGGAGGCGCCCCACGTGGAGGCGCCGGGGCTTTCGACGCCGGTCGGCTGGCCTTCGGGCCTTGGCAAAGCCCCACTCCGGGCGCTGAAACCCGGCGCTCGACCCACCCGGGCCGTGGCGGCGGCCCGCACCTTGCGGACGATTTCTTCTGCGATCTCGCCGATGTTGAGGGAGATGGTGCCCCCGGGCTTCCCGACCACATCGACGGCCCCGATGGCGAGGGCTTCGATGGCCGTCGGCGCCTGCTCCTGGGTGAGGCTCGAGAGCATCACCACCGGCAGGGGCGACTCCCGCATGAGGCGCCTTAGGGTCTCAAGCCCGTCCATGCGGGGCATCTCGACGTCGAGGGTGATTACGTCCGGACGGTGCTGGGCGACTTTCTCCAAGGCGTCGACGCCGTCGCGGGCCGTCGCGACCACTTCCATGCCCGCGTCTTTCAGGATGCGGGAGATCATCTGCCGCATCAAGGCCGAGTCGTCCACCACCAGGACTCGGATGGGTTGCATGATCCTTTTTCACCCCGTCAGGCTGCGCTGATCCGAGCTGCGTCGATAAAGGTCGTCGTTGCCGGCTGCGGCGGCCCGACTCGTTCCGCCGCCAGGGTATCGTGCCGGGGTATCGTGCCCGGGTACTGTGCCGCGGTCCGGCGCCGCCGGCGTGCGGCGCCGTCGGTGCGCGCCATCCGGTGCGCGCTCAGGCCGTCTGCTCCTGCACCGCTTTGGTCAGGCCCGCAGGATCGACGATCAAAGCGACGCGGCCGTCCCCCAAGATCGATGCGCCCGAGATGCCGGGCACCGTGCCGATCACCGGCCCCATGGTCTTGATGACGATCTCTTGCTCGCCGAGCAAGCGGCTCACTTTGAGGCCCAGGGGCGACGACCCCGAACGCAGGATCACGACCGGGACCGAGCGCTTCCCGCCCGCCGTCACCGCCCATTCGGGGCCCCACACCTCTCCCGGGTTGAGCAGGGGAACCATCTCGCCCCGCACCTCGATCATCTCCCAGCCCCGGGCCAGGTGCACGTCGGCCGGCGTCACCTGCACCGCTTCGGTCACATTGGAAAGGGGAATCGCCATGACGCAGTCGGCGATCTCGACCATGAGCGCTTGGACGATCACCAGCGTCAGCGGCAGCTTGATCGTAAACGTGGTCCCCTTGCCCTTTTCGGTCGTGACGCTGACGCTGCCGTTCACCTTCTCCAAGTTGCGCCTCACGACGTCCATGCCCACGCCCCGGCCCGAGACAGCGCTGACGGAGCTCGCCGTGCTAAACCCGGGTTGAAAGATGTACTCCACGATCTTGTCGGGGCTAAGGCGGCTGGCCTCTTCGGGATGCAGCAGCCCCCGGTCGATGGCCTTGCGCATGATCGCCTCGGTGTCGAGCCCCCGGCCGTCGTCAGAGACTTCGATATAGATTTGGTTCTCCTGGTGATACGCCCGCAGCCGCACCTTGCCCCGGGGGCTTTTCCCCATCCGGATCCGCTCCTCGGCCGGCTCGATGCCGTGGTCCACCGCGTTGCGGAGCAGGTGAATCAAGGGATCGCCGATCTGCTCGATGACGGAGCGGTCGAGCTCGGTCTCGTTGCCCGACATCTCAAAGTCGATCTCCTTGCCCAGCTGCCGCGAGAGGTCGCGGATCATGCGGGGAAATTTCTTAAACAGCATGTCCACCGGCATCATCCGGGCCTGCATGATGGCGTCCTGAAGGTCGGTGGTGATCCGGCTCAAGGAGTTGGAGACGCTGGAAAGCTCCTCTTTCAAGGCGTTCGCCGAAAGGTCGGCGCCCGCGAGCTGCGTCAGGCGTGTCCGGTCGATGACGAGCTCGCCCACCAGGTTCATCAGGTTATCGAGGAGCGCCACGTCCACCCGGATCGTATTGCCCAGAGAAGAGCTGGGCGTCCCCTGGCCGCCGTCGCGTCCCGCGGCTGCGGAGGTTTCGGCGCGGCCTTTGCTCCCGGCCGCCGCGGCGGTGGCCGTGCGGGAGACTCCCTGAGCGGTGGGAGCTCCCGCAATGCCAGGTGCGCCTGTGACGCCGGGAGCCTCTTGAGCGCCCGCATCGTGCGGAGCAGCTTGGGGGCCCGCGGCGCGAGGCGCGCCAGGCACTTCTAAGGTGCGCTCAGCGCCAGGCGCATCCGCGTCTCGGCCACCCGCCGCGCCGGAAACGGCCTCGCCGTCTTGCAGATCTGAAGCGCCAGCGGCATCCGGAGCGCCGAAAACGCGGGACGCGCCGCTTTCTCCCATAGCCGGTGCGGCGGTTTCTCCTTTCGCGCGTCCGGCGCTTTCCGCGGCGAACGGCTCGACCGCGACGATATCGGGGATCTCGAGCAAAACTTGCCGGATCGCCTCCAGGGACTTGCTGGTCTCGACCACGACGCGCAAAGTCGCGATGGTCCCGCTCCCCTGCTCGATGATCTCCCGCTTGGGCTCGCACGAGGTGATGCGGCCGAAGTCCTCCAAGGCGAGCAGCACTTGATACGCCCGCACCGAGGTCATGGGCGCGCCGGGCGCGATGTGCACCTCCAGGGCAAGCTCTCCCCCGGGACCGGCTCCCCCGGATGCACGAGTCGGGTCGCTTTCGGCGGGTCCGACCTCACTCGCCTCGCCCGTTTCCCACCGGCCCTCGTCCTCACCCTCGCGCCCGGCTTCGCCCGCGTCCCCGTCCCCGGAAGCCGCTGCGCCGTCGCCGGAGCTCTCGATCTCTTCCTCCAGCTGGGCGATGAGAAACTCCACGTCGACTTGGCTCGCATCGCCGTGCTGGGCGATGGCTTCAAGGCAGCGGCGAAGCAGGTCGACCCCGTCAAACAAGGCGTCAGCGATCTCCGTCGACATGGTGCGATGGCCTTGCCGGACAAGGTCGAGCAAGGACTCCATGGCGTGGGTCAACCGGGCCACGTTGTCAAAGCCGGCCGTGGCCGAGCCCCCTTTCAGCGTGTGGGCCGCCCGGAAGATCTCCTGGATGAGGGCGGGGTTGTCGGGATCTTCCTCGAGAGCAATCAGCGTCTCCTCCATGATCTGCAGCTGCTCTTGGGCTTCTTCGAGAAAAAGCTTGATCTCTTCGGGAGTGAGCTCGTAACCCGCCATCTTTTTCTCCTCCTTGCGACAACGGGTAGGGCCAACTCAAGGCTACTTGTCCCGGCGATCGACGACGGGCTTGCCGCACTTGGGACACACCCACTGGGCCGCGGGCAAAAGGCAGATGGGGCAGAGCCTCGGCGGCGCATCGACCGAGAGGGGCCAGACTCCGATCTCCCCTCCCGGAAATCTCCGCGTGGCCACTTCTCCCCGCCGCACCTGAAACCGCCCGAGCGACGCCGCCACCGCGGGGCCGACCGCCCCGGGTTTCAAGGCGCCTTTGTAGATCACCTCGCCGCCGATCTGCCCTTCATGCCAGGTGCGCAAAAACCGCCTCACGCTGATAGCCGCCGCCGAATGGCCGATCGCCGCGATGTACGTCACCTCACCCGCCGGCTCCTGGGAAAACCACTCGGGACTCAAAAGATAAAAAAGCGAGACGGGCTGGATGCGGCCCTGCTCTTCACCCGGCACCCTTAATGTCGCGACGAAAAACTCGGGCTCCCGGGGATCGGCTCCTGCCGGCTCCAACCGGGCGCCGGCGAAGGGCGAGCCCGACAACGCCCCGGCCACTTCGGCCAGGGTCGCGGCATACTGCTCGGTGAGGGCCCAGCCGGGTAGGATGCTCTGTCGAAAAGGATGTGACGTCCTCATCTTTTGGGCCTCCGTGCCTCAAACCATGCGCGCCTTGGGGGGATCCTGCTTTGAAAGAGTGGGCCGGATGCGCTCGCCGTCGGCATGTCAGCGCTTTTCCCTCAAGGAGACGCCGATTTCGATCTCGCCAAACTCGATGTCCAGCGGGATGACCAGCCGGGGAATGCCGTAGATTTCGATGCGGGTGCCCTTGCCGATGATCAGGCTCGGAGGGGAGATGGCGCAAGGGATCTTGTTCTTTTCAAAAAGGGCCGCGGCGTGGCCCGAGATGATGTTGCCCAGCTCGCCGATGGCGCTCTTGGCCATTTCGTCGAAGGTCTTGACGGGCTCGCCCATCATCCTGGAGGCGATGTCCATCGCGACGCTGCGGTGGACGCCGTAGACCACGTTGCCTTCCACCGCGCCGGTGATGCCGATCAAGACGGAGACCTCTTTGGTGGTGAAGTAGCTCCCGTCGGCGCGAAGCTTGCCCCGCTCCACCTGGATGCCCAGCTCACTGGATAAGATGTTCATCGCGGCCGCCACAAACGGCTCGATATACTCAACCTTCATGGTCGGATATCCCCCTTTGTCGTCAAAACCGCCGGCGTCGCCGGACCAGCGCTCCCCCACTGGGATGATCATTCAAACCGGATGGCCACGACGTCCCCTGGAGAGACGGAAGTGGTAAAGTCGGCAGGCTCTCCCCTCACCTCGAGCACGAGACGCCGGCCGTCCCGGATCCTTTCCTCCCAAGAAATCCCCGCATAAGGCAAAAGCTCGTAAAGTGAAAGGCTTTGGACAGGCTGGACCTCGAGCCGGTCGCCGTCGCCCACCGTGACGCTGGGATCCGCCGGCCTCCCGTTGAGCAGGATCTTCGCCGGAAGCCGCAGCGTCACGGGCTGGCCGTTGACCGTCACCTCGAGCGTCGTTTCCCCGGCGATTCCCAGGCGCTCGAGCAGCTCCCCCGCAGTAGGCGGAAATAGGGACTCCCATTCCCATGTATCGCCATCTTGCACCGGATCGCTTAGCGTCGCGGGCTCTCCGTTTCGCCGCAGGCTCAAAAATTCGCCGAGGAAAACTTCCCGGCCTTGCACGAGGCAGCGCCCGGCGCTCCCTTGGGCCTCGCCCAGCGCCTCCAGGAGCTCTCGGGCGGTCCTAGGCCAGCGGATCTCAAACACGTCGCGGTCGGCCACCGCCTCGTCCATCTTGGCAGGCCGGCCGTTTTTGCGCACCCAGACCGGCGCCTCTTGCCACTGGCCGTTGAGCCGCAGGCGGGGCCTCAGCGCGGGCTGCCAGGCTCTAGGATTCGTGTCGCTGGCGCTGCCCGAGCCCACGGCACCCGCTGCGCCACCCTCGCCAACGACGCCCCCTGCCCCACCCGCGTCAACGACGCCGCGAGTTCGGGCTCCTTCGCCGAAACGGACCGCCACGGCTGCTCCGCCCATCCCGCCGTCTTGTGCCCTGCTGAGCCAGCGCTCCACCACTTCCGCCACGGTGGGCCGGGCGGGAAGCCCGGGCTTGGGCGGCTCGATGACGACTTCGTCCAGGTTGTGAAGGAGCGTGTCAAACGAGACGACCTCGCCCCCGATGCGCGCGACGGCGGGTTCGCCCCGGGAGCCCGGGATCACGAGGATCTCGCCGTTGACGGTCACGGTCATCCCTGGCCCCATCCGGCCCACGAGGTCGGCCGGCGAGAGCCCAGCCACCCGGGCCGCTTCCCGCACGGTGCACCGGTCGGGGAGAAAAAGACAGACGGGCCGGCCGTTGACCCTGACCCGCACGGGCGGCATCTCCTCGCCCCGGACGCCGCGGAGGGCGATGCCGAGCGCCGTCACGGCGTCGGGCCCCGCGAGGTGCTCGGCACCCGCCACGTGCCGCACCGCCCGCCGGTCGCGCACGGCGACCCGGCCCTTTGGCATGCCGAGAAAAGCGGCCAGCGCCTCGGGCAAGCCGGGCGTCTGGCTGCCCCCGCCCACCAGGATCACAGCGTCAAGGCCGCCCGGCGCCCACTGCAAGATCTCCTGGGCGATCGATTCGGCAAGCTTCTGCACCGGCTCCCGGACGATCTCAGCGAGCGCCTGGGGGTCGAGCGTCACCTCTTGCCCTAGCACGTCCTCGGCCACGGCCCTCTGCCCCCGGCTGGCCTCCCGCTTGAGCTGCTCCGCGACGGCGAAATCCAAGAGCAGCGCATGGGAGACCGCTTCCGTGATGGCGTCGCCTGCCTGGGGCACCATGGCGAAGGCCTCCACCCGGCCCCCTCCGGTGATGGCGATGTCGGAGGTGCCCGCCCCGATGTCGACCAGGGCCAGCTGCAAGTGCCGGGCGGTGGGCGGGATCACCGCCTCCAGGGCGGCGATGGGCTCAAGGGTCAGCCCCGTCATCTCGAGGCCCGCCTGCTCTAGGGCCGACTCCAGCGAATCGACGACCGCCGCAGGCAAAAACGTCGCGAGCGCCTCCAGGGCAAAGCTCCGACCCCGCTGGCCGGCGAGATTCCCGATGAGATCGCCGTCGAGCCAGCAGGCCGTGACGGCGTGCGCGATAGCATAGTACCCCCGGGAAAGCTCGTTGGCGGCGAGCCCTTCCGCCAGGCGGTGCTGCGCGTCCGCGACGGCCTCCCAGACCAGGCTTCTTTCGCCTTCCGCCGAGAGCGTGACGGCCGCCGCGTGCTCCGCCTCCGCCCGGCCCCGGGAAGTCTTGAGCGCCCGGCCGGCCGCCGCGACGCGGGCGCCGCGGAGCCTTGCGCCGGTCGCCCGCTCGAGCTCGTCCACCACCGCGCGGATCGAGCGGGCCACCGCCCGCACGTCGTGCACCTGGCCGTCCCTCATGGCCCGGTCGCGATGGCGCGCCATGCTGCTGGCCAAGATCGCGATGCCCTCTCCAGCAGGGCGCACGGCGAGGCCCAAGATCTTGTGGGTGCCAATATCGAGGACCAACATCGGCCCGTCCTGCGGCTCGTGTCGCACTGGCTTTACGACCCCGTTCCTGATGGTGGTTGTGCGCAGCCTCAAAACCGCAACTCACCCGTCTCCCGGTCGAGATGGAGCACCAAATGGCGCTTTGGCGAGTCGACCCGGTACTGCCTCTGCCCCACGACGCACCGGACGTTGGGATAGATCATCTCCGCCTTGATCGACCCCTCCGGCCCCACGATGATCTCCGTTAGGGCCGCCGACGGCGAGCCGATCTCCCGGGCGATGACGCTCCCGTGGGTGACGGTGATGCTTCCCCCGCGCACGGTGGCGTTGGGCGCCTCAAACCCATTTCTCGCCACAATTTTCGAATTAAAACACGCTCTTCCTCGTAGGATCACTTTGCCGCCGCAGGCGATCTCCGCGTTTTGCAAGTAGTCCACCCGCACGTCGGCGTCTTCGATGCGGGAATCCAGCTCCAACGGGAGGCTTTGGACGACCCCGAGCACGGACGTCACGTCCGCAAGTCCCTTGACCTGCAGGGGACCCCGGCCCGCGAGGAGCTTGACCACCTGGGCGAGCCGCGCTAAGAGCTCCGGCTCGATCAGCTCCTTATGCTGGACCAGCTGTTTGCCGATCTCCTGCGCGATGGCGCCCGTTTCCGGGAAGTGCCGTTCGAGCAAGGCTTTAAACACCGGGCCCAGGCGCTCCTGGGCGCCGTCGGCTTCCAGCACCGGCACGATCCGCCGCA
Organism: bacterium; assembly: GCA_002919195.1. Lineage (GTDB taxonomy): Bacteria > Bacillota > Limnochordia > DTU080 > RSA5 > RSA7. The sequence continues at coordinate 10,679 of PKEU01000176.1, forward strand.
GGTTTTCGACGGCCTTTTCCAAGAGCGGCTCGAGGCGCCTCAGGGCATCGATGAGCGGGCCGTAGATGCTCGCGTTGCCCCCGGCTTCGATCCGGCCGCCCACCACGCCCCGGGCCGTGACGGAGCCACCGGCGAGCACCTCGGCCTTGCGAAAAACCATCCCGCCGATGACCACCGAGCCCCCCGCCCGCACCCTGAGGCTCTCTTCCACGTTGCGCTGCACATTGATGTTGCCGGCAAACTCGATGTGGCCGGTGGAGACGTTGACATCCCCTCTGACGTCAAAGGTGGGGACGACGTCGACGAAGGTCTCTTTCACCATGGGACGGCCCGTGCGGACGGCAACGATGTAGGGGGAGTCGGGCTGCTTTTCCACGCCGCTCCCCAGCCGGAGCTGCGGCGAGCGAGGCTTTCGCGCCGGCACAGGCTGGCCCTTGACGTCGACGCCGTCCTGGCCCGGCTGGGGGTCGATCCAGACCGCGACGATATCGCCCGGGTTGACGCTCTCGATCTCGCCCCGGTCCAGGAGGTCGATCTTGAGCGCCTCCTCGCGCATGTCGGCGGCCGGCTGCGAGCTCTCTTGCTCCCGGCGGTAGGGCTCGACCCGGCCGTCGACGGGCGGAGTGGGCGGGCGGCCCTTGGCTACCACGGCGCGGCACTCCAAGGCTTCCTGGGCCACCAGCTCCTCGATGGCCGCCCGGTCGATGCCGTACACCACCCCGGCTTTCGCCAAGGCTTCGAGCACGTCTTCGACACTGACCGGCGGCGGCGGGAGCTGCCCGGCGGGACGCACGTTGACGGTGACGTGCGCCGCGAAGGGGGCGTCATTGATTGCCCAGGCGATCCCGGGCCGGCGTTGGATGAGCGCGACGGCGGAGCTGCCGTCCTGGGCGATCTGGATGTGGATCTCTTTTGTGGGGGCTTCCTGAACCGCCTCGACCGTCACTTCATCGTCCGGCTTGACGGCCACCGTCTCCTCGACGACCTGGCCGTTGACGCGCAGCACCACATGGGGTCCAGGCGTAAGCTTTGGCGGGAGGGCGTCCGGCTCGGCGCGCAAGACCACCTTCCCGTCTTGAATGCCTACCAGACCTTTCCGTTGCGGCTCTGCCCCTTGGCTTTTGTTCATCCGGTTTCCCCCCCGGCCCCTCGCATGGGCTTGTCCAGCGAACCCATTCACACTTCAAAAGCGATCGTCACGAGTTCGTTGAGCCTTTTTCCCCCACGGTAGGTCAACAGCAGCTCACCGGCCGCCGCAAGCGGCAGTCACCGGGCTCCGCCGCAAACATGACCGCCGGCCGAAAATCGCCTCAGACTTACGCCCCCCCGCCCGGCCTCACGCCTGCCCTCCGCCCGGCCGGACCGGCCTGCACGGGACGGGCGTCAGCACCTCGTCCGCAGCGCCAAAGCGGCTGACGATCGCGAGCCCCTCCGCAGCGTTCCAGCGGAGTGTCCGCCCAAACGTGCCGCCGACGCTTTCACCGCCGACACGGATCCGCCTCATCGCGAGCTCTTCCCGCACGGCTTCGAGGTTTCGCCTGCCGATGTCGCCTACAGCCCCGTTGATCTCGAGCATCCGGGCGCCCCCCGCGAGGAAGGCCACGATCCTGTTCGGGATGGCTCCGAGCCGCTCCATCTCTTGGAGGAGAAACGGGACCGCCGTATCGGCGTAGCGGGCCGGCTCGGGAGGGTCGGGTTCGGGGCTCGCGGGAAGCACGATGTGAGCCATGCCCAGCACCCCTTCCCACCGCTCGCACAAGATGAGGCCGATGCACGAACCCAGGCCGTAGATCACCCAGTCTTGTCGAACGTCTTTTCCGACTGCGTACTTTCCAAGACCGATTGCCAAACTCATTTCGACTGCCTCAGCTCATCCAGTGAAAACGACTCGGGAATCCAGAGCAAAAACGCCGAGAGCACTCCTTCGTTTTGCGTCAATTGGGTTCGCACTACGGGGACCTCAAGCTTTCCCCCCGAAACCAACACGGCTGCCAGGGAGCCCATCAGCGCCCCGATCATATCCCGAAACACCTGGGGCGGCGTCGGGGCGGCATAGATGTGGTAGTGGTCCGCGATGTGATTGAGAAACGCGCTGCCGACGATGTTTCCGATCTCGCCGATGGCCGAGTCGGCCATCTCGCCCTCGCCCTGCCCCACCAGGGGCTCAAGGAGCGCGGCTACCTCATGCACCGGCATCACCAGAAGGAGAAAGCCCGGCAGCTCGCCGCGGACCTGGAAAAACGAAGCGCACACAGGGGTGCTGGCGTCGCCGAGGAGGTTGGGCAGCTCCTCCGCCTCGTGCTGCGTCATCGAGACCTCGGTGATCTTAAAACGCTTCTCGACCAGCTCCGACAAAACTTCGCCCGCCCGCTTCAAAGCGCCCCGCACTACTTGGGCTGAAAGCCCGGTCTCTGGCGACACCCAAGACCCCTCCCTTTTTCATCTTGCGGTACACAAAGGAGCCCACCGCCTGCAAGCCGTAGCGCTCGGGCCTGAAGATGCTCTCGGTGCTCCCGATCATGAGGTAGCCCCCCTCGACCAGCGCCTCCGCGAGCTTGCGGAAGACCTCCTCTTTCGCCTCGTCGACGAAGTAAATGACGACGTTGCGGCAGAGGATGAGGTGCTGACCCACAGGGTACGGATCCTTTAAAAGGTCGTGCACCTGAAACCGGACCCGCCGCTTAATCTCCGGAGCCACCCGCCACTTGTCCGCCTCTTCCCGGGTGAAAAACCTGCGAAGGCGCTGGGACGACACCTCTTTGAGCTTGTCCTCGTTGTAAATACCAGCTTTGGCCACCTCGAGGGCCTTGACGTCCACGTCGGTGGCGAGGATCCGGTGAGGCGTCTTGGGGTCGAGCTCTTCCAAAAGGATCGAGAGCGAGTAGGGCTCGGCGCCGATGGAGCAGCCCGCGCTCCAGATGCGGAGCGTCCCAAACTCCTGGAAAAGGGCGGGCAGGATCTCCCGCTCAAGGGCCTCGTAGCGGTCGGGGTTTCTGAAAAACTCCGAGACGTTGATGGTGATGTAATCTTTGAGGTGCTGGAGCGCCGCGTCGTCGCGCGCAATGCGGCTGGCCAGGACCGCGAAACTCGGCGCGTCCACCCGCCGCAAATAGCTTGTGAGGCGGCGGATCATCTGCCGCTCTTTATAGGCGGAAAGGTCGATCCCCGTCCGCTTTTTAAAGACGGCCACGAGCAGGTCAAATCCTTCGGGTCGAGCGTCCACGTCGTCTCATCCTCACCCCACTTGTTTTTTCACGGCGTCGAGGATCCGCTCAGGCTGGAACGGCTTGACGATGAAATCTTTGGCTCCCGACTTGATCGCCTCGATCACCGTGCTCTCCTGGCCTAAGGCAGAGCAGATCACGATCTTGGCGCTCGGGTCGTCCTGCAAGATCTTTTTCAGCGCCGTGATGCCGTCCATCTCGGGCATGGTGATGTCCATCATCACGAGGTCCGGACGGTGCTGCCGGTACATCTCGATGGCCTCGACACCGTTACCCGCCTCGATCACCTCGTGACCGTCTTGCACCAGCACGTTTTTTAAGCGCATGCGCATAAAGGCCGCATCATCCACGACCAGGACGAGTGCCATACATCCACCTCCAAAATTTCACTGGGCGCCGGCGCCTTCGCCGTTTGCCTGGGAGCTTCCCGCAGCGGCCATGGCCTTCAGGCGCTCTTTCTCCTCGCCCGACAAGACTGCGTCAAGATCGAGCAGGATGATGAGCCGGTCGCTCACCTTGGCGATGCCCCAGACGGCGCCCGACCCCGAAGGAACCACAAACGGCGACGGGGGCTCGATCGCCCCGGCCTCGATCTCCAGCACTTCGGAAACCCCGTCGACCACGATGCCGATGGTCTGGTCCCCGAGCTCCACCACGACGATGCGCCGGTCCGCGTCCTCCGGCCCCGGCGGCATTCCAAAGCGCTTTCTGAGATCCAACACGGGAATGACGCCGCCCCGGAGGTTGATCACGCCCTCGGCCCAATAGGGCGCGCCGGGGATCTTGGTCACCGGGGGGACGCGGATGATCTCCCGCACCTGAAAGATGTCGACGCCGTACCACTCGTCGCCCAGGGAAAAGACGACGCACTGGCTCGACTCCAGGCTCCCCGCGACCTCCTTTTCGGACATCTCTCCAGCCCCTTTCAAGAAGATCAAGATGAAATCAAGAGGGAGTCAACCAATCCATCGGCAAGAGAGGGCCGCGGGATTACCCTTACAGGAGGTGTCCACTCAAGAAAAAGTTGTTTCATCGGTTAATCTCGATGAAGTGGAAATCGAACTTCGACGAAAGTCCCTGGTAAACCTCTCCCAGCGGGCCAATATTGTGGCTCCCGCCCCAGCTCAGAGGGCAAATGTCCCCAACGATGGCCCGGGAGAGTCATGGGGTAGCCATGAAGAGCCGCATGGTGGGAGCGAGCCAGGCGGCGGTGGCGCCAAGGCGAGCTGTCATCCGTTGGCGACCAGAAAGACACTTGAAATCAGGACACTCCGAACGAGGACGCGCCCTACGGGCCAAACGTAAGGCGGCGAACTTCCAGCGCCCGGCGCTTGCCCGTAACCGACGGGTGCGCCGTCATACCGCCAACGATCAGCCAGAAAGCGCCGGCGGCCAACACCGCATCGCCCAGGCTGAAAACGCTGGCGCGGGGATAGGGCTCGGGAAGGACAAAGATCTCAGCGAGAAACGGAAAGCGCGTGTGATCGTTGAGAAGCTGGTGCGTCGCGACCTCGCCCGCGGCCAGCGGTTGGACGTAGCCCGAAAGCCCGGCGCGGATCAACCCTTCGACCGAGACAGGCATCGGGCCGCCGTTGGTCGCAGCCACCAGGAAGTTGAGGCAGATGCCGAGGGTCATCAAGAGGAGCGCCGGATGCCGCCGGTTGAGCCAGAGGACGCTCAGCAAGAGGACCAGGATGCCGCTGTAAACCAGGGCGCCCCAGCCATCGAGGGAAATCCAACCGGCGCCCGCGGCGTACTGACCGCCGTACTGCATCGCGGCGCACAAAAGGACCAAGAGCAGCCTTCGCACCTCGAGCTCCGCGAGGCTCGCCAGGCTGCCCCGAAAGATCCAGCCGGCGACGACCGCCACGACGGCGACATCGATCAGCATTGTTCTTTGCCCCTGCGCCGGCCCCGCCAGGCCGCTTGGCGGGTGAACTCCATCTTCCTGGGCAGCACCTCCTCAATAAAGACATCGACCACTTGGGGATCAAATTGAGTGCCTTTTCCCTTGACGAGCTCGGCCACGGCTTCGTCGACACTCATTGCCGCACGGTACACGCGGTCGTGGATCATGGCGTCAAAGGCGTCGGCGACGGCCAAGATGCGGGCGGCCAGCGGGATCTCCTCGCCTTTGAGGCCGTCGGGATACCCGCGGCCGTCGTAGCGCTCGTGGTGATGGCGGATCACCTGCGAGACGTCCCGCAAAAACCCGATGGGCCTCACTACATCTTCGCCGATGATGGTGTGGGTCTGGACCAGCTTGAACTCTTCATCCGTCAGCCGGCCGGCCTTGTTGAGCACGGTGTCGCTGATGCCGATTTTCCCGATGTCGTGGAGCAGCCCCGCGTCGCGGAGCATAAGTCGAAACCACTTTGCGACGACGTTGGCCAAGTACGGGACTCCTTTGTCTTCGGATGATGTTGGCCCGATTAATCCGGGCGCTCTTCACCCGCAAGGCTTGGAATCCGGCGGCTGACCGCATTGAGCGCGGCGTCGATGGCCGCGTCCATCATGTCGGTCTTGACGAGAGCGCTTCCCACCAACTGCTCCTCGCCAAAGGCGCTGATCATCACCACGCCGGCGAGGAAGCCGTCGTATCCCCCCAAGTGAAACGACACGAGGTCGTCCAGCTCAAACCGGCAGCTTTCCCCCAAAAAACGCTGGAGCGCCTCGAGTGCGGCTGTCGCGGCCAACCGGTAGCGCTGGCGCACGCCCCCCACACCTTGGGCGCTCCCCTCGTACGTTTCGTCGCCCACGCCCATCAGCACGTGGACGTGGATTTCCCGTCCCCCGGTCTCAACCCGGAGGCCCCGGACCTCCGGACGGACGACCGGCGTCCGCTCCTTTTCCGACGGCTGGATCAGGGCGACGCTGATTTTCCGGTGATCCAGCGCAAGGCCAAACTGAGCCTGGCAGACCGACTCCACGTCTCGGACGATCTGCTTGGGGCTGCGGCCAGCCTCCGCCAGGATGTGCACTTCGGAGATGACGCCGTTTTCAGCGACCACCCGGCTTGCCGTCACGCCGCGGACCCGCTCGATCGCCGCCTGAACCTCCGCCGCCGTCGGTAACTTGTGGACCAAGTGCATCGCGTCCCCCGTTGAGCATACCGAGACATCAAAGGTGTCGCGAGACGTGAACAGTTCTTCGGCCAGGACCGTGGAATTTCCTTCCTTTATTAGCTACCTTGATAATATAAGCTTCCGAAATGATGGAAGCTTCCTGGGTAAGCTCCTTCCACTCGATAACGCCCTTTGAGATAAGGCCCTTTCCACTCTTGGAAAGGGCTCTTTCCTCTCTTCACTCTTTCCTCTGCTGGAAGCCTCCCGCCCTTACCCTTCATCCTCCAGCGTCGGCTCGATCAGCCCGTAGTTGCCGTCCTTGCGCTTGTACAAAACGTTGACCTCATCGGTGTTGGCGTTGGCAAAGACGAAGAAGTCGTGCCCGAGGAGCTCCATCTGCATGATGGCTTCTTCGATGTCCATGGGCTTGATGGCAAAGCGTTTGGTGCGAACCACTCTCGGGCGACTCTCATCCTCCGCCTGCACGTCGGCGCCGGCGGCCTCAGCCTGAACCGCGGAATTGCTCATCCGCAGCGTCTCGTGCTCCCGTTGCTGGATCTTGTTTTTGTACTTCCGCACTTGACGCTCAATCTTGTCCGACGCCTCGTCGATGGAGGCGTACATATCCTTGGAACGGCTTTCGCCCCGCATCAAGAGCCCGCCCAGGTGGTAGGTGATCTCGGCGATCTGCGTATCCCGTTCGACGCTGAGCATCACCTCGACCTGGACGTCCTGACGCCATTGAAAGTACTTGGAGAGCTTGGCAACCCGTTTTTCCGCATAATCCCGCAGCGCCGGCGTCACCTGGATGTTCTTCCCTTTCACCGTCACCCGCACCGTTTGGCTCGCCACTCTGCTACCCCTCTCCTCATGCAAATCAGGAAACCTTTGACATTAGGTTTGGCGGCCTTCCCTAATTCAACACTTCGCAATAAACAAACCGCATCCTGCGGGAGAGGCGCTGGAGGTGAGGTGTGTCCCTAGAGCCAGGGTAAGATGACACCCAAGTTGGGGGTGACGAAGACGGTACGCGGCCTGAAACGGCGTTGGGCGTGCCGGGCCGGTGCTTGTGTTGTTGAAACGGCACCGGGTAGTCCATTGCTTTGGGGGCTTATGTGGCTCGAAACTGCATCTTTTTGCCCGGTTCGAGGGGCGGCGGCGGCAAATTTTTGCACTTTCGCCGCGGTGAACCGGTTTTGAAGGGGTCGCGGGCCCGGAAATCCCCGGTTGGGCAGAGCAAAATCCACGTTTCCCGTGGCTTACATGCGGCCGAAATACCCATGGGGGTATATCGGACTCCTGGAAACTGCAAAAATTTGCCGCACGACGCAGTCAACCGCGGCAACAAAACGCAGAGTCTGATTTATCCGACACTATTGCTCACACAAATAAGTAGCTGCAGCTTCCGGCTGACCTGGTCTTTGCCCCCACACTCGCCTGCTGGAGCCTTTGCAGGAGTCCCCTCTTTCTCCCACGCCGGCCCTCTCCGCCGCAATGATGTCGGGGTGTCTCGTCCCCGCGCCTATAGTACCGCGGCGGGCAGGACTTACACTAAGCCGCACCATGCTCAGCGACCGTCAGGGGTGTTTTTGTTCGGTCGCCTTACGTGGGTCGTTTCGCCTGCGGCTGGCATCGACTTTCAACCACAGACCCGGAAGCTGCAGC
>PKEU01000203.1 GCA_002919195.1 bacterium
GTGTCCATCCCAAAGACCGCCCACGCCAGGACAGCAAGCAGACCGGCAAGGACGATTCGAGCCCTCATCTTCGCGCTCCGGTTTGCGCTGCGGTTAGCTCCGGGGCGAGCGCGCCAATGGGCTTTGAAGTGACCTCTCCATCGCGGTGTCCACTTCATCACGAAAAACACGGACCGGCCTCCTCCCGTCATAGTTATGAGGCTTGCAGGCCGGCTATGTGCGATGCGCCCCGTCCGACGCCCGCCCGGCTCTCGCCCAGCGCTCGGCCGGCACCGTATTGGCCACAAATCTAACGCCCTCTTGTGGCCCCCGCGTTAACAACACGGCCACAACAACTCAAGGCGCGCCTCGCTGGCGCGGTTCTGACCCCGTTCTTGGGAAGTCCCCTCGCCTGATGCGGCGGTTTCGGGCATCCCGCGGCGTTAACTGGCCGTCAATTTGACAGTCGGGAACGACAGAAGTGCAAAATTCGCGGCCAAAATGGAGGAGAGAGAGGCTCGTCGATGAACGGCGTGACGGTTGGAACGGCAATGATGGGCACGCGACCAAACAGCGGTTAGACCGCCTCGAGAGAGCCGGGCGGCTCGTGGTCAGCGGAGGAGGCCCCATTGCATCAACAGTGCGATCACTTCGGGGGAAAGCTGCTCGCGGCTCGGGAGTTTGTCAAACTCGTTGGTGCGCAGGAGAAAGGCATAGCGGAGGGCTTGGATTTCGTTTTTGGAAACTCCGGCTTCCCGAGCGGCTCGGGCGATCATCTCCCAAGGGTCGCGCAAGCCCGTTCGCTGGAGTGGACCGGCGATTTGGGAGAAGCGGGCCATCACCTTTTCCCGCACTTCGGAACCGAGAAACTCGTCAAAAACAGCCACTGCTTCGCCGTACCGGCGGGCACGAGCAAAGAAGTCCATCACGGCGACCACCGTCCCATGCTGTGTCCCATGCTGTAATGATAGCAGCACTCGCCGCGCTCGGCTAGCGCGGATGGTTGACGGGCAAGCGGCAGCTGCTCTCGCGACAGACGGTAATCGGAAATAAGGACAACCGGGAGCCAAGAGCGTCGTGACGGCCAACCTCTAGCGTATGCCTCGCTGCGGCGGTGGAAGGATTAGACTCGCTGAAGTGGAACGCTAAACGAGGTTTTTGCGTGTGCCATCTCGTGATGGAGTTGCCTCTTGGTGAGGTGGTCGCCTTTGGCTCCGCGCGAAGTAGTGGAGCGGGTTGCACAGCTTCGAGAAATCATTCACTACCATAACTATCGTTACTTTGTGCTGGACGATCCCGAAATCAGCGACGCCGAGTATGACCAGCTCATGAGGGAGCTGGTGGAGCTCGAGGCGGCGTATCCGGAATTGGTGACGCCCGACTCGCCCACGCAGCGGGTGGGAGCGGCGCCGCTTGAGGCCTTTGAGACCGTGCGTCACCGCGCCCCGATGATGAGCCTTGCCAACGCCTTTGACCGCGCCGAGCTTGAGGCCTTTGACGCCCGAGTGCGGCGGATGTTGGGGGTTGACTCGGTCGAGTACGTGGCCGAGCTCAAGATCGACGGGGTCGCGGTTTCGCTGAGCTACGAGGAGGGCCTGCTCGTACGCGGCGCGACCCGCGGCGACGGCGAAGTCGGCGAAGACGTAACGCAAAACCTGCGGACGATCCGCAGCGTCCCGCTGCGACTGGTCCACCCGGTGACGATCGATGTGCGGGGCGAGGTGTTTATGTCCCGCGCCGATTTCGAGGAGCTCAACCGCCGCCGCGCCGCCGAGGGCCAGCCGCTCTTTGCCAACCCGAGAAATTCGTCCGCGGGGTCGCTGCGGCAGTTGGACCCCCGCGTCACCGCCGAACGGCCTTTGGACATCTTTTGTTACGGCATTGGGTACCTGGGGGAAACGGGTCTTCCTGCAAAACGCCCCGCGACGCACAGCGAAGCTCTTGAGCTTTTGTCGGAGCTGGGGTTTAAGGTCAACCCCCACGCCCGGGTGTGCCGCTCCATCGATGAGGTCGTCGCGTTTTGCGAGCACTGGGAGCAACAGCGGCGAAGCCTTCCTTACGAGATCGACGGCGTCGTCATCAAGGTCAACCGCCTCGAGTATCACGACCGCCTGGGGACCACGGCCAAGAGCCCTCGGTGGGCTATCGCATACAAGTTTGCCGCAGAGCAGGCGATGACGGTGGTCCGCGAGATCGTCGTCAACGTGGGGCGCACGGGCGCGGTGACGCCGATGGCGATTCTCGACCCGGTGCGGATCGCCGGAACGACCGTCTCCCGGGCGACGTTGCACAACGAAGATTACATTCGCGACAAAGATATCCGGATCGGGGACACTGTGATCGTGCACAAAGCCGGCGACATCATCCCCGAAGTCGTGCGGGTGGTCACGAGCAAGCGGACCGGGGCGGAGCGTCCCTTTGTCATGCCGAAAACCTGCCCCGCCTGCGGCGGCGAGGTCGTCCGGCCCGAAGGCGAGGCGGTGGCCCGCTGCATCAACGCCCGCTGCCCGGCGCAGCTGGTGGAGGGGCTGATCCACTTCGCCTCCCGCAACGCGATGGATATCGAAGGCCTCGGACAAGCGCTGGCGACGGCTTTGGTCCAACAGGAACTGGTGAAGGATTTCTCGGATTTGTACCGGCTGACCAAGGAGCAATTGGTGCAGCTCGAGCGGGTGGGCGACAAATCGGCGACCAACCTGCTCAACGCGATCGAAGCCAGCAAGAGCCGGGGCCTTGCCCGCCTTTTGTATGCCTTGGGGATCCGGCTCGTAGGCGAGGAGACCGCGGCCTCGCTGGCGGCCCACTTCAAGAGCATCGATGCTTTGGCCGAGGCCACGGTGGAGCAGCTGATGGACGTTCCCGAGATCGGCGAGAAGATCGCAAGGAGCATCGTCGACTACTTCGACCAACCGCAAAACCGGGCGGTGATCGAGGCGTTAAAGGAGCTGGGCGTCAAGACGAGCGAAGACGCTCCGGTCCCGGTGGGGGAGCAGCCGCTGGCCGGCAAGCGTTTTGTCATCACCGGCACGCTGAGCGCCATGACCCGGCAAGAGGCCGAGGCCGCGATCAAACGCCTGGGGGGAACGACCAGCGGTTCGGTCAGCCGCAACACCGACTACCTGGTGGTGGGCGCCTCGCCCGGCTCCAAACTGCAGCGGGCACAAGAGCTGGGGGTGCCCATCTTGGACGAAGAGGCGTTTTTGAACCTTATAGGAGGTGGACCGGGTGGCGATCATCGAGCGTAAGGATGTCGAACACATCGCTCGCCTTGCCCGTCTCGCCCTCAGCGAAGAGGAGAAGGAGCTGATTCAACGTCAGCTCGAGACAATCTTGGAGTACGCTGCAATCTTAAACGAAGTCAACACCGACGGGGTCGAACCCTCTGCGCACGTCGTGGCGCTGACCAACGTGCTGCGGCCCGACGTGCGCCGGCCATCGATGCCCAAGGAAAAGGCGTTGGCCAACGCCCCCGAGGCGCGGGACGGCTACTTCTACGTGCCCCGCATCCTCGATGAATGAGCCTTGGGACGAGACCGCCGCTTGAGCGGTGGTCGCTCAACGACGCTGGACAAGCCTGGTTTCGATCGGAGGAAACGCGATGGAGTTGCACGCGCTTAGGGCGCACCAGTTGAGAGAACTCCTCGACAAGGGAGAAATTAGCTCGGTCGAGCTGACCAAGAGCTTGCTCGCCCGCATCGAAGCGGTCGATCCTGCGATCGGCGCCTATTTGAGCGTGCGGGAAAAAGAGGCGCTCCAAGAAGCCGAGGCGGCCGACCGGCGCATCCGGGAGGGCCGCGACGTGGGGCCGCTCACCGGCATTCCCGTGAGCGTGAAAGATAACATCAGCGTGGACGGCAGCCCGACGACCTGCGCCTCCAAGATGCTGGAACATTACATATCGCCCTACGATGCCACCGTGGTGGCGCGCCTCAAAGCTCAAGGCGCGCCGATCCTCGGCAAGCTCAACCTGGATGAGTTTGCCATGGGATCCTCCACGGAGACATCCGCGTTGAAGCTCACCCGCAACCCTTGGGACCTTGAGCGGGTGCCGGGCGGGTCGAGCGGCGGGCCGGCCGCGGCCGTCGCCGCCGACACCGCAGTGCTGGCGCTGGGCAGCGACACCGGCGGATCGATCCGCCAGCCGGCCGCCTTTTGCGGCATCGTCGGCCTGAAGCCCACGTACGGGCGAGTCTCTCGCTACGGCCTGGTCGCGTTTGCTTCGTCGCTGGACCAGATCGGGCCGATGACTAAGGACGTGCGCGACGCGGCGCTCCTGTTGGCCGCCATCGCCGGCCACGACCCGCTGGATTCGACCAGCATCCCGGGGGAGGTGCCCGATTTCGCGGCGGAGCTCGACAAGGGCGTTGACGGTCTGGTGATCGGCCTGCCCAAGGAGTTTTTCGGCGAAGGCATCGCGCCCGAAGTTAAAGATGCGGTTCTGGCGGCGGTGCGGGTGCTGGAGGGCCTCGGAGCCAAGGTCCAAGAGGTTTCGCTACCGCATGCGCGCTACGCGCTGGCCGCGTACCACATGATCGCGCCGGCTGAGGCGAGTTCCAACCTGGGCCGCTTTGACGGCGTCCGTTTCGGCCATCGCGCCAAGGAAGCCGAGGACGTCGTCACTCTTTTTGAAAAGACGCGGCAAGAAGGCTTCGGCCTCGAGGTGAAGCGCCGGATCATGCTGGGCACCTTCGCCCTTTCGGCGGGTTACTACGACCAGTACTACCTCAAAGCCCTCAAGGTGCGGACGCTCATCCGCCAAGACTTCGAGAAGGCTTTTCAGCAGTGCGACGTGCTCGCCACGCCCACCGCGCCGACGGTCGCGTTCCGCATCGGGGAAAAGTGGGAAAATCCCCTGGAGATGTACCAGAGCGACCTTCTTACGGCGCCGGCCAACCTCGCCGGCATCCCGGCTATTTCGATCCCCTGCGGGTTGAATGGCGAAGGCCTGCCCATTGGCCTGCAGCTTTTGGGTCCGGCCTTGGGCGAAGGCCTGCTCTTGCGGGTCGCAGCGGCGTACGAAGGGGCGACTGGCGGTGTCGAAAGCCGGCCCAAGCCCCGGCTGGAGGTGGAGTAACGTGTACGAAGTGATCATCGGCCTCGAAGTTCACGTCGAGCTTTCCACCGACTCCAAGATCTGGTGCGGCTGCAGCACCGACTTTGGGGCGGAGGCCAACACCCAAGTGTGCCCGGTGTGCCTCGGCCTTCCCGGGACGCTTCCCGTGCTCAATGAAAAGGCGTTGGAGTACGCGGTCAAGGCGGGGCTCGCGCTGGGCTGCGAGATCGCCCACTTCACCAAATTTGACCGGAAAAACTATTTTTACCCCGACCTCCCCAAGGCGTACCAAATCTCCCAATATGACCTGCCCCTGTGCCGCAACGGCGCAGTGGAGTTTGAGGTCAACGGCGAGACCCGCCGTGTGCGGATCGCCCGGGTGCACCTGGAAGAAGAGGCGGGCAAGACGGTCCACTCCGGCGACAACATCATGGGTTCGGAGTATAGCCTGGTCGACTACAACCGGGGCGGCATTCCGTTGATCGAAATCGTGACGGAGCCTGACATCCGGTCGCCCGAAGAGGCCCGCCTCTTTATGGAGAAGCTGCGCACCATCCTCCTTTACACAGGCGTCTCCGACTGCAAGATGCAGGAGGGAAGCCTCCGCTGCGACGCCAACATCTCGCTCCGTCCCTTTGGCGAGGCGAAATTGGGCGAGCGGACTGAGGTGAAAAACCTCAACTCCTTCCGCGCCCTGCAACGGGCCCTGGAGTACGAAGTGCGCCGGCAGTCGGCCCTCCTTGACGCCGGGGAGCCTGTGGAGCGAGACACCCGCCATTGGAACGAGCAGCAGGGCGTCACCATCTCGATGCGCTCCAAAGAAGACGCGCAGGATTACCGGTACTTCCCCGATCCGGACCTGGTGCCGGTGACGCTCACGGCGGAGCAGATCGAAACGTGGCGCAGCGAGCTCCCTGAGCTTCCCGACCAAAAAGCGGCGCGCTTCATGGAGCAGTTTGGGCTCCCCAAGTACGACGCGCAGGTTTTGACGGCGTCCAAGGAAGTGGCCGCCTTTTTCGAAGCTACCGTCGAGCGTTTCGGCGAGCCCAAGACGGTGAGCAACTGGGTGATGGGCGAGATCTTGCGGTTGATCAAGGAGATGGAGATCGACATCGAGCAAGAGCCCATTCCCATCAGCCCAGAAGGCCTTGCCGAGCTCCTCGCGTTGGTGAGTAAGGGGACCATCAGCAACAACGTCGGCAAAGAAGTCCTGGAGACGATGTTTAAGACTGGAAAGAGCGCGGCGGAGATCGTGAAAGAGCAAGGGCTGGAGCAGATCTCCGACACGGGCGAGCTGGAGGCCCTGGTCGACCAGGTCATCGCGGAAAACCCCGGGCCGGTGGAGGATGTGAAGAGCGGCAAGGAAAAGGCCATCGGCTTTCTCGTCGGCCAGGTGATGAAAGCCAGCCGGGGCAAGGCCAATCCCCAGAGAGTCAACGAGATCTTAAGACAACGCCTCCTCGGCAGCTAGTCCGGGAGCCGCCGGCGAGACGAGAGCCCACCGCGCGGGGGTGAGCTCATGGAAATCTACGGTTTTGGCTTGGGTGTCGGGGCGGCGTGCCTTGCGGGCGGCGTCATCGGGCGAACCGTGGCCCGGCGCAGGGGCGTCGCTCCCGACGAGTGGTGGCGGTTGGTGACCGGGTTGATGATCAGCGGTTTGATCGGCGCGCGGCTGGCGTATATCGTGCCGCACGCCGGCTACTACCTCCTCAACCCCCTGGACATCGTCCGGCCGCCGATCGAAGGGTACAGCTACTACGGCGCGCTCCTCTTTGGCTGGCTCTACGCCGCGCGGTTCGCGCGGCGGATCGGGCGAAGCCTCGGATTTGTCGTCGATCTGGTGGCGCTCCCGTGGCTCGTCGCGCTAGTCGTCACCGCGGTGATCTGGGGCGCTCCCGTCGTCAAAGTGGGATCACCCCTTTGGCTCGTCTTTCTCGTCGACATCGTCTACTTGACGGTGGTGTACGCCCTCTTGGCCTGGGGATGGCAAAAGCAGCGCCGCGTCGACGGTTCCGGAAGGCTCGCGGCCGCCGTCCTCTCCGTTGACGCGGCGCTCCGTCTTGTCGCGGGCTTGGTGCTCGGCGTTTACCTGCCGGTTCCCCTGGCCGAACAGACGGCCAACCACGTGACGCGAGCCGTGGCCGCGGCGCTGGGCGCCGTGTTTCTCCTCGGGACGCGCAGGCGGCCGGCCTGGCCTGCGTGGGAGGGGCCCCCCGCGCCTTTCTCCCGGTGGGCGGGATGGCTCTTGGCGTACGGGGCGCTCGCGGTGATCCGGTGGGCTGTCTTCTCGGCGACCCACTTCTAGCTTCTCTTCCAGCAATGCCAAAGAAAGGAATCCCAGGCCGCAAGCCGAATTGCCCCGTCGGGAGGGACGGCCATGTCCTCATGGGACGATCTCTATGAGCAAATCCGGCAGGCCGAGCGGGCGCTGTACCGCCTCAAGGCGGACGGAAACGCGCTCCAGTGGGAGGTGCTCAAACACACGGAAGCGGGCTGGTACACCCGCGGGTACCTCGCCGAGCGGCTGCCGGCGGAGATCGCCCGTTCTCGCCGGTCCGGCCGGCCTTTTGGCCTGGGCATGCTGCGGGTTGCGACCCCTGAGGAGATGGCTCCCGGCAATTGGCGTTCGTTTCTGTTTCAATATCTTGATCCCACGGAGGTCGCGGTCGCCTACAGCGATCGTGACCTCTGTTTCCTCTTGCCCGAGCTCGACGGGCCCCAGGCCAAAAGCCGCATCTATGAGCTCGCCGGCACGGCGGTCGTCGCGGGGCTGGTGAGCGCCGCGTCTCTTTGGATCTCGGCGCTTTCCTACCCGGAGGTGCAGGGGGTGCCGGCCGTCCTTCTCCTGAGACTCGAGGAAGGCCTCATCCCCTACGCGGCGGCAAACGGCGGAAGCCTGGCCCGGGGCGTGCCCATGGAAGACGCTTCGGTGACGGGGGAGGCGACCACAGTCCAGTCGCCCCGCACAGGTCTTTCCTGGGTAGACCGGCCGAGCGATCCAGTGAGGCTCGATCTCGCCGGTGATCCTAGCGAAACCGCTCCAGCCATCGCTGAGCCCGGTGCGAGGGAGGAAGACCAGGGCCGCACCCGCAGGATCGAAACAACAGCGCGGGTCCCGGCGGCCGTCGGGTTCGCGGCCGATCGGAAGCTGCCGGTCTCCATCTGGTACCGGGGCGAGCTTTACACGATCCGGGCCATCCTGGACGACGAAGAGCAACGGCACGGCGGGCGGCGGATGGTCGTGATGACGGAGGACGGGCTCTTTCGCCTGGAACGCGAGGGTGACCACTGGTTCGCGGCGAAAGTCGAACCGTGAGCGCCGGTGCTGCGGGTAGCGGACGTTGGCCCTGATCTCGGCCTGTCTTTTTCGATATCTTTTCAGGAAAGAAGGGAAGGTCTTGGCTCAGTTACGCGTCGGTTTCATCGGAACGGGCAAGCGCCCGGTGCGCCCCGGCCCCCTGGGCTACGGCATGGCCCACCAACACGCCGCTGCGTATCAAAAGCTCCCGGAGTGCGCGATCGTCGCCTGCGCGGACATCTCGCGCGAAAACGGCGAGGCCTTTGCGGAGCTTTTCGGTGTCCCTAAGGTCTACACCGACTACCGGGAGATGTTGGAGAAAGAGGAGCTCGACATCGTCAGCGTCTGCACCTGGCCCCACCTGCACGAGGAGATGGTGGTCGCGGCGGCCGAGGCGGGCGTCAAGGGCATCTATTGCGAAAAGCCCATGGCGGATACGTGGCAGGGTGCCAAACGCATGGTCGAAGTGTGCGAGGCCCGCGGCGCCAAGCTCGCCTTTAACCACCAGCGCCGCTACGGCGCGCCATTCCGCAAGGCGAAGGCCCTCCTGGACGCGGGGGAGATCGGGCGGCTCCGCGAGGTCTCCTTTGGCTTTGGCAACCTCTACGACTACGGCTCTCACAACTTCGACCTCTGCAACTACTTTAACGACGAGCGGCCGGCCCTCTGGGTGATCGCGCAGATCGATTACCGCCAAGAAAACCTGGTCTTTGGCCGGCACAACGAAAACCAGGCCTTTGCCCTCTGGCAGTACGACAACGGCGTCTTTGGCCTGGCGTCCACGGGCGCGGGCGCAGGCTTCGTCAGGTGCCACCATCGCCTGGTGGGTGAAGAGGGGGTCATCGAGATCGGCCCCGCCGGCCAGGGGATGCCTGTGCTCCGCATCCGCCGGAGCGGCGACAAAGACTGGGAGGCCATCGACTGCGGCGGTGAAGACTGCCACGGCCCTGGTTATATCGACCGGGCGATCGCCGACTTTGTAGGGGCCCTCCAGGAAGGGAAGGATTCTCCGCTTTGCGGCCGCAACGCTTTGAGGGCGACGGAGCTGATCTTTGCAGCCTGGGAGTCGTCCCGCAGGAGGGGCCGGGTCGACCTGCCCTTGGATGTGCCGGGCAACGCCCTCGAGGAGATGGTGGCCCAAGGCGAGCTCCGGCCGGCCAAAGCGGCCGCGGGCCGGTGAACCGCCCGGGCCCCAGGCTCGCTTGGGCTCGGTTGACAGCGGCCCATCGCAAAGTGTATGATGATGGGAAGCATCATCTAAATAAACCCGGCGATGACGGGGGAGGAGTACGGCGAGGCGCCCGTTAGCAGAGAGAGGATCCTTTGGCTGCAAGATCTTCCGGTACCGCCCGCCCGAAGTCGCCCTCAGAGCCCGCAGTCGAGCCCGCGCCCAATGGCTTGAAAGCGGCGGTCGTAGGCTGCAAGGTTCACCCCCTTTACCGGGTGGTTGAGAGCGGCGAGAACCGCGCGTTTGCCGTGCGCCGGCAAAGCCGCGGCTCGCCGAATAAAGGTGGTACCGCGCGACAATTGCCCGCGTCCTTTAGTTTGGGGACGCGGGTTGTTTTTTGTAAGGAGTCGCTGGGTAGGAGGCGATCGACGGTGCAGCGTCTGGAGACGGTGGGCCAGCCGCAGGAGCTGGCCAAGACGTATGACCCCAAAAAAGTCGAAGAGAAATGGTACGCCTACTGGGAAAAGCGGGGGTACTTTGAGGCCACGGGAGACGAAGGGAAAAAACCCTATTCCATCGTCATCCCGCCGCCCAACGTGACGGGCTCGCTTCACATGGGCCATGCGCTCAACAACACCCTTCAAGACGTCCTCGTCCGCTGGAAGCGGATGCAAGGATACGATGTGCTCTGGCTTCCCGGCACAGACCACGCGGGCATCGCCACTCAAATCAAAGTGGAGGAAGTGCTGCGGGAGACCGAGGGCAAGAGCCGGCACGACCTGGGGCGGGAGGCCTTTCTCGAGCGGGTGTGGCAGTGGAAAGAGCACTACCGCGATCGCATCGTCGGGCAGCTCAAGAAGCTCGGCGTCTCGTGCGACTGGAGCCGCGAGCGCTTTACGATGGACTCAAGGTGCTCGCGGGCGGTGCGGGAGGTGTTTGTCCACCTCTACAACAAGGGCCTCATCTACCGTGGGCGTTACATCATCAACTGGTGCCCCCACTGCCAGACGACCCTCTCCGACCTCGAGGTGGAGCACCAGGAAGTGCAGGGCAAGATCTGGCACCTGCGCTATCCCTACCGGGATCGCGAGGGCTACATCGTGGTCGCGACGACCCGTCCCGAGACGATGCTGGGCGACACCGCCGTGGCCGTGCATCCCGACGACCCGCGCTACAAAGAGCTCATCGGCGAGAAGGTCATCTTGCCCCTCATGGACCGGGAGATTCCCATCGTCGCCGACTCTTTCGTCGATCCCGAGTTTGGCACAGGGATGGTCAAGGTGACGCCGGCCCACGACCCCAACGACTTTGAGATCGGGCTGCGCCACAACCTGGAGCAGATCCAGGTGATCGGCGACGACGCCCGCATGACGGAGGCGGCGGGGCGCTACGCGGGCCTCGACCGGTACGAGGCCCGGCAGCGGGTGGTCGAGGATCTGGAGCGGCTGGGCCTTTTGGAAAAGGTGGAGGAGCACGTGCACGCGGTGGGCCATTGCTACCGCTGCGGCAACGTAGTGGAGCCGCTCGTCTCCGACCAGTGGTTTGTCAAGATGAAGCCCTTGGCGGAGCCTGCGATCCGGGCGGTGAAAGAGGGCGACATCCGCTTTGTGCCCGAGCGCTTCAGCAAAAACTACCTCCATTGGATGGAAAACATCCGCGACTGGTGCATCTCCCGGCAGCTTTGGTGGGGCCATAGGATCCCCGTATGGACCTGTGCCAACGGCCACGAGTTTGCCGCGATCGAGGATCCCGCCGCGTGCCCCACGTGTGGGAGCAGCGAGCTCACCCAAGATCCCGACGTGCTCGACACGTGGTTTAGCTCGGCGCTCTGGCCTTTCTCCACCATGGGCTGGCCCGAGCGCACCCCGGATCTTGAGCGGTACTATCCGACGGACGTGCTGGTAACCGGTTTTGACATCATCTATTTCTGGGTCGCCCGCATGATCTTTATGGGCCTCGAGTTTATGAAGGAGAAGCCCTTTAGCGACATCTTGATCCACGGGCTCGTCCGCGACCACCTGGGCCGCAAGATGAGCAAGTCGCTGGGCAACGGCGTCGATCCCCTCGAGGTGATCGAAGAGTACGGCGCCGACGCCTTGCGCATGACGCTGGTGACCGGCGTCGCTCCGGGCAACGACATGCGGTACCAACCCGAAAAGGTGGAGGCGAGCCGTAACTTTGCCAATAAGATCTGGAACGCGACCCGCTTTGCCTTGATGCACTTGGTGGATTTTGCGCCGGCGGACGGCAAGAGCCCCAAAGACCCCTCGTTGGGCCTTGAGCTGGCGCTCGCCGACCGCTGGATCCTCAGCCGGTACGACCGGGCGGTGCGGGAGGTGACCCGCCACCTCAACCGGTACGACCTGGGAGAGGGAGCGAGAACGCTTTACGACTTCACCTGGAGCGAGCTTTGCGACTGGTACATCGAGGTGATCAAGCCCCGGCTCTACGGCAAAGAAGGCGAGGCGTCCAAGACCAGCGCCCAGCACGTCTTGTGGTACGTGCTCAAAGGGACGCTGGAGCTCCTACATCCCTACATGCCGTTCGTCACCGAGGAGCTGTGGTCGCACCTGCCCGGCACCGGCGAATCGATCATGATCGCCCCCTGGCCCATGCCCGACGACGAGCTCCAGGACGCTCAGGCCGAGCGCGAGATGACCATGCTCATGGAAGTGATCAAGGCAGTCCGCAACATCCGGGCCGAAAAGGCGGTGCCGCCGGGCCGCGAGGTGCCCGCGGTCTTCCTCGCGGACCCTTGGGCGAAAGAGGTGCTTGAGGCCAACCTCGCCTATGTCAAGACGCTGGCCAAGGTGGGTGAGGCGACGGTTGCTCCCGCGGGCGCGGCCAAGCCTGAAAAGGCGGCGACGGCGGTGACCCCGGGCGTCGAGATCTTTTTGCCGCTGGCCGGCCTCGTGGACCTCGACCAGGAGCTGGCCCGGCTCAATAAAGAGCTGGAGCAGGTGACCGCCGAGCTCGAGCGGGCCCGGGCGCGCCTTGCCAACCCCGGTTTTGTCCAAAAGGCCCCGGCGCACGTGGTCGAAGGGGCGCGCGCTCGCGTGCGGGAGCTGGAGGCCACCGAAGAAAAACTCAAAGCCCGGTTGGCGGAGCTCTCTTGACGGGGGTTGGGCCGTGGGCTTCGACGTACAAGGATACCTCCGGTCGCTCAAGCGCTTTGGCATGAAGCCAGGGCTCGAGAGGATCCATGCGATTCTCGGCCGCCTCGGCAATCCCGAGGCGGCTTTCCCTGCCGTGCACATCGCCGGCACCAACGGGAAGGGCTCCGTCGCGGCCACCACCGCCAGCATCTTGCGGGCTGCGGGCTACCGTGTCGGGATGTTTACCTCGCCGCACCTCATCCATTACCACGAACGAATCCAAGTGGACGGGCAGCCCATCCCCGATGAGGCGCTGCAGCGGATCTTCGCCCAGGTCGCGGGCGCGGCCGCCGCCGTCCGCGACGAGCTGGGGTCCGACCCTACCGAGTTTGAAGTGGGCACTGCGGCGGCCTTCATGTATTTCCAGGAGGCCGGCGTCGACCTGGCGGTCGTCGAGGTGGGGTTGGGAGGCCGCCTGGACTCCACCAACGTCGTCCGGACCCAAGCCGCGGCGATCACGCCCATCAGCTACGACCACATGGCGGTGCTGGGATCGACGCTCCCATCGATCGCCCGGGAAAAGGCGGGGATATTGAAACCGGGCATCCCGGCCGTGATCGCACCCCAGCATCCCGAAGCCGCCAGTGTTTTGGCCGAAGTAGCCCGCGACCTTCCTTGTCCCCTGGTATGGGTGAACGAGGAGGGCGGGGGGAGTGAAAGGGGAGCAACGGGGGCCACCTTTCACCAAGACTTTGAAGGGACAGGACAAACCGCGACGTACACCGTCCTGGGCTGGAGCGGCGAGGGCGGCCGCTTTCATCTGGAGACGCCGAACCGCCGCTACCACGAGCTTTTCACGCCCCTCTTGGGGTACCATCAGGTGCAAAACGCTGCCGTTGCCGTGACGCTGGTCGAGGCGCTCGCCGAAGCGGGATTTGCGGTCAGCGAGAGCCAGGTGCGGGCTGGGCTCGCGAACGTCCGCTGGCCGGGGAGGCTCGAGCTTTTCCCGGGGCATCCAGCGATCCTTCTCGACGGCGTCCACAACCCTGGAGGGGCCGAGGTGCTGGCGCTGGCCTTGAGCCGCCTTTTCCCGGACGTGCGCCCCGTCTTTCTCTTTGCTCTCACTGGTCCCAAAGATCCCGCCGAGGTGTTTGGTCCCCTCGCGCCTTTCGCCCGGGCGATGGTGGCGACCCGGCCTGCCTCGCCCCGGGTGCCCGCTGTCGATCCCGAAGTGTTGGCGGAGTGCGCCCGGGACCTCGGCGTGCCGGCGAGCGCGATGCCTTCGGCCCGGCAAGCCCTTGAGCAAGCGAAAGAGCTCGCGGGTCAAGAGGGGATGGTCTGCGTCTGCGGCTCCCTGTATCTCGTGGGCGAGGTGCGGGGGCTCCTGGTCGCTGCGGGCCTTGGCAGCTGATCGGAAGCCGCGAGAGGTGATGCTCATCACAAGGAATGGGCCGAGCTCGCGCCGTATAACGGAGCCACAGGCACCTCATGCGAGACGGAGGGCAACGGATGGCCAGGCGCAGACGGAAAAGCAAGGATAAGGCCGGCGAAGCCTCCCAAAGGAAAAAGGGATTGCGGGCCCTGCTCAAAGGGACGCAAGAGGAGGCGAGCCGCGCTTTCGACCGGCTTACGCTCGCGTTGACGCTGGTCGGCGTGTGTACGATCGCTGTCTTCACGGGGTATCTGGTCGGGCAATACGCGGTCCGCTGGGCTGCGTCGCCGCTCATCGTCACGGAGCGGGCGCAAGACCCCGGCACCCGCTTGGCCGAGGACAGGGCCGCAGCCGAGGTCGCGGATCGCTCACTTTCCCAATCTCCTGCGCAAGGATCTTCGAGCCCTGCAGCCTCCGCCCCTGTGAGTTCTTCGGCAGCTGGAGCCGACCAGCCGGGAGCCTCGACGGCGTCGCCGGCGCCTGAAAGGCCGCAGCCGTCCTCGCCTTCGCAGCCCGGTCAACCCGCCGCGGCTAGCGCTTCCCGTCCCTCCGTCCAACCCCAGGCGCCCGCGCAGGCCGAACGCGCGACGATCTACCGCGTCCAGGTGGGCCGTTTCGCCAATCGAGATGATGCGGCCAAGGTCGCCGACGCTCTCAAGGCGGAAAATCCCCCGGTGCCCGACGCTTGGGTCCTCTTTGACAACAGCTCGGGCCAGTACCGGGTGCAAGCGGGCGCGTTTAGCAACCGGCAGCGGGCCCAGGATTTTGTCGACCAGCTCGTCGCCATGGGCTACGACGCCTATATCGCGCAGTAAAGCGGCATAAAGGCCCAAGCTTCCCCATAAGGATGCAAGTATGTCAGAAGTTTGGGTTCAGGTGGAGGGCGCGTGGATTGAGACGTTACGGGCTCGCAAGGCGCAGGGCCGGCAGGGGCGTTCCGTTCCGGTGGGTCTTGGTGCTGATGATCACGGCGGCCTTGTGTGGCTGGTGGATGGGGAAAATGGAGGCCCTGCCCGAGCGGGACGCGATCGTGCTGCCGGTTTACCGGCACGATTTGGACGAGGTCGTGCCGATGAGCCTCGAAGAGTACGTCATGGGCGTCGTCGCTGCGGAGATGCCGGCCAATTTTCACCTTGAGGCCCTCAAAGCGCAAGCCGTTGCCGCCCGCACGTTAGCCTTGCACCTGCTGCAGGAAAACCGCCCGCTGGCAAATCACCCTCAAGCGGTCATCAGCACCGATTTTCGCACTCACCAAGCCTGGAAGTCACCGGAGTCGGCCCGGGAGGAGTGGGGCATTTCATTCTATTGGCGGTGGGCCAAGATTGCCAAGGCCGTCTCGGCCACCCGGGGCATCGTGATGATGTACGGCGACGAGGTCATCTATCCCGCCTATCACGCCTCGAGCGGCGGTCGCACCGAGGACTCCGAAAACTACTGGACTTCGTACATGCCCTACCTTCGCAGCGTCGACGATCCCTACTCCGCTCAGGACCGCTATGCCCAAACGGAAGCCGTCGTTGCCAAGAGCGAGTTGTGGACGGCAATCGCCCGCCGTTCCAGCGGCACGGCGGCCGTCGCGGCGCGCGCCGGGGAGGCAAATGGGGACGCAGGCGTGGGCAGTCCGGCCCGGGACATTGCGGAACCGGAGAGCCTGAGGGTTGAGATCCTGTCCCGCTATCCCAGCGGGCGCGTCGAGCGGGTGCGGGTCGGCGACGTCGTCATGACAGGGCGTGAGCTCCGGGAGACGCTGGGGCTCCGTTCCAATTGGTTTGACGTCGAGGACTGGGGAGGGAGCGTCCGCTTCTTGGTGCGGGGGTATGGTCACGGTATCGGCATGTCCCAGTACGGGGCCGACGCCATGGCCCGGGCAGGGTTTACGTTTGACCAGATCTTGAGCCACTATTATACTGGGGTGGAGATTGTGAACTGGTACGACTGATGCCGCCCCTGCCGCGCTGGCGGGCAAAGGAGGCTTATTGCAACCATGATTACTAAAGATGAAGTCCTCCGGGCCCTCTCGGAGGTGCACGATCCCGAGCTCAAGCGGAGCCTGACGGAGCTCGGCATGGTGGACAAGGTTGAAGTGGACGGGGGCACCGTGCGGGTGACGGTCGCGCTGACGACCCGCGCTTGCCCCTTGCAGGACCGCATCGCGGACGACGTGCGGGCAAAGCTCGAAACCCTGCCCGGCGTGGAGCGGGTCGAGGTCGACATGAGCGAGATGTCCAAGGAGAAGCGGGACGAGCTCTTTGGCCGGACCCTCAACGCGCCGATTGCGTCGCCCGAGTCCAAGACCCGGATCATCGGTGTGGCCAGCGGCAAGGGGGGCGTCGGCAAATCGACGGTGACGGTCAACCTGGGCGCGGCCTTGCACCTTTTGGGCTTTGACGTCGCGATTCTCGATTGCGATATCTACGGGTTTAGCGTCCCCAGGATGGTGGGCGTCGAAGGGCGCCGGCCCGTGGTCGTCGACGGCAAGATCATCCCCATTCCGGCCCACGGGATGAAGGTGATCTCCATGGGCAACTTCGTCGACGACAACACGCCCGTCGTCTGGCGGGGGCCCATGCTCGGCAAGATCTTGCGCCAGTTCCTCACCGACGTGGTCTGGGGCGAGCCCGACTTCCTCCTCCTCGACCTTCCGCCTGGCACCGGCGACATGGCCCTCGACGTCGCGCAGCTCCTTCCCAAAGCCGCGCTCCTCATCGTGACGACACCGCAGGTGGTCGCTTCCAACGTCGCGGTGCGCGCGGCTCAGATGGCCTTTAAGACCAACCAAGAGTTGATCGGGGTTGTAGAAAACATGTCGGCCTTTATCTGCCCCTGCTGCGGTGAGGCGACGCCGATCTTTGGCGAGGGCGGCGGCCGCGCGGTGGCGGAGGCTTTGGGCGTGCCGTTGCTGGGCAGCATCCCGCTGACGATGGAGGCCCGCACCCACGGTGACCAAGGGGTCCCGGTAGCGTTGGCCGAAGGATCGCCGTCGCAAGTGGCCTATCTAGAGCTTGCCGAGCGCGTCGCCCAGGCGCTGGGCGTTTCGGTGAAAAACAGCGCCCGGGGAAGCGGGGCATAAGTTTCTGCCGACGTCTTGTGCATCGAGCGTTGCCAAAGAAAAAGGGCCCAAGGAGGCCAAACCATCAGGCGGCCGGATGTTCCGGCCGCCTGGCCTTTCGGCTCGAGGTGCAGCTGGTGTTCCGACGCTTCCCAGCGGCCTACACCGCGACCGCTTCCTGCGCTTCCAGCCACTTTTCGCAATCGATGGCAGCCATGCAGCCTGAGCCTGCCGCGGTGATCGCCTGGCGGTAGAGGTAGTCGTGCACGTCGCCAGCCACAAAGACGCCGGGGACGCTGGTCCGCGTGCGGTCGTACGCTTTGATGTAGCCCAGCTCGTCCATCTCCAACTGCCCTTTAAAGATCTCGGTATTGGGCTTGTGCCCGATGGCGACAAACAGGCCGTCGCAAGGAAGCTCGCTCTCCTCGCCTGTCACCACGTTTCTCAGCTTGACGCCGGTCACCTTGCCTTCTTCGGCGCCCAAGACTTCGATCACTTGGCTATTCCAGATGAAATTGATCTTGGGGTTTTTAAACGCTCGCTCTTGCATCACTTTGGAGGCGCGCAGCTGATCCCGGCGGTGAACCACGGTGACGGAGCTGGCAAACTTCGTGAGAAACAGCGCCTCCTCCATCGCGGTGTCGCCGCCGCCGACCACGACCACCTTGCGCTCGCGGAAAAAGAAGCCGTCACAGGTGGCGCAGGTTGAAACCCCGTGACCCACCAACTCGCGTTCGTTGGGGATCCCTAAGAGCTTGGCCGAGGCGCCCGTCGCGATGATCAACGCCTTGGCTTGGTACGTTTCGCCCCCTTCCACGGTGACCGTAAAGGGGGACGAGCTCAGGTCGCAGGCCGTGGCGTTGCCGGAGACGTACTCCGCGCCGAAACGGGCCGCCTGCTCCCGCATCTTGTGCATCAGGTCGGGTCCCATGATCCCTTCGGGAAAGCCCGGGAAGTTTTCCACCATCGTCGTGATGGTGAGTTGCCCGCCAGGCTGGTTTCCTTCAATCACGAGGGGTTTCAGGTTGGCCCGGGCAGTGTAGAGGGCAGCGGTGAGGCCTGCGGGACCCGAACCCAGGATGATGACGTTGCGTAGACTCATGGTGTAGGCACCTCCGAGCGTAGCCGATCGTATCCTCATTATAACCTACAAAACGTGGCAGGAGCGCGGGGCCGTGTAGGGAACGCAGATAGACGGCCCAGCGTGGGGAGGAGGAAAAGGGCGGGGTGAATAGGCCGCTGTGGTTGGCACAGGATGTGCTGCGGATGATGCTCGCAGCTTGTGAGAGAGCCTACCCCGCTGAGGCCTGTGGCATGCTGGGCGGCGCAGCTTTCGTCGCGACATCGCACTACGCGGTGGCCAACGTCGCAGCTCAGCCGGCCGAGCGGTTTGAGATGGATCCCGAGGGGCAAAG
>PKEU01000045.1 GCA_002919195.1 bacterium
CGCAGCATGAAGTTGATAAACTTGAGCGCCCCCTCCACGTTGCGGGCTCCCTTGGGAATGGCCATCGTGTCCATCCACAGGACGCCGCCCTCCTCCGGCACCACGTAGACGATGGCGGGGTCCTCGTCGGCCGCCATCAGCACGTCACCGGAGTAACCGTGCGCAAGCCAGACCTCTCCAGAGGCCAAAAGATGCTCGACGTTGTCGCTGTCATAAGTGAGCACCAGGGGCTTTTGCTGGACGAGCAACTCTTTCGCCGCCTCAAAGTCAGCCAGATCCTTGGTGTTGATCGACTTGCCGAGCCGCTTCAAGGCGACGCCAAACACTTCTCTGGGATCGTTGAGCATCGAAATCCGGCCCCGGTACTTGGGGTCCCAAAGGATCGCCCAGCTGGTGACGGGCTCTTTCACATAGCGCGTGTTGACCCCGATGCCGGTGCTTCCCCAAAGGTACGGCACCGAGTAGCGGTTGCCCGGGTCAAAGGGCAAATCCAAGAAGCGTTCGTCGATATGGGCGAGGTTGGGAATCGCCTCATGGGGAATGGGTTGAAGGAGTTCTTCCTCGATCAACACCTCCACCATGTAGTCGGATGGGAAGATCACGTCGTACCCCGTGGCGCCCGCCCGCAGCCGCGCGTGCAGCTCCTCGTTGTTGGAAAAGACGTTGTAAATCACCCGGATGCCGTACTCTTTTTCGAAGTCAGCGATGACGCTAGGATCGATGTAATCCGACCAATTGTAGATGTTGAGCACCTGCTGGGCGCTGGCCGCCGGAGCCAACACGAGCAAGGCCAGCACCAGCCAAGCGATTTTCCTCAACACACTCCAGCCCCCTTTGGATCTTGGATCGTTCATGCATCACACAGGCTGGCAATCGCCATCAGCCTGCGAGATCCGCCTGTGGATCCCTCTCCTTTTTTCCCCGGAGAGCAAACTGCCCGATCACGCCGATGGCGATCACCACCGCCAAGATCAGCGTGGAAAGCGCGTTGACCTTGGGAGTCACGCCAAAGCGCATCATCGAGTAGACCTGCATGGGCAAGGTCGTCGAGCCGACGCCCGCGGTGAAAAAGGCGATGATGAAGTCATCCAAAGACAGGGTCAACGCGATCAAAAAACCCGCCAAGACGCCTGGCGCAATCAAGGGAAGCGTGACCCTGAAAAAGGTCTGCCACCGGTTGGCGCCAAGATCCATGGCCGCCTCTTCCAACGTGGTGTCAAAAGAGTAGAGGCGGGCCCTCACCACCACCGTCACAAACGAGATATTGAAGGCGACGTGGGCGATCGTCACCGTGTGAACCCCGAGCGGCATGTTGATCAGGACGAAAAACGCGAGGAGCGAAACGCCCATCACAATCTCGGGGATGACGATCGGAAGCTGCAGCAGCGACTCAAAGAGGGCTTTGCCCCGAAAAGAGTAGCGGTGCAGCGCAAAGGCCGCCATCGTTCCGATGATGGTGGAAATCAGCGCCGAAGCGAGCCCTACGATCAGGCTGTTGCTGGTCGCCAGCCAAATGGCGTAGTCGGAAAACAGCTCCCGGTACCAATCGAGCGTAAACCCCGTCCAGACCGTACTGAGCCGCGACCTGTTAAACGAAAACAGGACGAGGATCCCGATCGGCAGGTAGAGGAAGAGGAAGATGAGCGCAACATAGAGACCGGCTGCCACCCGCAGCCCGCGACGGCGCACGGTCAGAACACTCCTTCCAGGCGGAAAAAGCGTTTGTAGAGCCGCAACCCCAAAACCACCAAAGCCATCAGCACCACGCTTGCCGCAGAGCCAAACTGCCAGTTGCGCGCGCTGAGAAACTGGTTTTGGATCAAGTTGCCGATGAGCGTCACTTTCGCGCCGCCCATCAAGTCGGGAATGACAAACATCCCCAACGCGGGCACAAAGACCAGCAAGACGCCGGCAGCGATGCCCGGTGCCGTCAGGGGCAATGTCACCTGCACAAAGGTCTGCCAGGGCTTAGCCCCCAAATCGGCCGCCGCCTCGAGGAGGCTCGGATCCAACCGATCGATCGCGGCATAGATCGGCAGGATCATAAAGGGTAAAAAGCCGTAAACCAACCCTAACAACACCGCGCCCGGAGTAAAGAGCAACGAGAGCGGCTCTTGGATCAGGCCCAGGCTCGACAACACAGCGTTGACCAAGCCGTTGGAGCGCAAGATCACCATCCAGGCGTAGGTGCGAATCAAAAAATTGGTCCAAAAGGGGATCACTGAGAGCAACAGCAACGACGTCTTCCAACGCTGGGGCGCCCGGGCCAAAGCGTAGGCAAAGGGGTACGCCAGCACGATGGTAATCAGCGTCGTCGCGATGGCAAGCCAAAGCGACCGCCACAGGATGCGAGCGTAGAGGGGATCCCACAAGCGGGCGTAATGTTCGAGCGTAAACGCGGCTTCAGACGCGCCGAGAGGGCCTCTCACCGTCAAACTGTAGTAGACGATGATCAGCAGGGGAAAGAGAAAGAAGAGTCCCAGCCACAAGTAAGCGGGCAGCAAGAGGAGATGCGCGCCCACCACCTTGCGGCGCTTAACTTCGGAGACACTGAGAGCGCTTTCCCGCGCCAGGGTCTGCGACGTCGCCACTTCGCTAATCGCCCGCCACGAGAATGGGTGATCCTTCGGGCCACGCCACGCTCACCGTGGAGCCGACCGGGTACAGCCCTGCCTGATCGTTACTGATACGCGCGTGCAATCGAGTGCCATTGGTTAACTGAACCACGATACGCACATGACTCCCTCCATAGATTTCCTCGACGACCTTGCCTACCAGCAGGCCGTCGGAAGAAGCTTCCGCGTCGTCGACGCGGCTAAGGCGAATATCCTCAGGCCGGACGATCATGGCCACTTTGCCGCCTTGGGGAACGGGCCGGACAGGCATCCGGGCCTTGAGCATACGGCCGTTCCATTCGATGGCCCAAGAGTGACCCCCTGCCGCCACGGCCCTGCCCTCAAAGATGTTGGCCTCGCCGATAAACGACGCGACAAACCGGGTCTCGGGCATGGTGTAGATCTGCCGCGGCGTGCCGATCTGCTCAATCCGGCCGGCTCGCATCACAACGATCCGGTCGGAGAGGGTCATCGCTTCTTCTTGATCGTGCGTTACATATATAAAAGTAATGCCGGTCTTGTTTTGCAGCTCCTTAATCTCGAGCTGGATCTGCTGGCGAAGCTTGAGATCCAACGCGCCCAGGGGCTCGTCCAACAAGAGCACTTTTGGTTCGCCCACCAGGGCCCTTGCCAGAGCGACCCGTTGCTGCTGCCCGCCGGAAAGCTGCCGGGGACGGCGGCTTTCCAGGCCGTTGAGGCCGAGCATGTCGACGACGCGCGACACCCGGGCCTTGATCTCTGCCGGCTTCACCTTCTTCACTTTAAGGCCAAACGCGATATTATCATAAACCGAAAGGTGCGGGAAGAGCGCATAATGCTGGAAGACCGTATTGACCGGCCGCAAATAGGGCGGCGTCTCCCCCATCTCGATCCCGTCGATCAGGATCTGGCCGCTCGTAGGCATTTCGAAACCCGCGATCATGCGGAGCGTCGTCGTCTTTCCGCACCCGCTGGGACCGAGCAGGGTGAGAAACTCGCCCGCTCGGACCGAAAGGGAGATACCGTCGACCGCGGTCACATTTCCAAAGCGCTTTGTCAGCTCGACCAGCTCGACCAATTGGCAGGGATCGGCCTCACTTTTCAGGTGATATTGCCCGAAGGCAGCACTATTGTACTCGATTCTTTCCGCGACTGAAAGAGTGTATCGGAGAGAATTTGCTGGGGGGACATTTTATCACCTTACCCTTTATCATTGAGCGCCAGGAAACGTCAAGAGCATCACGAAAGGGTTGTTCGGGCCCAACAGCTTATTTGGCTCACCCAAACCAAGTGCACGGAGGCGACCCCACATGATCGCTGCCCAGCTCTATACCTTGAGAGAGCACCTTAAGACGCCGGATCAGATTGCGACCACGCTCCGGAAAGTGCGGGAAATCGGTTACGAAGCGGTCCAGCTCTCGGCCCTGGGGCCCATCGAAACCGGCCGCCTCAAAGAGATTTTGGACGAAAACGGCCTTGCGGTCTGCGCCACGCACATCGCCTGGGAGAGGCTGCAAAACGACATCCAGGGCGTGATCGACGAGCACCGCACGTTGGGCTGCCGTCACGTCGCCATCGGCAGCATGCCGCCTGCGTATCGAAACGAAGAGGGCTATCACCGCTTCGCGAAAGAAGCCTCCGAGGTGGCCAAAGCCCTCGACGGCGCGGGCATGACGTTTAGCTACCACAACCACCACTTCGAACTGGAGCGGTTTGGCTGCAAGACCGGCCTCGACATCTTGATCGAGGAAAGCGATCCGTTCCTCAAATTTGAAATCGACACCTACTGGATCCAGTACGGGGGCGGCGATCCCGCGGCTTGGATCCGGAAAGTGGGCGGCCGCAACCCCCTGGTGCACCTCAAGGATCTGACGGTGAAAAACGCGGAGGTGCGCATGGCCGAAGTGGGCGAAGGAAACCTCAATTGGGAGGCGATCCTGGCCGCGTGCCGCGAGACCGGCGTCGAATGGTACATCATCGAGCAAGACCATTGCGACCGCGATCCCTTTGAGAGCTTGGCGATCAGCCTCAAAAACGCGAAGGCCATGGGGCTTGGCTAAAGCCCGGCCTTGACCCTTATCGAGAGGGGCCGCGCGCCCTGCGTCTTGGAGGAGAAGCTACCCGGCGTTGGCCAAGATCTCGGCCACTTCCATCATCCTCGGCAACGCTTCCTTCACCGCCGCGGCGCGCCGCTCCAGTTTTTGAGGCCCGTCGACGCCGAGGTGCGAGAGGAGCTCGTGAAAGCCACCCAGATGGTTTTCCAGTTCGGCCGGCGCGTCAGCCTCCAGGATCTTGAGGCAGCGGCAGTAGGTGGCCACGATCCAAAACACCGCCTCTCGGTGCTCGCCTCGCTCGATCATCTCGCGGCTGCCGTCGACGCTGACCGGCCGGGCCAGCGGGCTGATGTCCGCCGAGAAGGGAAACGGGGTTTTCGCCACGCCTTGGGCCACGTCAAAGGCGGCGGCCATGCGGTCAAGGTGGCGCGCCACCTGCCCGGGGCTTATCGCATGGCAACCCAAGAGCCGCAAGAGCTCCTGGTACACGTCTTGCCGCCCATGAGCCTCGAGGACCCGCTTTACGGCCGCGTACCGCTTTCTCACCGTGGGATTTTGGAGCGCGGCGACTAAGATAATATGGCAGAGGATGCCGGCGGCGAACGCCCATGCCATGACGCGGTCGTAGATAGGGGCCGGTTTTTCCAAGGTCTTGAGCTTTTCGAGGGCGTTTTCCCGGGCGTGGAGGACCCTTTTCCAGACCCAGTGACGGTCGGTGTAGGCGGGGGCGACGGCCCGGTGGAGCCGTTCAAGCTGGCCGGTAGGATCGGAAAGGATCTCCGGCCTGGCAAAGCTAGGGGCGAGATGATAATGAGCCAGGACCCGCTCAGGCTCTTGGACGCTCGTCCAGGACAGGTAGGTGACATCGAGCAGGGCGCCCCGGTACCGCAGCTTTCCGGGCTTTGCCGGCGGGCCGGCGTCATCCAGCAGCACGATCAGATCCACGTCGGAAAAGGGAGAAAGAGGTTCGTCATCGCTGCGCTCTAAGATCGAACCGTGCAATAAGGCGCCAATAAAGTGAGGCAAGCGCCGTCCCACCGTTTCGACCCAGTCCGCCGCGCTCTCCGTCAGCTCCCTCTTGGTGACCGTTGCCAAAAACTTCGCCTCCCGTAAGGCCCGGCACGAGCCCAAAGTGACTTAGCCAGGTCATCGTGAAATCCTTGTAGATAAACGCCCTCTCACCCGCTACGGCGGATGGCTGGCCGCGCAAGAGCACGGCCGCGTAACCACACGCGAGGGAGAGAAAGCGATGCCTCGATCCAGGCGAAACGTTCCGCTCATCACCCTGTTTCTCGTCCTGTTTACCGTCTCGGTCGGCTTTGGCCTCGTGATCCCCATCCTGCCCCTGCTCGCCCGGGAGTTTGGCGCCTCCGCTTTTTTGCTGGGGCTGATGACCGCGAGCTACGCCGTCGTCCAGTTTCTCTTCGCGCCCATCTGGGGACAAGTCTCCGACCGGGTCGGCCGGAAGAAAGTGTTGATGATCGGCATCACCGGCCTCGCTTTCTCCTTTCTCCTGATGGGCTTTGCCAAAAGCTACTGGATGCTCTTTACCGCGCGCGTGCTGGGAGGCTTTTTGAGCTCGGCCACCTTGCCGGCCGCCCAGGCCATGGCCGCGGAGCTGAGCGGCACCAAAAATCGCGCCAAGGCAATGGGTCTCATGGGGGCCGCCTTTGGCACGGGCTTCATCTTTGGCCCGCTGATCGGCGGGGTGTTGACGCCCTTGGGCTTTTCGGTCCCCTTTATCACCGGCGGCGTCATGGGGCTTGCAACGGTGGCGCTATCGGCCTGGGCGCTGCGAGAGCCTCCTAGGTCCAAGGGTGACCAGGATCCCGACCAGCAAGAGGCGCCGCGGTCGACCTTGGAGGGCCTGCGGCAAGCCCTGGCCGGTTCGGGAAGGCCCTACTACCTGCTGGCCTTTCTCATCATGTTTGCGCAGAGCAACCAGATGACCTCGCTGGCGTACCTCTTGACCGACCGCTTCGGCTCCGACGTTTCGATGATCGGCGTGGTGTTTGCCCTCAATGGGGCTGTCGGCGCGCTTCTCCAGGGCGCTGCCATCGGCCCCATCACAGACCGCTTAGGTGAAAAAACCACCCTGCTCGCAGGGCTCGCCCTGGGAGCCCTCGCGTACGCCGGCATCGTATTGGCGCCTACGCTGGGGCTGGCGGTGTTTTGCATCGTATTGACCGCCGTCGCGATGGCATTCACCCGCCCGCCGGCGACCTCCCTCCTCTCCAAAGTGACCGAGTTGCCACAGGGGATCACCATGGGGCTGCAAAGCTCCTTTGACAGCCTGGGCCGGGTCATCGGACCCCTTTGGGCCGGCTTCGCCTACGACCTCCACCTGAGCCTGCCCTTTGTCACCGGAGCGGTCACGTTTTTCGCGGCCTGGATGTATATGCGGACGCAACAACCGGTGATCGTTGACCTCGAAGCCTCGACGGCGGAGTGACAAGGCCGCCTCAAGGCGTGCCCCAGACTCGCCCGTCCAAAGATTTAGCCAATGGGCTACCCGCCAAGGCCCCAGATGGCCACCCCTTCCCTGAGCCCCGCCGCCACGATCAAAAGAAGCGAAACGGCCACCGCGACCCACTCCCCCACCGACAGGCGCCAATCGGAGGCGCTGCGCACACGCGCGGTGCTCCAGTTCCTCCACGAAGCCTGACGATAAAGGAAGAGGCCGGTCGTCGCGGCGGCAAACAGCGTGTAAGCCGTGATCTCCCACACGCCGATGCGGCTGAGGAGCCCCGCGACCTCGGGAACGAGCTTGCCCCCCCGGGGGTACGCGAAAGAGTCCGAACCGAGAAAAAGGCCGTACAGCCCCCAGTGGGCTAAGACCGCGACGTAACCCAAGGGAAAGCGGCCGACACGAAAGAGGTTGGCGACGGCAATCAGCCCCGCGGCGACGCCCACGTTGTAGAGGACGATGCGTCCGGCGACCGCCGTCCAACTGCTTTCGTCAAGCGGAAGCCGCGACGACGAAAAGACCCCTCGCAAGGCCCCCTCGGGAAGCAGAAAATAAGCGATGGTCCACGCCGCAAAATGGACGGCAAGCCCCACTGCCCAGAGCCGCAAAAACCGCACGACGACATTGCCCTCAGCCCAGGACAACACATGCACAACCTCCCAAGGTCGACTGCTCTCCGTCCCCAAAAGCCCGGCGCGCAAGACCGCGAGGCACTAGGAACCGGCGACTCCTTCCCCTCATATGGTGGTCGGTAGCTGGTTGGACAGCGCGCAGCGACGCTGACACTTGGGGCAGGAGGAAATCTAGGATGGTCAATCTGCTGATCCTCGCTCTTGCAGGTTTTATCGCGCAGTTGATCGACGGGGCGCTCGGCATGGGGTACGGAGTCACTTCGACGACGATGCTCTTGACGATGGGACTTGCTCCGGCCAGCGTTTCCGCTTCCGTCCACGCCGGTGAAGTTGTCACAACCTTGATCTCCGGCATCGCTCACTGGCGCTTTGGCAACGTCGACCGGGAGATGATGTGGCGCCTAGGCGTGCCCGGCGCTATCGGGGCGTTTTGCGGCGCGCTCTTTCTTTCATCCCTCCCGGTCCACTTGGCCCGCCCCGGCGTCTCCGCCTTTCTCTTGATCCTGGGGATCACCGTGCTGGTCCGCTTCGCCCGCCGCCCCCGCTTACCCGAGGGAAACCGTGGCTTCATGCGGCCCAAGCTCCTCATGCCCCTGGGCTTGGTCGCGGGATTTTTCGATGCCACCGGAGGCGGCGGATGGGGGCCGATCGCGACGCCCACACTCCTTGCCCGCCGGCACGCGAATCCCAGGACTGTCGTGGGCACCGTCGACGCCAGTGAATTTCTGGTGGCGCTCTCCGCGACCTTGGGTTTCGCCGTTGCCTTGGGCTGGCAACAGATCAACCTCCAGTGGACTCTGGCCATCATCATCGGCGGAGCCTTTGCCGCTCCCCTGGCCGCTTGGGCCGTGCGCATGCTTCCCACCCACATGCTGGGCATCGCCGTGGGCGTGATGATCCTGGTCTCCAACGCCCGGACCATCCTGTCCGCTTTCGGGGTTGAAATCCCCTTGGCCCTGCTCTTGATCCTCGTCGCCATCCCCGCAGCTTTGACCTTCGCCGTGGCCCTCAGTAAAAGAAACGTCGAAGTGGACGGTTAGACCCGGCGGACGGTGACCCCTGCCAGCGCCGCGCCGATTTCCTCGAGCGCAGGAAACTGAGTGCCCGGTAGCATGGCGGCGGCCGTCGCCGCGGCTACAGCAAAGCGGGCGCACTCTTCCCAGGCACGCTTTTGCCCAAGGGCATACAAGGTCGCCGCGAGCAGCGTATCGCCGCAACCCGTAGGGCTTTTCACCTCGACGGGCTTCGATTTGGCCCAGTAGCAGCCCTCCGCCGCCGCAAAGAGGGCGCCGTCCGCGCCTAACGAGAGCACGACCCGCTCGACGCCCGCAGCTTGCACCTCGAGAGCCGCTTCTTTCCAAGCTTTGAGGTCTGGAAGCGGGCGGTTTAGGAGCTCCTCCATCTCGTGCCGGTTAGGCTTGATGAGGCCGGGCGCCGCCGCGAGCCCCAAGCGGAGGGCCTCCCCCGACGCGTCGAGGGCGACCGGCATTCCGGGCCGCGCCCTCCTTGCGGCTTCGATGATCCTTTGGTAGGCTTCTGGAGGCGTCCCCCGCGGCAGGCTCCCCGACAAGACCAGCCAATCGGCCCGCTCGAGGCGCTGGGATAAGGCCTGGATCACCCTGTCCAACCCTGCCGGTCCCATGGGCGGCCCCATTTCGTTAAATTCGGTCATCCGGCCCGTCGGCGCCTCGACCACCTTGACGTTGGTCCGGCTCTCTCCATGGGCTGGGAGAAAGCAGCCTTCGAGCCCTTCGGAAAGCAGCGCTTGTTGGATCGCCTCGCCGGTCCGGCCGCCCAAGACCGCCACGATCTCGGTCGGCATGCCCCAGCGCCGCAAAGCCCGGGAGACATTGATGCCCTTGCCCGCAGCATCGACCGAGCTTCGCGCTGCCCGATGCAGTTCACCCGGTTTGAGCTGATCGACCCAAATCGTCCGGTCGATCGCTGGATTGAGCGTGACCGTGAGAATCACAAGCTAATCACTCCAATCTTTAAAAAAAGGTCCAGATTGGGATCGACTGTTGCAAAGGAATTGTCGTGCACACTGCTAATATCAACTATTGACTCTTGCGACACTCTCGCGAGAGCATCGGCTCGAAGCCCCTTGAAAGGTGGGGTTGCGATGCCACTTTTCGACATCGCAGACCGGCTCGCACAAAGCGAAAGCCTCTGGGAAGTGCTGCACTCTACCGGCCGTTCGCAAATCGCGCTGATGACCCTCGCCCCGGGCGAAGCCAGCAGTCCTCAACCGAGCATTCATCCGTTCCAAGATCAACTCCTGTATTTGGTCGACGGCGAGTTGGCAGCCGAGATCGGCGGCGAACGCCTCCACCTGAAAGCCGGTCAACTGGCGCTGGTGCCGGCGGGCACTCCTCACCGCTTCATCAACACTGCCGCCACACCTGCCCGAACCCTCAACATCTACGCT
This sequence comes from bacterium, assembly GCA_002919195.1. Taxonomy (GTDB): domain Bacteria; phylum Bacillota; class Limnochordia; order DTU080; family RSA5; genus RSA7. Next base: position 10,176 of record PKEU01000045.1, read on the forward strand.
CCGCCGGCATATTGATGCGCTCGTTGATACGCTCGGCTTGCAAGGCATGGAAAACTGTGCTCGTAGGGTTAAAGCACATGATGCTTCAAGAGGTTCATAAACTAAGAAAGAAGGAGGGAGCCCATGGATACCAAGCGTCGCCTTTACGAGTCGCACGCTGAGATCTGTAAAGCGCTCTCCCATCCCAAGCGGCTGGAGATACTCGACATCCTCCGCAACGGCGAGTACGCGGTCGAGGAGATCGCTGAAAAGACCGGCATGCAAAAATCCAATCTCTCACAGCACCTTGCTGTGCTTCGCCGGGTGCAGCTGGTACGCACCCGCCGCGAGGGGCTCAATATCTTCTACGCGATCGCAAATCCCAAGATCATCACTGCGTGCGATCTCCTGAAAGAAGTCTTGTTGGAGTCGTGGACGGAAAGCGGATCTTTGGCCTCAGCTATCGAAAGAGAACTGTGACACGCGTCGTGGGGTCGGGGGGCTTGCTCGCAAGCAGACTCTGGCAGCGTCCCGTTGGGGGTTTTTTGCCATGTAACTTGCGGCAGTGAAGCTCAACCAAAGTGCGGCGACGCGAACGCTTCACCAAACGAACCAAGAGGAGAATGGGCTCTCATCACAACGGGTGGAGGGGTGTTACGTTGGCCTTTGACTACGAACCAAGAGATCCTCACCGCGCCGCCGAGGCCTTTAGAGAGCAGCTTAAGCGATGGACTTCCCGGAAACTTTTGATCCCGATCGCGGTAGTCGTCATCATGGCGTGGCTCGCCACGGGGATCTACGTGGTCGGTCCAGGCGAAGTCGGCGTTGTGTTGCAGTTTGGCCGTCATGTCGCGGTGACCCAGCCCGGGCTCAACTACCGGTTGCCCCGGCCCATCCAAAATCACTACATCGTAGACGTCCGGGCGGTGCGCAGCACCGAGATCGGCTACCGCACCGTGACCCAACGGTCGGGCCAAACCGTGGTGCAAAGGGTGCCCGCAGAGGCGCTCATGCTCACCGGGGATGAAAACATCGTCGAAGTGCAGCTCTTCGTCCAGTACATCATTCAAGATCCTGTCAAGTATCTCTTTAGGGCCCGAGCGCCTGAAGAGACCCTGGCCGCCGCGGCCGAGGTTGCGCTGCGCAGCGTCGTCGGGCGCAACACCATCGATCACACCATGACCGAAGGCCGCGTCGAGGTGCAAACCCAGGTGGCCGAATACTTGCAAAAGCTCCTCGACGAGTATGAAACGGGGCTGCTCGCTACCGAGGTGCGCCTTTTGGTGGTCGATGCGCCCGACCAAGTGCGGCCCGCATTTCACGACGTGGTACGGGCGTGGGAAGACCGCGAACGGATGATCCAAGAGGCTGAAGGCTACCGGGAGGACGTGATCCCAAGGGCGCGAGGCGAAGCGCAGGAGATCATCCGAGCCGCCGAGGCTTACGCGGAGCGGCGCGTCCTGATGGCCCAGGGCGAGGCAGCTCGTTTCGTCTCGGTCCTCAACGAGTACAAGCAAGCTCCCGAAGTGACACGAGACCGCATCTACCTCGAGACGATGGAAGAGATCCTGCCTGATGCGAGCAAGTTTATCCTGTCGACCGGTGCCGGCGAAGTGTTGCCTCTCTTGCCTTTGAAACAGCTCTTCGATGGTTCTCCGGCGCAAGGGGGTGATCGCCGGTGAGACGCGTCTCCGTCTGGCCCGTCTTGGCTTTGATCGTCGTCATCGGCATAGCCGTGCTTTGGCAGGCGCTCTTTGTCGTCACCGAGGGACAGCAAGCGATCATCCTGCAGTTTGGCGAGTATATCCGCACCGTCCAAGAACCTGGGCTCCACTTCAGGGTTCCCTTTATCCAGACGCCGATCTACTTCGAGCGGCGGGTGCTCATGGCCGACGGACGGGCCGACGAGTACCTCACGCTGGACAAAAAGCGGCTCGTCGTCGACCACATCTCCCGCTGGCGGATCGTCGATCCCTTCACCTTTTACCAGACGGTGAGAACCGAGGCCGGCGCCTTGGCCCGCTTGGACCAGATTATCACCTCAAAGCTCAGGCAAGAGATCGCCAACGTGGAGTTTATTGAGGTGATCCGCGAGGAGCGGGAAAACGTGATGCAGGCGGTCACCGACGAGGTCCGGCAGCTGGCCCACCAGTTTGGCGTCGAGGTGCTGGACGTGCGCATCAAGCGCCTCGACCTGCCGCCCGAAGTGCAAGACAGCGTCTTCGCCCGCATGGAGGCGGAGCGCCGCCGCATCGCGCTGCGCTACCGCGCGGAAGGTGAAGAAGCCGCGCGGGAGATCCGGGCGGCCGCGGACAAAGAGCGGGAAATCATCCTTGCCTCGGCATACGAGCGGGCCGAGAGGATCCGGGGCGAAGGCGACGCGCGGGCGGCGCGGATCTACGCCGAAGCGTACGGTCAAGATCCGGACTTTTACAGCTTCATCCGGCGTATGGAGACCTATCGCAACATCGTAACCGGCGATACGACCCTGATCCTCGACGCCGATTCGGACCTGTTGCGCCACTTGGAAAGCCCCTTTGGGCGTTGAAAAAGCGTGGAAAATGCCGGCAAGAAGAGCGGCCGTTTCAAAGCGGCCGCTTTTTTATTTTCGCGCCCAAAACGAAGGAAGAAACAGGACCAAAACGCTGTAGATCTCAAGACGGCCCACCAGCATCAAAAAGCTCAAATAGAGTTTGACCCAGGCGGGAAGGAAGCCGTAACTTGCGTTGGGGCCCACCGCGCCCAACCCCGGCCCGATGTTGCCCAGACTCGCGATGACCATGGAACCCGTCGTCACCAGGTCCAGCTCGGCAAAGGAAAGGATCACCAGGCTCACCGCAAACACCGAAAGGTACAGGAAAAGAAACCCGCCGGCAGCCGCCGCCAGTTGGTCGGTGACGGTGAGCTCCCCCAAGCGCATCGGAGAGATCGCCCGGGGATGCAGGAGCCTGCGGACCGCAAAGACCCCGTGTTTGACCGCGATGGCGATCCGGATCATCTTGGGGCCGCCCGATGTAGAACCCGCCATGCCGCTGGTAAACATCAGCGCTGTTAAAACGGCGACCGCGGCCGGCGTCCAGGTCGTGTAGTCCGCGGCGGCAAAGCCCGTGGTCGAGACGACCGCGACCGCTTGAAACAGCGCCAGCCGCCACGCGGCAGCAAAGGGCGCGCCCCCCGTCCGCCAAAGGTCCCACGCGATAAGCGCCGTGGCGACGCCGATCACGCCGAGCATCGTTTGAAACTCCCGGTTTTTCAGGAGGGGACCGGCCTCGCCCCGGCGGACGAAGCGGTATAAGAGTCCGAAATGGGTCGCGCCAAGGAGCATAAAGAAGGTGATCAAAACTTCCGCCCATGGATTGCCGAAGGCCGCGATACTGGCATTTCGTGTCGACACGCCTCCCGTGGAGACCGTGGCCAGGGCGTGCACCACCGCGTCGAAAAGCGGGATGCCCACCGCCCACAGCAAGGTAAAGAGCAGGAGGGTGAGCGCGAGGTAGAGCCCCCACAAGAGGCGCCCCGTCTCCCGGATCCTCGGGCGCAGCTTTTCGGCCGTCATGCCCGGCATCTCGGCTTTCATCAGCTGGACGCCGCCGATCCCGGGACGGGGAAGCAGGCTGACAAACAAGACGACGATGCCAAGCCCTCCAAGCCAGTTGAGCAGCGCCCTCCAAAGCAGGATCGACCGGGGCAGTCGCTCCACGTCGGGAAAGGTGGTCGCCCCCGTGGTGGTGATGCCGGAAACCGCTTCAAAGAGCGCGTCGACGGGGTCTGGGAGCGTCCCTGACAGCATGAAAGGAAAAGCGCCGGCGACCGCGGCGCACGTCCAGCCGACCGAAACGATGACCATGGCCTCGTGCACGCCCAGTTCCCCGGTGGACCTGCCCCGGCGAAGGAGGAGCCCTAGGGCGAGAGCGACGCCGGCAGGCACGGCAAAGGCAGCGACCGTCTTCTCGCCGGCCGCCACCGCGAAGAGAAGCGGGATCAGCATAAAAAGAGCGAGCAGCGCAACGAGGCTGCCCACCGCATAACGGATCGCTGCGTGATTCATCCCCTGCGCCGGCCCTTGGCGCCAAACCTCCTCATCACGGCGGGCACGGCCTCCGGCAGGGCAAAGACGACGACCCTGTCGCCAGGTTGGATCACCGAAACGCCCCGGGCGATGACGGCTTTGCCGTTGCGCAAGATCGCGCCGACGATGGCATCTTTCTCCCGGGGAAGCTCTGAAAGCGGCCTGCCTACCACTTCCGCCTCGGGGCCCACCTCAAACTCGAGCACTTCGCCTTTCCCATCTTCCAGGAGCGCCACCCTTGCCAGGTTGCTGCGCCGCACCATCTGCAAGACCGTCCCCGCCAGGATCATCCGGGGCACGACGACGGCGTCGGCGCCCGCCTTGTGGGCCAGCAAGACGTAATCCTCCCGTGAGATTTTGGTGATTGCTCTCGTGACGCCCAGCTCCTTGGCGACCATCGTGGCCAGCACGTTGGTGTGGTCTTTCCCCGTAACGGCCACAAAGGCATCTCCGGCGCCGACCAGCTCATCCCGGAGGACGTCAATCGTCTCGCCATCGCCGCAGATGACCAGGGCGTGGGGTAAGATTTCCGCGAGCTCCCGACAGCGGTCGGGGTTGATCTCGATCACCTTGAGGGTGTGAAGCCCATTGCGCTTTGCCGAAAGGATTTGCGCCAAGCGAAGGCCGAGACTCCCCCCGCCGACGATGACCACGTTTTTAGCTGGAGGACTTCCCCTGCCCACAACCTGGTCGACCGCCGAGAGGTCGTGGGTGTGGCTTACGAGAAACACCTTATCGCCCGGCTGGATGACGCTCTCACCGTCGGGGATAAAAAGATCTTCTTCCCGCTCGATCGCGACGACGAGGCAATTTTGGAGCTCGGCCTCTTTGAGGGGCAGCCCCGCCAAGCGGCTCTCGGGGCCCACCCTCGCTTGCACCAGCGTGATCTTGCCGTCGGCAAAGGACTCCACATAAGTGGCCGCCGGCGTCTGGAGCAGCCGGACGATCTCGGCCGCCGCCAGCTGGTCAGGGTTGATGACCCGGTCGATTCCCAGCCCCGGGTGAGCATCGCGCGTGAAAGCTGCGCTGTACTCCGGGTCGCGCACCCTGGCGCAGCAAATCTCCACACCGTACTGTTTGGCGGTAAAGCAGGCGATCATGTTGACCTCGTCGATGTCGGTCACCGCGATGAGGATGTCCGCCTTTTCGACGCCCGCCGCCTCCAGCACGGGAGGGGTGGCCCCGTTTCCCGCCAGGGTCATGATGTCAAGATGGTGGACCGCCTCGCGCAAGTTTTCCTCCGACCGGTCCACCAGGGTGACATCGTGGCCCTCTTCCGAAAGCCGCTTCGCGATGTCAAAACCCACTTTTCCCGCCCCGACCACGATCACGCGCAAGGCTCATCACGCCCCGGCGCCGGGAGAGCCCGTCTCTTGCGGGCCGGTCAGCGCCAGAAACTCCTCGATATCCTCAAGAGCCAGCGCCACCGCCCGGCGCCAAAACTCGGGCTTTTTGAGGTCGACGCCCAGATGGCGCTTGGCGAGCTCCTCCACCGGCATGGCCCCTGTATCGCGCAAGAGCCGCATGTACCGCTCCTCAAAATTTTTCCCTTCGGCCTTGGCCCATTCCAAGACCCCGTGGCTAAACAGGTAGCCAAAGGTGTACGGGAAGTTGTAAAAGGGGACGCTCGTGAGGTAAAAATGCAGCTTCGACGCCCAAAGGAGGGGGTGATACACCGAGAGCGCGCCGCGGTACGCCTCCTTTTGGGCCTCGAGCATCAGCTCAGAAAGGCGCGCCGGCGAAAGGTGGCCGTGGCGGCGCTCTTGATAAAAGGCCCGCTCAAACTCAAACCGGGCGCGGATGTTCATCAAAAACGTGACCGCTCGCCGCGCTCCCTCATTGACGATGGCAAGGCGCTCCTCAGGGTCGGCCGTCGCTTTCTTTCTTGCATCGGTGACGATCTTTTCCGCCAGCGTCGAGGCGGTCTCAGCCAGGCTCATGGGATACCCCGTCATCAGGTAGGGGAGCTTGCTCACCATCGCGTGGTGAAAGGCGTGACCCAGCTCGTGGGCCAAAGTAGCGACGCTGCCCAGCGACTGGTCGTAGGTCATAAAGATGCGCGACTCACCCTTCACCGGAAAGGAGGTGCAAAAGCCGCCCGCTCGCTTGCCCGGTCGATCTTCCGCCTCGATCCAACGTCCGGCGAAGGCCTTGTGCGCAAGGCGCGCCATCTCGGGGCTCAATGTGTGAAACGTATCGACGATGAGCTCGGCTGCTTCGGCAAAGGACAGGGAGCTCTTGGCTTTGCCCAAGGGCGCGTCGACATCGTAATACGCCGGGTCGGAAATGCCCAAGACGCTGGCTTTGCGCTGGATAAACGCCGCGGCTTGCTCCGCCCCTTGGCTTGCCGCCTCCCACATGGCCTCGAGCGTCTCCCGGCGCATCCGGTTGTGGGTCAAGGGCTCAGTGAGGATCTCCTCCCACCCGCGATGGCGGTAGAGTGCAAGGCGAAAGCCGCCGATATGGTTGAGACAGGCCGCGAGCAGGTCGGCCGCGCCAGCCCAGGCGGCTTCGTACTTGGCAAAGACGTCGCGTCTTGTCTCCCTTTCGGGGTGGTACAACATCTCGTTTTGCGCCTGGGCCACCGAGAGGCTGCGGACCTCGCCGTCCCTTTCCACCTCGACCCGCAACTTGCCCGCGATGCGGTGGTACATCTCACCCCAGGCGTGAAATCCGTCGACGGCCAAGTCGCTCGCGAGGGCTTCCTGGCGAGGCGGCATGGCCTTGCGCGCCAGCTCCCGCCGCTCCCCGAGCGCGAATGCAATCTCCCGCACTCCCGGTTGCGAAAGAAACTCCTCCCACGCAGGCTCTTCCATGGCCAAAAAAGCCTCGTCGACCCGGGACCACAGCGCCTCGACCCGAGCGCCCAGATCCCGCACCTTGGCCCGGGCGGCCTGGGCGCTCTCGTCCGCGACATCCTGAGCCGTCGCGCACGACGTAAACGCCCCTAGCTCATGGCCGCGTTTTTGGATCTCCTGCAGCTTGAGGACGACCGCGGCCAAAGACTCCGGGAGGATCGCGCCGCCCGTCCTTTCCCGATCGGCGCTTTGGCCAGGGCTCCAACCTTCTATTTCCCGGGCGAGCTCGCTTGTCAAGTTTTCAACCTCGGCCAGCGCGGCTTGAAAAGCAGGCCCGTCCACCCCACCCGGAAAGATCGATTCGAGATCCCACACCAGGCTCAGCGTCGATGACATCTCGCAACTTCTACCTCCAAGGTCAAAGGCGGCCCAGGATCTTGGGCGCCGACCCTGCAGCCACCTTGAGACTCAAAACTTCCAAGGAGCCTTTCAAGGCGCCGTGGCCAGCCCCGCCTCAGGCGCCGCCGCTTGCAGGACGCCCCTGCCGTCTCTCCATGTCCGCACCGGAATCAAGTCAATGCTGTCCACGCTTAGAGCGAGCTCGATGTCCTCTCTTAACCCCAAGCTTTGCAGCACTTTCCCGTGGGCGCACTCCAAGAGGGCGCTGAGGAGGTCGTCCCGCTGGCCTTCATACAAAAGGCGCGCGGCCAGAGCGCTGTCCGTCAGTTCGACGCCCGCATGCGCCTTTTGGAGCCGGGCAATCAGATGTCCAGCGCAGAGGGCGTCGTCCAGCGAAAACGCCCCGCGGGTGCCCGCGCAGATGATGATCAACTGGCGCGCCCCGCTTTCCAAAAGGCTCCGCGCCACGGCGCCAGCGTTGACAAAGGCAGCCGTCACCAAAGCGTCGGCGCCCGCCGCCCGCTCGATCGCCGCAGTGCCGTTGGTCGTCGTGATGACCACAGGCGCGCCGGCAACCCGGGCGGGGTCGATATCGCGAGGCGAGTTGCCCATGTCGAAGCCCGGGGGAGGGAGCCCTCCTCGTTCTCCCGCCAAGAGCGCGCCGTCAAGCCGGGCGGCAAGGCGCCTTGCCTCCTCCACCTCTTTGACCGGCCAGACCTCTCGTGCGCCGGCGCTGAGCAAGGAGGCGATCATCGTCGTCGCCCGCAGCACGTCGATGACGACAGCGATCCGCCCTTGGACCAGCTCCTGGGTTACATCAGCCGCCCGAAAGGCTACGTCGATCTTCACCCGCGATCACCTGCGCCGGCCGACGACCTCGAGAGCCGTCGCCGCATCAAAGGAGGAGC
>PKEU01000156.1 GCA_002919195.1 bacterium
CGGGATCGGCGTACCAGTGCAAGGCCTGTTCCAGGGGGACCACGGCGTCGGAGGCGGCGACAAACGCCGTCGTCGCCAGCAGCATGGCGGCAAACAAGAGCGAGCTGACGGTGCGCCGGGACATGACGATCGCTCCTTTCGGTGGGGCCAGCCAGCGGCATCCGGCCCAGCTTGCCGGCACCGTGGTACTTACCCTCGCAGCGGCGATTTTCCTGCTTATTTTAAAGATCGAGAAATGTGACTGCGGGCGGTGTGGGAGGAACGGAGGGCGGGAGGGGGTAAGTGTGGCAGGGAAGACCATAGCAGGCCAAAGTGGGAAAGACCAGCCCGGACCGTCCCATCACCACTGACTCCCCTCGAGGTGAAGCTCCGCTGTGAGAAAGAGCACCAGGACCTCGTCTTTTGGCACGTCCCGGCGGGAAGGCCATGACGCATCGAGTTTTTACGCCCGCAACCTGTACGCGGAAAGCTTGGCGCGCCTTTTTGCCTCCCAGGCTGGCGAAAAGCTCGATCCCCCTCGACGGGTCGCGCCGAAGCCCCTTTCGGAGTACGCGGATCAGATCTACTGCCACACTTCGGAGGACATGCACCACGTGCCCGACGAGAGCGTCGCGCTGGCTTTCACCTCGCCCCCCTACAACGTGGGCAAAGAGTACGACGACGACCTGGGGCTTAAGGAATACCTCGACCTGATCTCCCGGGTGGGCGCCGAAGTGTACCGGGTGCTCAAGCCCGGCGGCCGGTATGTGATCAACATCGCGAACCTCGGGAGAAAGCCGTATCTACCCTTGCACGCCTTGTTTTACGCCCGCCACGTAGAAATCGGCTTCTTGCCTGCCGGTGAGATCATCTGGCGGAAAGGGAAGGGGATGAACGGGAGCTGCGCTTGGGGGACGTGGCTCTCCGCCAAGGCCCCGAGGCTGCGCGACGTGCACGAGTACCTCCTGGTGTTTGCGAAAGAAGAGTTCAGCCGGCCCGACCAAGGCGCGAGCGACATCGATCGGGACGAGTTTCTCGCGAGCACTTTGTCGGTCTGGGAGATCGCGCCCGAGTCGGCCCGGCGCGTGGGCCACCCGGCGCCCTTTCCGGTGGAGCTGGCGGCCAGGGTGATCCGCCTCTTTTCGTACGTGGGCGACGTGGTCCTGGATCCCTTTAACGGGTCGGGCACCACGTGCGTCGCGGCCATGCTCAACCAGCGCCACTATATCGGCTACGACATCTCGCCCGAGTATTGCGAGATCGCCCGGCGGCGCCTGGAGGAGGCCGCAGCGGCGACCGCCTCGACCCAAGAAAACCGGCCTCCTCGAGAAAACCAGAGGGGGTAGCGCGAGGTTTCCAGCGCTCCTTCGGATCTTGTCGTACACCAACTATCACCCCGCCTTGAGAAGCTGGCCGCTATCGCCAGCCGCCCGGCGCCGGCGCTGCCCGACTCCCGCCAGACGATGTTGATCCTCGAGCTCGGGGGAAGGCGCCTCGCCGGCCCCTTGACGGCCGGGCAGACCAGTGATTTTTGCGCCGACACTCCGGGCGTCTCCATCGTGCTGGGAAGCTGGGCGCTCAACCTCGACCGGGTGCAGGCGTCGCTGGAGGAGCTGGCCCGCCAGGCGGTCGATCACCGGGTGTGGCGGGGGCAGGCGGCCGTGCTCTTGCCGATGATCGACCAGATCCGCATCGCCCTCTCGGAGCTCTTGACGCGCCGGGACCCCTCTTGGCCTGAGTACCGGGACAAGAGAGAGGCCCGATTCGGCGGCGGCGACGGCAAGACCGCTGCCGAGCTGTGGACGATCGAGTCCTTTCTCGAAGACCACACCTTTGACCCGGGGCTCAGGAGGCTTGGGCCCACCGTGGAGGCGATCCGGTTGATTCGCAACAGCCTGGCGCACTACCGTCCTGTGGAGTGGGCCGGCTTTGAAAAGGTGTGCAAGATCTACACCAGCATGCGCCGTTAAGGCGGCCGAGCGGCGAGCGTTAGTACGTGTCGAAGTGGGCCGCTCCGTCGATTCCGTAACCAAGCGCCTTGGAGATCTCTTGGGCCGTCTCCATCACCTTGGGCGCGATCGCCTCCACCTGGGCCCAGTCAAGGCGGAAGACGATCCCGGCGACGCTCACCGCCGCGATGGGCTCGCCCACGTGGTTAAAGACCGGCGCGCCCACGCAGCGGATGCCCCGCTCTTCCTCTTCGTTGTCGACCGCGTAGCCCCGCGCGCGGATGGTGAGGAGCTCCTTTTTGAGGATCTCTTTGTCGGTGATGGTGTTGGGGGTGAAGCGGGGAAGCCCGTGCTCCTCGATGATCGCGTCCACCTCTTTTTCGTCCATGAAAGCGAGCATCGCCTTGCCCACCGCCGTGCAGTGCAAGTAGGACCGCCGGCCGAGTTGCGAGGCCATCCGGACCCGGTGCTCGCTCTCAATCTTGGTCAAGTAGATCCCTTGCCCCCGGTCGTTGATCATCAAGTGCACTGTTTCGCCCGTCTCGGCCTGCAGCGCCTCGAGGTACGGCCGGGCGATCGAGGGGAGCTCGATGCCGGCCAGCACCGCTCCTCCCAGCTCCAAGCACTTGAGGCCGAGGGTGTAGCACTTGGTGACCGGATCTTTGCGCACATAGCCCCGGGCTTCCAGCGTGGAAAGGAGGCGGTGGGTCGTGGCCGGATGGAAGCCCAAGGCCCGGGCGATCTCCGACCCTCGCCGGCCCTGCGGCTGGCCGCTCAAAAACTCCAGGACCGAGAGCGCTTTGTCGACGGTCTGAACGCTGTCCTCCGGCCTTTGCCTGCGCGTGGTTTGCGCCATGTCCGTTCCTCCTTCCCGCACTAAAACGGCGCCGGGGCGGGCGGCTCGGCGTCGCGGATGACGAGCCGCTCCCACGTGCTGCGCTGGCGGGAGATGCTCATGGGGTTGGGCCAAGGATTGGGTAGGGTGCAGGGGTAGTAGACGCCGTCGCGCCACACGGCCCGGGCGACGATCCGCTCGCGGATCCGCCGCAGCTGCGACTGGCAGTCTTCGAGATCGAGGTCCACAGGCTCGATGGCGAGGACGGTGATATCCGCCGCCCGGCCGGCGCCTAAGGTGCCGATGCGGTCGTCCCAGCCGATGGCCCTAGCCGGCGCGATGGTCGCGGCGGCGATCACGTCCACAAGAGGCATCCCCAAGTGGTAGAGGCGGGTCATCACGGTCGGCAGGTCGTAGGCGGGCCCGTCGACGTTGCCCGAGTGGAGGTCGGTGCTGATCACCTGGGGCCAAAAGCCCTCCGAGATCGCGATCTCGGCCACCGTCCAGTTAAATGAGCCCTGGCCGTGGCCGATGTCAAAGATCACGCCCCGCTCTCTTGCCTCCCAGACGACGGGGTCGATCCGCCGCGTGGCGGGATCGACGATCGTGGAGGGAAAGCCGTGGAAGCAGTGCGTGTAGATGTCGCCTCTTTCTAAGAGGCCAGGGCACTCGGCGAGCGGCACCGTCGAAAAGGCGTGGTGGACCATCAAGGGAAGCCCGGTCTCCCGGGCAAGCCTCAGCGCCCGCCGGTACGCTTCTTTTTCGTAGAGGCCCCCGTTGGCTACGGTGTCGGAAAGGCGGATCTTGACGCCCGCGATGACGTCGCGGTTTTCGGCGATCGCCCGGGCGGCGCCCTCGACGGAGGCAAACTTTAGCGACTCCAGCTCCCCCGGCACCCGGTCGTCGCCACCGAGGCCCGCGCCTGCCAGGCCGATGCTGCTGATGTTGAGAAAGGCCAAGACCCGGCAGCGGGCCCGCTCGACGACATAGTGGCGAAAGCCGGGAAAGGTGAAGTAACCGGCGCTGCCGGCGTCGACCACCGTCGTCACCCCGCGCCGCAGGCACCGCTCGTCCGCGTCGACGCCGAGAGGCGTCACTTTGTCGTAGACGTGAACGTGCAGGTCCACGAGGCCCGGGACGACGACCTGCCCCCGGGCGTCGTAGATCTGCCGCGCTTGACCGGGATCGATGTCATCCGCGATGGCTGCGATGCGGCCGCCTCGGATGGCCACGTCAGCGTTTTTGTCGACGCCGTTGGCGGGATCGATGACCCGCCCGCCCTTGATGACGTAATCGTAAGCTGTCATGAAGGTGTTCCTTTCATGAAAAAACCCTATTCATTGAATCGTCCTAAAAAAGCGTTTTATAAACTGGGTCGCACAAAGGGTATATGCGGCCTGAGCTGGCTAAATATCGCCGTCACATTCCCGATTGGGAAAGGGAATTCCTGCAGGATCGCGAAAGGGATTGCGAATAGTGAGAGGCCATCTCGACTAACAAGATCGAGAGGGCGGGAGATGCACCGAGAACTGAAAGGGAATTTTTGTTTCGCGCGAAACGGATGACCATTGCGCAGAGGGAGGAAGAGGTGACCGCATGTCCACGCATTTCCCGGCGGATCCGGAGCGCTTGAGCCCGCACGTCTTGACCTTGCACCAGATCGATACGCCCGCCCTGGTCGTCGATCTGGACGTGGTGGAGCGCAACATCGAGCGGTACGCTAAGCTGGCGCGGGAACGGGGGATCAAGCTCCGCCCGCACATCAAGACCCACAAGTCGCCGTATTTTGCCCACATGCAGCTGGCGCGCGGCGCCCAGGGAGTGACGGTGGCCACCTTGTACGAGGCGGAAGTGATGGCCAACGCCGGGATTGCCGACATCCTCCTGGCGTACCCGCCCATCGGGAAGGCTAAGCTGCAGCGCCTAGCGGCCCTGCTCCAGAGGGCGGATGTGAAGGTGTCGCTGGACAGCTTCGCCGCCGCGGAGCCGCTTTCGGAGCTCGCTCAAGCCTTGGGCAAAGCGATCGAGATCTACATCGATGTCGACACGGGGCTGCACCGCATGGGACTTCCGGCCGGGAAGCCCTCCGCCCAGCTGGGAGCGGCCGTCAACCGGCTGCCGGGGCTCAAAGTGGTCGGGGTGATGTCGCACTGCGGGCATATCGGCGCCGGCCCCACGGAGGAGCTGCCCGCAGGCGCCCGGCAGGACGCGGAGGCCTTGGTGGAGACGGCCGAGCTCATGCGGGCGGCAGGAGTCGACGTTCGTGAAGTGAGCCCTGGGTCGACGACGGGAACGCCCTACGCCGTGGAGGTCAAAGGCGTCACCGAGGTGCGGCCGGGGACTTACATCTTCAATGACATCAACACGGTGGTCAACGGGATCGTGCCGGTGAGCGAGTGCGCGGTCTCGGTGCTGACGACGGTCGTCTCCGTCCACCCGGGCGACCGGGCGGTGATCGACGCGGGGAGCAAGACGCTCTCCAGCGACCGCTGCCCCAAGCGGGAGGGTTTTGGCCTGATCAAGGGCTGGCCCGAGCTTATCATCCGCAGCCTCAGTGAAGAGCACGGCGTCATCACTTTAGGACCGGGCGAGGCTCCCTTTGCTGTCGGCGACAAGATCCAGGTGATCCCCAACCACGTCTGCGTCGCGGTCAACTTGGCGGAAACGATGATCCTGGTGCGCGGCGACCGGGTCGTCGGCAAGCTCCCGGTGGCCGCCCGGGGCAGGGGCGCGTGATCCGGCCTTTGCCAAGAGCCGTCCCTAGGGACAACGCATGGCTCTCCTAGGCGCCTCTGGCATGCCTGCTGCATCTCGGTGGTCGTCAGTTATTGTTCCCCCCATGACGAGAACGCCCTATCAAGAGCGACGTCAAACGTGAACATGTTCATGTAAAAATGCAAATATAGACATGAAAAAAGGAGGATTTTGAAAACAATTGTGCAAACCTGAATCTATAGCGCAAGATGGTTTCAACGTGTAGGGGAGTAGCCGGATGCCGACCATTCGCGATGTGGCAAGAGAAGCTGGCGTTTCGGTGGGAACGGTATCCAAAGTCCTCAACGGCCGCCGGGTTCGTCCGTCCACCCGCGAGAAAGTTGAAAAGGCGATCAAGAAGCTGAAGTACCGGCCGCAAATGGTGTCGGCGGGGCTCCTGGATCAGTCGCCGACCATCGGCTTGGTCATCCCCTCCGTCTCCAATCCGTTTTTCGCGGCTTTGGCGCGCTTTGTCGAAGATGAGGCGAGCCGCCACGGTTACATGGTGCTGCTGTGCAACACCGATCGGGACCCTGACAAAGAAAAGCGTTACCTCAAGCTTCTTTTTGAGAAGTGGGTCGCGGGCATTATCGTCTTTGCTCCGTTGACGACGGCGGCCGACGTCGAGCCGATCATCGAGCGGGGCATTCCGATCGTCGCGATCGAGCACCGTTTCGCTGGAAGCGACGCCGACCTGATCAGCATCGACAATGCCAAGGGAATGAAAGAGGCGGTTCGCCACTTAGCGGGGTTACAGCACCGCAGGATCGCCCTCGTGACGGGCCCGTTGTCACGGCCTTGCAATCAAGAGCGGCTCCACGCGTTTCAACAAGAACTTCGCGCCCTGGGCATCGAGCCCAACCCGCAGTACCTTCGCGAAAGCTCCTTTGAGTACGAGGGTGGCTATCACATCACATGGGAACTGCTGCACCTGGATCCGTCTCCCACAGCCATCATCTTGGGAAACGATCTGATGGCGATGGGGGCCATGAATGCCGCCCACGACAAAGGGCTTTCGGTGCCGGCGGACGTTTCGATCATCGGCTTTGATGACATTCCCGCCGCGGCTCAATCCCGGCCCAGGCTGACCACCGTGAAGCAGTCCATTGCCGAAGTGGGCGCGGAGGCTGTCAGGCTTGTCCTGCGGCGGGAGGCGGAAAGGCCGGTCCAGCTGCCCACATTTACTACAGAGCTGATTGTGCGCGAATCGACGGGCCCATGTCGCGATGTCTTGGTCGATGCGCGGGTTGGGAGGTGAGACAGGGACTTCTCCTGCAATCGTAGATGGCCGCTTTCGAGCCTGGGTGTCGTAGTCGGCGAGTTCGGTCCTTTCAATCGTTCAGGGAAGCAAAGGAGGGGTGATTGTGAGGAGCAAGACCGCGCGAGTTTCTCTGATTCTTCTCACTCTTGCGCTCGTCTTGCCGGTTTCGGCGTGGGCGATGACCTACCAGGAGGCGCCCATGCTCCGGGAGTTGGTCGAGGCGGGACTGTTGCCGCCGGTGGAGGAACGGTTGCCCCTGGACCCCAAGGTGGTGGAGCCGGTCGACGAGATCGGCCGGTACGGCGGCGAGATTCGCTCCGGCGCCTTTGGCCCCACGTCGGGAGGGTTTGACGCCGAAGGGTTGCGGGTGCAAAACCTCTTGCAGATCGAACCTGACCTCCAGACGCTGACGCCCAACATCGTGCGCGATATCGAGATCTCCCAAGACTTTACGTGGGTCAAGCTGTACTTAAGGCGCGGCATGAAGTGGTCAGATGGACACCCCTTCACCGCCGACGACTTTATGTTTTGGTACGAGGACATCTTGCTCAACGACGAACTCACCCCCGTCAAGAGAGCTGTGTGGATGCCCGGCGGGGAGCTCTTAAAGATGATCAAGCACGACGATTACACCATCGAGCTCCAGTTTGCCGCGCCTTATCCTGCGATCGACATCGTCCTCGCCAAAAGCGACATTAACGGCCGGTTCTTTCAACCCAAACATTACCTGCAGAAATGGCACATCAAATACAACCCCGACGCAGAGGCGCTCGCGCGCCAGGAGGGGTTTGACAGCTGGTGGCAGGCGTTTAATCACCACATGGCCTGGCAGCAAGACCAGCTCGACGTCAACCAACCGACCATCAACCCTTGGGTGCTCAAGTCGATCGACGCCCAGGGCAACAAGTACTTTGAGCGCAACCCCTACTACTGGAAGGTCGACACCGCCGGCAACCAGCTGCCCTACATCGACCGTCAGACCCGGGTGCTGGTGCGCGACGCCGAGGTGCGGATCCTGAGGCTCTTTAGCGGCGAGCTGCACGTCGCCGCTGAAAACCCGCTGCCCGTCGCCAACCTACCGCTTTACAAAGAAAACGAAGCCAGCGGCAACTACCGGACGATGCTCTTTGAAAACACGCGCGGCGCGGACGCAGCCTTTGCCTTTAACTTGACGCACAAGGACCCGGTCTTGCGCGAGATCTTCAACGACATCCGCTTTCGGCAGGCGATGTCTGTTGCCATCAACCGGCAGGAGATCAACGAGATCTTTTACTTTGGCCAAGCCGCGGAGAGGCAGGCGACCGCCCCTCCTATGACGAGCTTTTACGAAGATTGGATGGGCGAGTACTTCGCTGAGTTTGACCCTGACCGGGCTAACGCCCTCCTCGACGAGATGGGGCTCGTATGGGACCGAAGCCGCCAGGTGCGCCTCCGCCCCGACGGCCGGCCGTTGCAAATCGTCCTGGAAACGACGGAAGAGTTTGCGCCCGTGGCGGAGCTCGTGGCAGAACACTGGTCCGCGGTGGGGGTCGCGACGACGATGCGGCAGCTCGAACGGCTCTTCTTTTACGAGCGCGGCCCGGCCAACGACCGGGATGCGGCGGCCTGGACGTATGACGGCGTCTCTGAGTTTTCCATGCGCGCCGACAGCTGCCACAGGTTCCGCCCCACGTGGGGCACGCCCATCGATCCTGCGCCGCTATGGCAGGCGTGGTTTGACACCGGGGGGCAATCCGGCGAAGAGCCGCCCGAGGAGGTCAAAACCATCTACGCCCTCTGCGACCAATTTATCGTGGTCGACCCCGCGAGTGACCGCTATCAAGAGCTCGGGCGCGAGATCCTCAAGCGCAACGTCGAGGGATTGTACGTGATCGGCACCGTCGTCGCCCCGCGGGTCGTCATGATCAGCGAGCGGCTGGGCAACACGCCCCGCGAAGGGACGTTTGCCTACGACTTTATGTTTTGGGTGCCCTACAAAGGTGACCAGTGGTACTTCAAAGAATGACAGGCGCTTTCGCCGTGGGGGAGGATCGGGCATATCGCCCGGTTCTCCCCGCCTCTTGACCCAGCATCACCGACGGGTGAGGAGCGGGGAAAACCATGTCGAGGTATGTCGCACGCCGGTTTCTTTACATGATCTTCACCATGGCGATCATGTCCGTCGTCGCCTTTATCATCATCCAGCTACCTCCCGGGGATTACCTCACGTCCTACATCATGCAGCTGCAAACCAGCGGGCAGACGGTGGACGCGGCCCAGATCGAGATGCTGCGCAGGCAGTATGGGCTGGATTTGCCCCTTCACGAGCAGTACTTGCTCTGGATCAGCAAGATCGTCCGGGGAAACTTTGGTATCTCCTTTGACTACAACCGCCCGGTGCTGGAGCTCCTGGCGCAGAGGATCCCGATCACCGTCCTCATCTCTTCGTTGACGTTGCTGGTGACGTATGTGATCGCAATTCCGATCGGCGTCTATTCCGCAGTGCGCCAGTACTCGATCGTCGACTACGTCGGCACCGTGATCAGCTTTATCGGCCTTGCGACGCCCAACTTCCTTATCGCCCTCATCTTGATGTACGCGTGCCAGCGGCTGTTTGGCTTTAATGCGAGCGGCTTGTTTTCTCCAGAGTACGCCAACGCTCCCTGGAGCCTGGCCAAATTTATCGACATGCTCAAGCATCTCCCGATCCCGGTCATCGTCATCGGCTTGTCGGGCACGGCGAGCGTCATGCGCGTGATGAGGGCGAGCCTCCTCGATGAGCTCAAGTTGGAGTACGTCGAAGCCGCACGGGCCAAGGGGCTGAAAGAGCTCGCGCTCCTGCTCCGGTACCCGGTGCGCGTCGCGCTCAACCCCATCGTGAGCACGATCGGGTGGGTTTTGCCCGGGATCTTGTCGGGCGCGACGGTGACGGCCATCGTCTTGGACCTGCCCACCGTCGGAGCCCTGATGTACCGGGCCCTGTTGTCCCAGGACATGTACGTCGCGGCGACGTGCGTCATGTTTCTCACGTTTTTGACGGTGATCGGCACCTTTCTCTCGGACCTCTTGCTGATGTGGGTCGATCCGCGGATCCGGTACGAGTAGGCGAGGAGGGAGTCCATGTGAGCGCTTCCCCTGCGGTGGCAGGCGAAACCAGCCGCTTTTACGCTGCGACGCAATGGCAGCTGATGTGGCGCAAGTTTCTCCGGCACCGGCTCGCCGTGCTGGGCCTCATCATCTTGACCATCTTTTACACGATCGCCGCTTTCGCGGAATTCATCGCGCCCTACGACCCGTATCGCCGCAACACGCGTTTTATCCACGTCCCGCCGCAAAAGATCCGCTTTGCCGGCCAAGACGGCTTTAGCCTGCGGCCCTTTGTCTACGGCCTCAAGCAAGAGCTGGACCCTGTGACGTGGCGGCGCCGCTACGTCGAAGATCCGTCGCAAAGGTATTACCTGCGCTTTTTCACCCGGGGCGATCGTTACCGGCTTTGGGGGCTCATCGAAACCGATTGGCACCTCTTTGGCGTCGACGGCGGCGGCACGCTGTTTCTGATGGGAACGGACGGCTCCGGCAGGGACCTTTTTTCCCGGATCATCTACGGGACGCGGGTTTCGCTCACCGTGGGCCTTGTCGGGATCTTGATCAGCTTTGTCTTGGGGTGCCTTTTGGGCGGCATCTCGGGTTACTATGGGGGAACGGCGGACCTTATCATCCAGCGGGTGATCGAGTTTCTCCTCTCGATCCCCACGATCCCCTTGTGGATGGCTTTGGCCGCGGCCATGCCCAAAAACTGGTCGACGCTGCAAGTGTATTTTGCCATCACGATCATCTTGTCGGTCGTCGGGTGGTCAAACCTCGCCCGGGTGGTCCGCGGCAAGCTCCTGGAGTTGAGAGAAGAAGATTTTGTCCTCGCGGCCAAGCTTGCGGGCGCGTCGGACCTCAACATCATCCTTTCTCATCTGCTCCCGGGGTTGATGAGCTACCTGGTGGTGAGCGTCACCTTGGCGATCCCTGGAATGATCCTGGGCGAGACGGCGCTGAGCTTTCTGGGCATTGGGCTGCGGCCGCCGGTGATCAGCTGGGGCGTGCTGCTCAACGACGCGCAAAGCGTGAGTGCTATCGCTTTGCACCCGTGGCTCCTTTGGCCGGGGCTCTTTGTGGTCCTGGCTGTCCTGGCCTTTAACTTTGTGGGGGACGGCTTGCGAGACGCGGCGGACCCGTACCAGTAAAGGTGGTTGCCGATGGGCGCGACACTCTTGGAAGTCAACGGGCTCAAGACTTACTTTCACCTGGAAGAAGGCGTGCTCAAGGCCGTCGACGGCGTGAGTTTCCGCATCGAGCGGGGAAAGGTCTTAGGCATCATCGGGGAATCGGGCTGCGGAAAGAGCGTCACGGCGCGCTCGATCCTTGGGCTGGTGGCCCGCCCGGGCAAGATCGTGGGCGGCGAGATCTTGTTTCACCGGGCCGATGGAAGCGTCGTGGACCTGGCGCGCCTCGATCCCCAAGGCGACGAGATCCGAGACATCCGGGGAAAGGAGATCTCCATGATCTTTCAAGAGCCCCGGCGCAGCCTCTCGCCTGTCCACACCATCGGCGAGCAGATTACAGAGGCCTTGCTCTTGCACCGGACGCAGGACCACAAAGAGGCCAGAGAGATCGCCATCGACATGCTGCGGCGGGTCGGCATGAGCAACCCCGAGGTGCGCTTTCACTCTTACCCGCACCAGCTGTCGGGCGGGATGTGCCAGAGGGCGATGATCGCGATGGCTTTGTGTTGCAGGCCTGCGCTGCTCATCGCCGACGAGCCGACCACCGCCTTGGACGTGACGGTCCAGGCCCAGATCATCGACCTGATGCTCGAGCTGAAAGAGCAGATCGGCATGGCGATGCTTTACATTACCCACGACCTGGGCGTGATTTCGGAGGTCGCCGACGAGGTCGCCGTGATGTATCTCGGGCGCGTCGTGGAGTACGCCAAGACCGAGCGATTGTTTGAAAATCCGCTGCACCCTTATACCATCGGGCTTTTCAATTCGCTGCCCGCCTTTAGCAGCGCGAAAGGGCGGCTCCAGGCGATCCCGGGCAACGTGCCCATTCCCATCGACCCTCCTCCGGCTTGCGGCTTTGCGACGCGCTGCTCCAAGGCGATGGCCGGGGTTTGCGACGCCGCCGTCCCGGAGCTGGTGGAGGTGGAGGAGGAGCACTATGTGCGTTGCTTCCTACACCATGAGGAGAGGGCGGTCTCATGACCGAGGCGGCAAAAACCGGTTCCAGGACCCTTCTCTGGGTTAACGACCTGAAAAAATACTACCCGCTGGAAGTGGGATTTTTCCGTAAGGTGACCGGATACATCCGGGCGGTGGACGGCGTCACCTTTGAACTTTCCGAAAGGGAAACGCTGGGCCTCGTGGGGGAGTCGGGCTGCGGCAAGAGCACCTTGGGGAAGTGCATCCTCAGGGGGATCGAGCCGACCGGAGGCACGGTGAAACTGCGGCTTCCCGACGACCGCATCGTCGATGTGACGAGCCTCGACAAAAGAGGGCTCCGGGCGATACGGCCCTATATGCAGATGATTTTCCAAAATCCCTACTCCTCTTTGGATCCCCGCAAGTCGGTGCTCGATATCGTCGGCGAGCCCCTGCGCATCAACAAAGTGGCAAAAGGCCAAGAGTTGGTCGACCGCGTGGCTGAGCTCTTGCAGGCCGTCGGCCTCGAGAAAGACCACATGCGGAGGTACCCCCACGCTTTTAGCGGAGGGCAGCGCCAACGGATCGGCATTGCCCGGGCGCTGGCGCTCAACCCTAAGCTGATCGTGGCCGACGAGCCCGTCTCCGCCCTGGATGTTTCGATTCAGGCCCAGATCGTCAACTTGCTCCAAGATCTCCAGGAGCGGTTTGGCTTGTCGTACCTGTTTATTTCCCATGACTTGAGCGTGACGCGCCATATCTCGGACCGGATCGCCGTCATGTACGTGGGGCAAATCGTGGAACTTGCGGATTCGGAGGCTTTGTT
Organism: bacterium; assembly: GCA_002919195.1. Taxonomy (GTDB): domain Bacteria; phylum Bacillota; class Limnochordia; order DTU080; family RSA5; genus RSA7. The sequence continues at coordinate 12,776 of PKEU01000156.1, forward strand.
TGAAAAGCCCCGGCACCCCTACACCGAAGCGCTCCTTTCAGCCGCACCCCGACCCGGCACAGGCCGCAGGAGGGAGCGCATCGTCCTGACAGGCGAGGTGGCCAACCCCGTGTCGCCTCCCAAGGGGTGCCGCTTTCACCCGCGCTGCCGCTACGCGGAAGAGATCTGCAAAGTCGAGCCGCCGGCGTGGCGAGAGGTGGCGCCGGGCCACTTTGCCGCCTGCCACTTCGCCGAAGAGCTGAACTTGACGGGGGCAGGAGAGCGACGACCCCGGGCAGGCGCCCTTTAGGCGCCGTAAGGCGGTCTGTCGCTTGGTGGATACCAACATGCCATGCGAAGGAAGGATGTTGTTCGTGCGCATCGGTTTCGTCGGTGCCGGCCTCATGGGAGCCGGGATGGTGAAAAACCTGCTGAAAGCGGGTCATCGTGTGACGGTGCTGCAGCACCGCAAGCCCCTCGATCACCTGGCAAGTCTCGGCGCCCGGGTAGTGCGCGATCTTAGGGGAGTCGCTGAAGGCGCCGAGGCGGTCTTTCTCGTCCTCCCCGGAAGCCCGGAAGTGGAAGAAACGATCCTCGGAGATGGGGGCTTGGCCTCGCTGCTGGAGCCGGGCACGGGCATCATTGACAGCAGCACCAGCTTTCCCGGCTCGACCAAGAAAATCGCGCAGGAGCTCGCCGGACGGGGGTTGCGGTTTCTGGACGCGCCCCTCACGGGTGGCCCGGCCAACGCCGAGGAGGGCACCCTCACGATGATGGTCGGGGGTGAGCGCGCGGATTTTGAGCGCTACCTCCCGCTGTTTCAAGCTATGGCAACCCACGTGTTTTATGTGGGGGGACACGGGGCCGGGCACGTGATCAAGCTCCTCAACAATTACCTGGCATTGACGCACGTTGCGGCGACGGCGGAAGTGCTGGGCTTTGCCGCCACGCTGGGCGTGGACCTCAAGAGCGTCTGGGAAGTGGTGCGGGCCAGCGGCGGCAACAGCCGGGCCTTTGAGACGATTGCGCCCCGGATCCTCTCGGGCGAGTATCCCCTCACCTTTGAACTCAACAAGGCTTATAAGGATCTCCGCTATGTTTCGGATCTCGCCCGTGACGCCGGGATGCCCTTGGCGATCGTCGCCGCGGTCATGCACGAGTTTGAACTGGCCCGGTCGCTGGGTTTTGGCCAAGACGATTATTCGTCCGTCGGCAAGGTGTGGGAAAAGCTCCTCGGGGTGACGCCCCGGGCAGAAATCGATCGCTGAACATGAAATCGGGAGGCGAAGAGCGTGGGACATGTCCCCGAACGGGTTGACGTCCGAGTGGATGCGGGAGACTGGTCCGAAAAGCTGCCCCATATCTGGACCTACTTCGGCTACGACGAGTGCAACTGGACGACGGTCAAAAACGGCAAGCGGCTGCTGGACAAGATCCGGGACTTGGCGGAGCGGCCTTATTACGCCCGGGCACACTTTCTGTTTTGCACCGGCAACGGGCTCGGCGTTCCCAAATGGGGCTCGACCAACGTCTACACGGAGGACGAGGCGGGAAACCCCGTCTACGACTTTACAATCTGGGATGAGATCTTTGACGCGTGGGTGAGCCGGGGGATCCGGCCCTTTGTGGAGCTGGGCTTTATGCCCCGGGACCTCACCACGCAAGGCGCCGAGACGCAGGAGGAGTATGAGCGGACGGGGTGGAGCTATCCGCCAAAGGACTACGAGAAGTGGCGCGACCTTTGCTACACCGCCGTCAAGCACTGCGTCGAACGGTACGGCCGGGACGAAGTGGCCACGTGGTACTGGGAGCTTTGGAACGAGCCCGACATCTTTTATTGGAAAGGGACCGTCGAAGAGTACTGCAAGCTCTACGACTACACCGTCGACGGCGTCAAGGCGGCGTTTCCCGAGGCTCGGGTGGGCGGCCCCGCAACCACCCACCGCGGCATCGAATTTTTCGAGCGGTTTCTCGAGCATGTGACCCGCGGCACCAACCACGTCACGGGCCAAAAGGGGACGCCGATCGACTTCATCTCCTTTCACGTGAAAGGCGGCGGGTATCAGTTTCAGCGGCGCGCTCCAAAGCAGCTGGTCTCCCGTAAGCAGATCATCACGTCGATCGACCGGCACCTGGAGGTCATCGACAAATTTCCCGAGCTTTCCGGCCTCGAAGTGCACCTATCCGAGTGCGATCCCGAAGGTCGCGCCGCCTCCGGCATGTACGACAATCCCAATCTCTTTTGGCGCAACACCGAGTATTACCCCAGCTTTACGGCCTCCGTCTTCAAACACATCCTCGACACCCACAGGCGGCCCGGGGCGAAAGTGACGGGCGCCCTGACGTGGGCGTTTATGTTTGAAGGGAAGCGCTACTTCGAAGGCGTCCGGAGCCTTGCCACCAACGACATCGACAAGCCTATCCTCAACCTGTTCCGGGCGCTCAGCTACACCGGGGAAAAGCGCCTGCCGCTCACGAGCTCGGGCGCTCAGGATCCCCGGGAGTTTGAAGACATGTACGGCGCGGGCCGGCCGCCCGAAATCGACGGCATTGCCAGCATGTCGGGAACGAGCTCGGTGGAGGTGCTCCTTTGGAGCCATCACGACGACTGGGACGTGCAGGGCGAAACCCAGGTCCTCCTCGAGATCGAAAACCTTCCCTTTGATACCGACAAGGTGCGGGTGAAGCACTTTAGGATCGACCGGGAGCACAGCAACGCGTACACCGAGTGGAAGCGGCAGGGGTCGCCGCAGGAGCCCACCGAGACCCAGCTGCGGGTGATCAAGTCCCGGGAGGGCTTGGAGCTCTATGAGCCTCCCCACGACGTGACGCTTTTTGGCGGGAGATTTCGCAAGGAGATCGTCCTGCCGGTGCACGGGCTGTCGCTGCTGGTGATCACGCCCGCAAGCAGCCGTTTGTGAGGTGAGCTGTCGTGGAGCGTGGACGAGCTTTGCTGAAAGCGCTCGGTTTCCGTGAGCGGGACGTGGCCCAAGTCTCCGGCAAACGCTTTCCCGACGGGGCGCAGTACCGCGTCGAGATCCCGAGCGTCGAGGGCCCGCGCGTCCTCGAGGCGGTGCTCGAAGCGTGCCGCCGCTATGACGTTCGGATCGACCGTGTTTCGCAAGGAAGCGGCATCATGCTGCTCACCGACCAAGAGATCCGGGAGATGGCTGCCATAGGCCGGGAGGCCGGTATCGAGGTAAGCTTGTTTGTCGGGCCCCGGGGTCCATTTGACATTGGAGCCCAGCCGCTGACCCTGGCCGGGAAAAACATCGGCTGGCGGGTGGAAGGGTGCGATCAGCTGGCCTACGCCCTTGAAGACGTCTTTCGAGCGTGCGACCTTGGGATTCGCTCCGTGCTGGTGGCGGACGAGGGGGTTTTGTGGCTGATCGATCAGGCCAAGAAAAGGGGAGAGCTCCCGGAAAACCTCGTCGTCAAGGTCTCCGTCCTCATGGGCGCGTGCAATCCCGTCTCCATTGCCCTGATGGAGAAAATCGGCGCCGGCACCTTTAACGTGCCGACGGATCTGACGCTGCCGAGACTGTCGGCGATCCGCCAGGCGGTGGAGATGCCTCTCGACATCTACGTCGAGGCGCCTGACGATTTCGGCGGCTTCGTCCGGCATTACGAGATCCCCGAGATCGTGCGAGTCGCTTCGCCCGTTTACATCAAGTTTGGCCTCAGGAACGCGCCCAACATCTACCCGTCGGGGAGTCACCTCGAGGAGACGGCGATCCGCCTGGCGGTGGAAAGGGTGCGCCGGGCCAAGTTGGGATTGGACGTGATCGCCCGCTTCGCTCCCGAGTTGGTGAGATCGGCGCCGGGGGCGAAAGACTTGGGGATTCCGGTGTGAATTGAGCGGATGACATCCACCGCGGCGGTCACAGCTGGGCCCAGCTGATGCCCCTTTCCCCGCGCTCGCAGCGCCGCCGCGCTGTTGCCCGAAAAAGTGCAGCAGGACTCGGCCGGCCAACGCTGGAAGTAGTGCCGGGCACGTGAACGAATTTTCAAGCGGCCGATGCGAGGCGAGGTGGTGTTGGCAAGATGAACCGCAGTGAGCTCGCCCGGATGATCGATCACACGTTGTTAAAGACGGAAGCCACGGAAGACGACGTGCGCCGGCTCTGCCAGGAGGCTTTGGAGTACGGCTTCGCTTCGGTTTGTGTGCAACCGGTGTACGTCTCGCTCGCGGCGCGGCTTTTGGAGGGCAGCCCCGTGAAAGTCTGCTCGGTAGCCGGCTTTCCCTTTGGGGCCAATCTCACGGAGACCAAAGCCTTTGAGGCTCGGGCTGCGGTAGACGACGGCGCCGCCGAGATCGATATGGTCATCAACGTGGGCGCCCTCAAGTCGGGGGACCACCGCACCGTCGTCAGTGACATCGAAGGCGTGGTCAAGGCTGTGGGCCGCGACGCGTTGGTCAAGGTGATCCTGGAGACGGGGCTCCTGACCGACGGCGAAAAAGTGACCGCCTGCCGGCTTAGCAAAGAGGCCGGCGCCCACTTTGTCAAGACCTCGACCGGCTTTATCGCCGGAGGCGCGACCGAAGAGGACGTCCGGCTCATGCGGGAGACGGTGGGGCCCGAGATGGGCGTCAAGGCAGCGGGCGGGATCCGCGACGCGGCGACCGCGCTGCGGATGATTGCCGCGGGCGCAAACCGCTTGGGATGCAGCGCGAGCGTGGCCGTCATCCGGAGCATGAGCCAAGACGGCGCCGGCCAGTGAGCCGGCCGGGAGGATGGGGGACGCCAGTGCGGTTTCACATCCGGGGCATCATCGAAGGGTTTTATGGCCAGCCGTGGACGCATGCGAACCGCCTGAGCCTTGTGGATTGGATGGCGGAGTTGGGGTTTAACTTCCTCGTTTATTCGCCTAAAGACGATCCCTATCACCGCATGTGGTGGGAGCGCCTTTATCCCGCAGACAAGCTCGCCGAGTTGGAGGAGCTGGCAAGAAAAGCCCGGGAACGGGGGATCCGCCTGTGTTACGCCCTCGCGCCCGGGCTTTCGATTCGCTACGCCGATCCCCAATCGGTCGAGCGCATCGCGGCCAAGCTCGGCCAGCTTTATGCGATCGGCATCCGTGATTTCGGGTTGTTTTTTGATGACATCCCCACGGGGCTGGATCCCGAATCCGGCAAACGGTTTGGCACCTTCGCGGCGGCACAAGCGCACGTGACCAACGCGGTCGTCGCGCTCATGAAGGAGCGCGATACCGAGTTGAGCTTTACGTTTTGCCCGACCTATTACCACGGAGATCCTGACCACCCATACCTGCACGAATTGGGCGAAAAGCTGGATCCGGCCGTCATGGTCTACTGGACGGGCCCGCGCATCTGTTCCG